>CAYSDO010000092.1:0-9722 GCA_964429665.1 uncultured Bifidobacterium sp.
CGCGATCGCCAACGTGATCTGGATCGGGGCGCTGGTGGGTTTGTTCCTGACGCGGCCCACGGATTCCAGTGCAACCTCGGAGTGGATACCGAAAGCCGTGCTCTGGATGAGCGTGGCCGTATTGGCTTCGGGCGTGGTGCAATGGCTGATCCAGATTCCCGAGTTGGCGAAGATCAAGCTGCTGGCGCGGCCGCAATTGGCGCTTTCGGAGCCCGGAGTCAGGCAAACGCTCTCCGCCATGGGGCCGATGCTGTTTGCGCTGGCGTTCCTGCCCATGTTTGGCATCGGCGGTCTTACAGGATTGCCGCTGGGCTTTGCGGCGGCAGATTTACACCTGCATGACACTTACTACGTCATAGCTCATTTTCACTACGTCGTAGCACCTGGGACAATCTTCGCGCTGCTCGGCGGCATATATTTTTGGTACCCGAAGATGACAGGCCGGTTTATGAGTGAATTCTGGGGCAAGGTTCATTTCGTGGGTTCCTTCATTTTCATGAACGTCGTCTTTCAGCCGATGTTCATACAAGGCATGGCGGGCATGATACGGCGCATGGCGGACGGAGGATTGAACTACTCAACTTTCAAGAATCCTGGCGCAATCGGCGGCTTGGGCGCGGACGTGATGAACATGCACAAGATCATTCTAATCGGGGCGGTCTGCCTTGGCCTTTGCCAGATTCCTTTCATCATAAATCTCTTTTGGAGCATAAAAAACGGGAAGAAAGTCACAAGCGACAACCCATGGGAATCCACGACGCTCGAATGGCAGACGCCCACCCCGCCTCCGCATGGCAACTTCGACAAGGATCCAATCGTTGTGCGCGGGCCGTATGACTACAGCCTGCCTGGTGCAGCGAAGGATTTTGTTCCCCAAAACCAGGCTTGATTTCGAACACCAGCACACATGGAAATACCATATACATCCAAACCGCGCCCGGATACGGGTATCTACAACTCCAAGGTCGGCATCTGGCTGTTCCTGGCGTCGGAAGTCATGCTCTTCGGCGCGTTGTTCTCAGCCTACATCCTGTTGCGCGTCGGCGCACCGGAGGGCACCTGGGTTCACGGATTGTTGAATATTCCCATCGGTACGTTCAACACCGCTGTTCTCATCACATCGTCCGTGACGGTCGTTTTAAGCTGGGCATCGTTGCAGGTTGGCAACTTTGGCCGTTATAAATTTTACCAGGCCATCACGATCCTTTGCGCGCTGGCGTTCCTCGGCATCAAGTCGTACGAATATCGGGAGAAATTCCTCCACCATGAGGTCTGGTTGAATCACAAGATCAAGGTGAAACATGGTCATCAAGAGGTCGAAACCGACCGCATCATCGGCCATCTTGAATACGAGGGACACCACCAGTATTTTTGGAACACCAAGCGCCTCAAGGGAACTCCGGAGGAAAAGGACAAGGACGGCAAGGTCATCAAGGCAGCCGTACCGCCGGTTGAATCATTCAAGATGATTCCAGACGCGTTCCACTACACAATGACCCCGAAGGAACTCGCCCATGCACGCAAGGAATCCGCCGGAGCGTCTCACGAGGAAATCGAAATCAAGGCCAGCGACGTCAAGCGCCTCTCCGCGTTCGTGCCCTCGCACAGTACCTACTTCGCAATTTACTTCACGCTGACCGGTCTCCATGGTCTGCACGTGCTCGGCGGGGCGATTGTGATCTTTTACATCTGGGGTCCGGGCGCGAAGATGTGGAAGACGGACCCTCAGCGTTACATGAACCGTGTCGAAGTGTCCGGTCTGTTCTGGCATTTCGTTGACCTGGTGTGGATTTTCCTGTTCCCCGTGATCTATCTCCTTTGAACATATGAGCGACCATTCCCACTCAACAGAAGCGCACAAACATTCGCCGCAGGAAGTGGCAAAGCACGTCAAGATTTACATTGGTGTATTCCTGGCGCTGCTTGTCGGCACGGTCATCACCGTGGGACTCAACGCCGTCCACTTTGACAGCATCAAGGTGACGATAGGCATAGCGCTGTTCGTCGCCGTCATCAAGGCGTCTCTTGTGGCGTGTTACTTCATGCACCTGATTTCGGAGAAGAAGATGATCTACGTGATCCTTGGATTCACGGCCTTCTTCTTTATCGGGCTCATGTTCATCACATTGAGCGCCTATGCGGATGTGCCGCCAAACACGGTAACGCATTGAATTATGTCACTAAAAGCCTTTCACGTCATTTTTATCACGGCCGCGAGTCTGCTCGCTTTCGGATTTGGAGCTTGGATGTTGCGGGCTTACAACGAAGTTCAGGTAAGAAGCGATATGATCTACGCGATCGTGTCATTTGCAGTCGGTCTTGGCTTGCTTGTGTACGAAGGCTTCTTCCTGAAGAAACTTAAAAACATCAGTTACCTGTGAACACCCGGTTGAAAAACATAATCCTCGTCGCTGCGCTTTGTGTGTTTGCGGCAAGCCGCCCCGCCCTCGGTTGCGCTACGTGCTATGGCGCTTCGGACTCGCCGATGGCTCAAGGCATGAACTGGGGCATCATGACGCTGCTCGTCTTTGTTTGCTGCGTTCTGTCCGCCGTGACGCTGTTCTTTGTTCATGTGGCGCGTCGCTCCTCGGCCTTGGAGAATGACGCAACAAATTCAATTCAACCTGAGATAAAACGATGACCGACTTTTTTCATAAACTTCTGCACCTGCCCGTTCTTGCCGCCGACAAGAATGGCACGCCCGTGGACGACCTGATAATTTACATCCATTGGCTGATGATTGCGCTGTTCATCGGATGGTTCAGCTATTTCGTTTATTGCCTTTGGCGCTTCAACGCCAAGCGGAATCCAAAAGCTGACCACGCAGGCACGAAAAGCCACATGTCGTCCTATATTGAGTTCGCAGTCATCATTGCGGAGTTGGTGATTCTGATCGGCTTCGCCATTCCCATGTGGAATAAGGCGTCGGACGTAACGAAGATTCCCGATGCAGATAAAGCCACCGTGATTCAGATCGTAGGCCAGCAGTTTGCCTGGAACTGTCGCTACCCCGGCAAGGACGGCAAGTTCGGTAAACAGAGCATGACGTTTGTCACGGCCGACAATCCCTTCGGCGTTGACCCCAGTGATCCCGACGGAAAGGATGACATCCAGAAAAATTCGTTTGCCGAGATGCATGTACCGATCAACAAACCGGTGATCTGTTATGTGAGTTCCAAGGACGTGATTCATTCATTCAAGATCATCGCCATGCGTCTGACACAGGATGCGATCCCCGGCATGAGGATTCCGTGCTGGTTCCAGCCCTCGAAGGAAGGCCGCTACCAAATCAACTGCGCCCAGCTTTGCGGCAACGGCCACTCCACCATGTCCAGCGGCTTCGTGATCGTCGAAAGCAATGAAGCCTATGACAAGTGGCTGGCCTCTCAAACTCCGGTACCCGCAGGCGGTGGCAGCCTCGAATAACCGCGGCGCAACAACCTGAATTTGCTTTGCGCCGAACCCGTGTTCGGCGCAACTTTTTTTCAACTGACAAATGATGCAACCGGAAACCGAAAAACTTTCACGGACCATCTGGGTGGGCGTCGCGCTGATCATCGTCATTCTCTGCGCCTCGTTTGTGCTCTCACGAGTTAATCCAAACAGGACCAGGACACTTCCCATCATCAGCACGATTGCGCCGTTCACCCTGACGAACCAATCAGGCAACGTCGTTGCGCTCGATGACCTGCGCGGAAAGGTCTGGGTGGCCGACATCATCTTTACCCGTTGCTCCGGCCCCTGCCCTCAGATGACGCGTCGCATGCAACTGCTTCAGGCAGCCCTGCCCAGGAAAAGTGGAGCAAAGCTCATCACGCTCACGACCGATCCTGAATACGATTCGCCCGAGGTGTTGAAAAAATACGGTGAGCGATTCAATGCCGACTTTTCACGCTGGCAGTTTTTGACCGGAACGAAGATACAGTTGGGCGCGTTGGCGATTGATGGACTCAAGCTCTCAGCCGAGGAAATCAAGCAGGAGCAGCGCAAGGACGACAGCGACCTGTTCGTTCACAGCACCTATTTTGTTGTCGTGGACAAACAGGGCCGGATGCGTGGTGTGTTTGAAACCGGCGGCGAGGGCGTGGAATGGACCAACGTTCAGCCCGCAATCATCGCCACAATCCAGCAACTCGACCGTGAACAATGAGTCTCTCCGACCTCCCTGCCGTCAACGCCACGCTTAATGGATTGAGTGCGGTCCTTCTTGCCACTGGATACTTCTTCATCAAGCGCGGTAACAAGATTGCCCATCGCAACTGCATGATCAGCGCGCTCGTGACCTCGGCGGCTTTTCTGGTTTGCTATCTTACCTATCACTACAGGATGAAGCAGCTTTACGGCGAGGCGCATACCCGGTTTCTTGATCCGGTGTGGTTTCGACCCTTTTACCTGGCAATTCTTTTCACCCACCTGATCGGCGCGTTTGCCATTGTTCCCTTGGTGATCATGACGACGACCCGCGCCTTGCGTGAGCGGTTCGACGCACACAAGAGGATTGCCCGCTGGACATGGCCGATCTGGATGTATGTCTCTGTCACCGGTGTGATCATCTACCTGTTGCTCTACCAGATTTTTCCACAAACGAGATAAAAGAGGCGCGGACAGCCTTGTCCGCGAGTACATTGGTATCGGTTCAAGCGAATGCAGCAACGCAAGGAAACTCGAAATGTCCTTATTCCGATTGCAACCGCAGTTCACGCGGCTTCGGCTTCTTCAACAGCATCCCGGATGAGTTTCTTGAATTGATCAATGCCTTGATCGAATCCGGCGGATATGGGCAGCACGGAGGTCTTCTTTACCTTGCGTTTGAATTTCTTGAGGTTCTCCTCCGCCACGGCTTCGTCCATTTTATTGGCGACAACGTAGCGGGGTTTCTCAAGAAGCGCCGGATCGTAGAGTTCAAGCTCCTTCAACACCTGATGATAGTCGTCCCACGGCGCGCGGTTGTCAGTGCCGGCCATGTCCACCAAGATGACAAGCGCCTTGCAACGTTTGATGTGACGGAGAAAGGCGTGACCAAGGCCGACGTTTTGATGCGCCCCTTCGATGATCCCGGGCACGTCACAAACGGTGAGTCGCTTGAAGTCGGGGTATTCCACAATGCCGATCTGTGGATGAAGCGTGGTGAACGGATACGCCGCGACCTTTGGCCGGGCACGTGAGATTGCCGTAAGCAACGTGGATTTGCCGGCATTCGGATATCCAACGAGGCCGATTTCCGCCATGATGCGAAGCTCAAGGAGGAATTCGCCTTCTTCGCCTGGTTCACCTGGTTGCGCGAAACGCGGCGTCTGATGGCGCGCGGTGGCGAAGTTGCGGTTGCCAAGCCCGCCGCGTCCACCTTTGCAGAGGACAAATTGCTGGCCGTCAGTGGTGAGATCAACAACGAGTTCACCTTTGGTCGGATCTTCGGCAGCAGCTTGGGCGGTGTCCGCTTCCTTGCTGAAATCAATTTCCTGTGCGACTGCAATGCCCGAGCGGCGCATGATCGGGCGCTTGGCGGTACTGCTCTGGAGAACCGGGCCGTCCTCAGTGTCGGCCTCTTCAGATTCGTCTTCCCCATGCTCGGGCTTTGGAGCGGATGGCAGACGCCACACGAGCGTGCCACACGGGACTTTGACGACAATGTCCTTGCCTGCATGACCGTCACAGCCCTTTCCCATCCCGCCTTCTCCACTTTTCGCAATCAGACGTGGTTGGTAGAACTGCCCAACCAGGTTGTTGAGGTCGTGATCGGCCTGAAGGATTACACTGCCGCCGCGACCTCCGTTGCCGCCACTCGGGCCGCCCTTGGGGATGTAGGCTTCGCGATGGAATGCAACGGCGCCTTTGCCGCCGTGTCCGGCATGGGCGTAAACTTTTATTTCGTCAATAAACATTTGGTTGAGTTCTTGATCTTAATCCAATTTACAAGGGGATTACGGTTATGCTTAAGAAGAAGAACAAGAGTTTGAAAACAAAAAAGGCGAGGCGTGTGGCCTCCCCTGAAAAGCAAACGATAAACCTCAGTTATTGGCGGCTTAGGCCACGATGTTAACGCGGCGGCCTTCCTGGTCGAACTTGACGTGTCCGTCCTTGAGGGCGAACAGTGTCCAATCGCGACCGGTGCCAACGTTGATTCCCGCGACGAATTTTGCTCCTCGCTGGCGGATGATGATGCTGCCAGCGGTGACATGTGTGCCGCCGTATTCCTTTACTCCAAGACGTTTGCTGTGGCTGTCGCGCCCGTTTTTGACGCTTCCTTGACCTTTTTTATGTGCCATGACTGGTTGAGAGTTGAGTGTTGATGGTTGATGGCCTCAAATCAGGCCTTGATGCCGGTGACCTTGACGACTGTCAATTCCTGGCGGTGGCCGATGGTTTTGTGATAGCCTTTGCGGCGTTTCATCTTGAAGGTGAGCTTTTTCTCGCCGCGGATATGCTCAATGACATCGGCAGTGACGGTAGCTCCGGTGACAGTGGGCGCACCCACAGTAACTTTACCATCGGTATTGACGAGCAACACGCGGTCAAAGGTGACAGGTTTGCCGGCCTCAACTTCGAGGCGTTCGATTTGCAGCGTATCGCCAGTGGCGACGCGATATTGTTTGCTTCCGGTTTCCAAGACTGCGTGCATAGATTTTTTACCCCGAAGGGGCACAGATAAAAACAGGATTTACTTCAAGAGTCAATGCCGCATTTTAAGTTTTTCGGTTCGCTTGACTTGGCGGGAGTGGTTCGTGAACATTGTGCAAGTCGTATGCCGGTCAACAAAAGCAGCAACCTTAAGAAGCGCGTCAATCGTCAACAGATCCGTGAGATGGACGTGCAAATAGGCTTTTTGGAGGGTGTCATCCGCCGCGACCCACGATACGTGGAGGCGTTGCAACTGCTCGGAGACAATTACACCAAGCGAGGTCGCTACGTCGAGGGGTTGAAGGTGGACGAGAAGTTGACCCAGCTCGACCCGCAGAATCCGCTGACATTTTACAACCTCGCGTGCAGTTGTTCGCTTACTGACAAATTCGAGGCGGCGGCGGAAGCAATCGAAAAAGCGATGGACCTTGGTTATCGGGACTTCAAATGGCTCACTCGCGATCCTGATTTGAAGAAGCTCCGCCAACACGAGGTTTTCGAACGCGTTCGTGAACGCATTGCCCGGCTCAAGGGCAAGTCGCGTTGAGCGCAGCTTGACCTCCCCCCGCCCATCTGCCATTTCCAATCCATGAACGTCACTGTTCGCGGCCAGACACGCCACCATCGCACTGTCACGTTTGACAGCCGGAACAATCAGGTTTTGCTCATTGAGCAACGCCTCTTGCCGCACGAATTCAAAATCATCCCGACAAGAAACTTCCGGGAGACCGCATCCGCGATTAGTGACATGGTGGTGCGTGGCGCCGGGGCCATCGGTGCGACAGCGGCATTTGGTTTCGCGCAAGGTGCGAGGGCGTTTCGAGGTAGCGATCTGAAAAAGTTTTCCCACCATCTGACAGTGGTTTATCAAACTCTAAAGGACGCACGACCCACAGCCGTGGATCCTGTAAACGCGATGAACGATGTGCGTCGGGCGATGATGTTTGGCCAGACCGTTGGTGAGAAACAGTCCATAGCCCTAGCCGCCGCCGAGGAATTTGCGAACGAGGATGTGCGTCACTGCAAACAAATCGGAATGCACGGCGCGAAATTGGTCCGCAACGGAATGAGAATTCTGACCCATTGCAACGCAGGCTGGCTGGCGTTTGTGGACGTCGGATCGGCAACTGCGCCAATTTACGCGGCACAGGCAGCGGGGAAAAAGTTTCACGTCTTCTGCGATGAAACACGTCCGCGTTCGCAAGGTGCAACGCTCACGGCGTGGGAACTGGCACAGGAAGGCGTGTCGCATCAGATCATTGCCGACAATGCCGCCGGTCATCTCATGCAACGCGGCGAGATTGATCTGGTCATCGTCGGCAGCGACCGCACGCTTGGGCGCACAGGCGAGGTGGCAAATAAGATCGGCACCTACACGAAAGCGGTGCTGGCAAAACGGCACAACATTCCGTTTTACGTGGCGATTCCGCTATCAACGATTGATTGGAAACTGAAACGCGGCTTCGACATCCCGATCGAGGATCGCCATGAACACGAGGTGCTGGGGGCGTGGGGGATTATCAGTCCACAGTCCGGAGTCCGGAGTCCGAAGTCGGGGAAGCGGGCGTATGTTCGGGTGGCGAATCCGACGAGCGGAGCGCGGAATCCGGGATTCGATGTGACCCCTGCGGAGTTGATCACGGGAATCATTACGCCAGCAGGGATTTTCAAGCCTCACGAGTTGTGGCCACGACGTTGCGAACTTGGATTCGCGTCCTGAACCCGCATGCGATTCACCTCTCATTCCCGCCAGTGGTTTTCAATGTTGGTCTTGGTACTTGTCGTGGACCTTGCGGGGTTTCGCCTTGGCGCTCAGACCAACGCATCCAACGGAAGTTACATCGTTGAAACGAATTTTGTTGGCTGGTTCACGAACGGCCCGGGAATTTACACGCAACATCGAAGCTTGTTGCGTTACACAAACACGATCCTGGCCCGGTTACCGGTGGTTGATGCGGCGACGAATCTCGACGCCCCCAGAGAGCCAAGATTCCGGCTCGTCCAGACAAACGGAATCGTCGTCTCGAATGACACATTTCAAGGATTCCTCCCCGGGACGTTGAATCATCTGGTCTGGACAAATTTCATCGAGCACACGAACAACCGGGAGACACGCATCTGGTCGTTGCGATGGCATCCGGGGCGCTGGCCCACAAACCCGCCAGCGTTGATGTGGAACACGAACAACCTGATGTGGGGCATGAGGGGACTTACAGCGCTCAGTCCCTGCTGGACAGGTGAAGGATCTTCGGGGCAAATCCCTGTCACGGCTTTGACACGACGGCATGGCTACGCGCGTGGACACGGAATGGGCGCAGAAGGAATCAACACCAATTCCAACGGTTCGCGAGTCTGGTTTTTGACAACAAACAACACCTTGGTGGAGGTCCGCATTGTGAATTCAATGGTCCGCGCGTATCAGACACGGAAGGCGGACTACACGATCTTTCTTTTTGCCAAAGACCTGCCCGAGTCGATTCAACCAATGCGCGTGGCGGAGGTGACCAACGTGTTTGCGAAGTATCCTACCATTCCCGGTGCACCACACCCGATGTTCCTGACGGAGCAGGCTGGCCACGTCAGCGCCGAAGTGCCAGGATGGATGGTCAACACATGGAAGGGTGGGGATTCCGGTTCACCGAACATGCTGCCAATGCCTGGCGAACTTGTTTTCTGTTCGGGCCGCTCGACATCCGGTCCGGACCAAGGGATGCAGGAGGACATGGACGAATTGTGCAGGAGGCAAAAGCTGGACGCTCGTAAATACCAGCTTCAGTGGTTTGAATTGTCGAAGTATCCCTTGCTGAAACCAAATTGAAGATGGTGCGCGCTGCAGGTTTCGAACCTGCGACCCCTACCGTGTGAAGGTAATGCTCTACCACTGAGCTAAGCGCGCAACCAAAAACAGAGTATTCATACCCCAATCAACTTCAAGTCAATCTTCGCTTGTTGTCCGGTTGTCGCTGTCATGTGCAAAATTCGCTGTCTTTCTCCAAATGAGTAATGGCTCGCGCCTGGATTTCCAGGAGAGCTATTGACGCTCAGAACTCCAGATCGTATTGTTGAGCAGTCACTGCTAAAAGACAGATTCGATGTATCGCATG
>CAYSDO010000092.1:9732-12446 GCA_964429665.1 uncultured Bifidobacterium sp.
ACAATGTGACAGCTTCCCTATTTGGAAAATCACACTGCGGTTTCACGCTGATCGAACTGCTGGTGGTCATTGCCATCATCGCGATCTTGGCCTCAATGCTCTTGCCTGCGCTCTCAAAAGCCAAATGCCGTGCTCAGTCCATCACTTGCATGAGCAACGGCAGACAACTCGGCATTGCTTGGCTGATGTATGCCGACGACAACCAAGGCAATGTCACCATCGCTTTCGATACGCCATCCGACGTGTTGCCACAAGTGGCTGGATGGCTGGATGGCGGACTGAACTACAGAGGATCCACCGACAATACAAACGTTGCGCTTCTTGGACAGGGCCAGCTGGCTCCATATTTGAAAAGCGTTGGGGTTTACAAATGCCCGGCTGACCGAAGCTTGAGTTTTGGTCTCACAGGAGAACCAAGGGTTCGCAGCAGTTCCATGAGCCAGATGTTTCGGACGTGGGCCGATGGCTGGTCCACCTCTCCTCCTTGGAAAATTTACAAGAAAACATCCGACATGACAGCCCCTCAGCCTTCAGGTCTGTGGGTCTTCATTGACGAAAATCCTGATAGTTTGAATGATGCTGCGTATGCTGTGGCGATGAGCCAATCCTTGTGGCAGGACGGTCCTTCCATTTCTCACTGCGGTGGCTGTGGATTCAGCTTTGCCGATGGACATTCCGAAATCAAGAAGTGGAAAGATGGTCGCACGCTTGCTCTCAAAACTACTTACACCACAGGCTTCTCGTACGGAATTTCTCAGCCCAACAACCTGGACATCAGTTGGGTACAGGAGCGCACTTCGGCGAGGAAATAGCAATTCAGATGCTGCGAGCTCAAGAATTGATTCGTCACTTCTTCTCTTGAAACAGCTTTCGATTCCGACTCCTCATGCCTCAATTATTGCTGTCGGCCTTTCACCAAAAAAAACAGTCCGCAGTTGAAACAAACCTGCGGACTGCCCAGATACAAAACTAAGAGTCAATCATCACGGCACCGGCATTACGCGAAAATATGCGTATTGCGGTCCATTCGAGATATCCAGCTTTACCGAGGTGGAGCCGTTCGTGCCGGGAATATCTTCCACCACTGTTTGCCAGTTTGAAATGTCAGCGGCAGTCAAGAGATTGGCTGTGCCGAGGACCTTGTAGTTCTTTGTAGCCAAACCAGCCCATTCAAGTTTGAGCTTGTTGGGGCTGACCATCGAAGTCTGGATCACACCCAATGGCACGTATGGTGTGAGTGTCTCACCCATGGCCCATTTGCAAGTGCGGATGAAAATCACCTTGCCAATGTCCGAAAGGCAGTTGAATCCCCGGCGGGAATTGCCGTTGCCACCCTCGTTCACAAAGAGCTGCACGAGACGCGATGGGGCCGTAGTGCGACCAAACCACGGATGGCCGGTATCGTCCACGGGCGCGGCCAGTGTGCCCCCTGCTTCCATTACGGCGAAAACGACGTTGTTTGTGTTGCTGTCCTGCCGTCCGATAATATCCAAACCGGGGGCTGGGATGGATGTGCTTGTATTAACGGTGGTCCATGCCACTTCGTAGTTGAGTTTGCCTGGGGCGGGGGATCCCTCCGCGAACGGTGTATGTGCATTCTCTTCCGGGTATGGATCGCGATACATTTTCACCCGTCCTTGCGCGTCAAGCGGAATCCCCTGCATAATCGGATGGGTTGGATTGACCACCCGCATGTAGAGGTTCGCGGCGTTGGTTACGGTGTTATTGCCACTGGACTTGTTGGCGTAGAGGTAGATTTCGGACCTTTCATTCGAACCATTGGCCCGGTTGGTGCCCAGACATGAGTGTTCGCCCATTATGATTGGGATTCTATTGGTGTTAACGATCGGCATGTCGGCTGAACCACCACTGCCGGAGACGATGATCAAAGCCGCCGAGTATAGATCATTTGGTGCTGCACCTCCTCCGGTGACTCCGTTGCCTCCAGGGTTACCACCTGAATAATAGTACGAGTACGGGTCAGTTGTAGAAGTGCCGTCTGAAAACAAGGTGAAATTCGCGAGCCCGAGACTTTGGAAGGAGAGGGCTTTCTCTGGTATCAGGCGGGTGGCATAGCCATAGTCCATAAGCACCTCGCACATCTTTACGTCTCCTGGCGAAAAACCGCCTGGACCTCGGGGATCATCAGTATCCCACACGGTGCTGGAACTCTGTGTACGGAACCAACTGTCTGAGGCGGAGCGCGTGGTGACAAATACCACGCCATTGGTAACGACTACACCCATCCCATTAGTGAATACTGCTTTTGTTTCCGTTTGCCAGGCCAGTGTCAGTGCCATCGCTAGCACACCAGCCGATACGAACCGATTTTTCATGGTATTTCCTTTGGTTTGCCGAACTACACGGCGGTTTTGGTTTGTCTGTCAGAGTGAAAACGGTAACTGTCCAAAAAGCTCTTCCGTGACCTTGATTGGCAGTGGTTAAAAGTCATCCAAAATGACGCGAAGTTGAGTAACGAAAAATTCATGTGCTGCGACTGGTGGAGTTTGTATTGTGAAGAAGTATGCTACATTCTCTCTCAGGCGGTCAAGCGAATATCTCATCGTGGCGACATTCGGATGCTACGACGAAAGCAATTGACCAGCCAAAAGCAAAAGTCGTATGATTTACGCCAGCCGGAGCAACAATTTGAGAAATTGTATGAAAATAAAAAAGTATGCACTGACTCGTTCACTGGCTGGCAAATATCCTCA
>CAYSDO010000093.1:0-12338 GCA_964429665.1 uncultured Bifidobacterium sp.
CTCCTGCCAACGCATTCACCATGCAAAACAGGAATAACCCAGCGATCCGCGATCCACGGGTTGGCGTTTCAAAAACCTTTTGCCCAGCCTCAAACAACAACGATACACTCCCGCGCATGACAACTTCTCAAGTGACTCAGCAAACTGGAATCGGCGGATTGCCTTTGGTGCGAATCGAAACACCGTGGAGCGCGGCGGAGGTTTATTTGCAGGGCGCAACCGTGACGCACTTCCAAAAACACGGAGAGCCGCCGCTGTTGTTTCTCAGCGCCAAGAGCAGATTTGAAAAGGACGCGCCGATTCGTGGTGGCATACCGGTCATCTTCCCTTGGTTCGGCAAACCGGAGGGTCAACCTATCCAGCATGGCTCTGTTCGCGCACGGCCTTGGGATTTTGTTGAATCCAAAACACAGGCCGATGGAAGCGTCGTGGCACGATTTCGCCTGCCAGCGAGTGCGGACTTGCCGTCCATCGTCGTCGAATACGTTGTCACCATCGGCCAATCGCTTTGCGCAGAGCTGAGCGTGACTAACAATTCAAAGGGCGAGTTCACTTTTGAGAATTGCCTGCACACTTACTTCACGGTGGGCGATATTTTCAAAACGAGTGTCTGCGGATTGAAAGGCGTGGAATATCTGGATGCGATGGACAACTTCGCGCGCAAGACGGAACGTGAAGACGCCATCCGTTTCACGCGTGAGACCGACCGCGTCTATTTCAACACGCCGCACACGACTGAAATTCACGATGCCGCACTGCGCCGGACGATTCGCGTGGAAAAGGAGAACTCGGTTTCAACCGTGGTGTGGAATCCGTGGATTGAAAAGGCCAAACGCATGACCGATTACGGCGACGAGGAATACAAGACGATGGTGTGCGTAGAGTCCGGCAATGTGAGGAGTGAGGCGATCAAACTCGCACCAAGAGGAACCTCGCGTTTGAAGCTCAAACTGGGTAGCAGCACTCGTCCATAAATCCACATCACCGCGCTCCACCCAAGTTCGGCTGCTTGTCCTTGAGCGGTGTGAAATTTCCGTTCTCGCAACACGCCACGAAACCTTCCGTCACAGATTTCAATTCCTCCCAACGCGCGCGAATCTTCTTCGCTTCCGCCGGCGAGATTTCGTTGTCACCCGCAGCACTAGCGATGACCGCCAGCAAGTCGGCAAATTCCTGCACGATTTCGTTCGTAGCCGGAATCAGGTAATCGGGATGCGGGTTGTGCTGCTTCGGATTGAGAATGAAGAAGCCGCCCGCACGCTCGCAGATCCATTGCACCAGCCGCCGGTCATTGGTGCTCTTCAACAATTGCTCGATGCGATCCAATGGATTCACCGCGCCGCTGCCGTCGCCGTCATCCTGTTCGGCCCACTTGTAGATCATGGAAAGCGAAAGGTTGAGATCGGCGGCGACCTGTTTGGCGCTGGTGTTCTGAAGAACCTCGCGCAGGAGTTCGTGCGATTGCATTGGCGAACGATGGAAAACCGGCGGTTGGAGTTCAAGCTTTAGCTTGCCCGCGCGCGGCGGAGGCCAGAACAGGCTGAAGCCTGAACTCCAACGCGCCACGTTCCAAATGGCCGGACAAATTGTAGATGCGCGATGAGCGTACCCGTAGTTTCATGTCAGCGTGATCAGACACAACACCGAATCAACACATGAAACTGGCGGCAGCTCGCTGGACTGGGGTTCGCCTGCCGATTGGATCGAGGTTGGATTCGATCTTGTTTCTAGCTTGCTAGAGCACGGGTTAGACCTTTTACTTTGACCGGCAACCAAATCGGCGAGGGAATATGATTATCTACGCAATCTGCCTGGTCGTTGGACTTCTCTTCACACTCATCAGCGCTATCGCCGGGCACTTGTTTGGCGGGCACGATGGCGCGGACGTGGGCACGGGTGGGCACGCGGAGGCGGGTTTTGATCACACCGGGTTGCCGGGCATTTCGTTTTTCAGTCCCACAGTGTTGGCGAGCTTTGTCACTGCGTTCGGCGCGTTTGGATTGATCTTCAGCCGTATCGGGGCGACATCAAGCCCGTGGTTGAGTGCGCCGCTGGCTCTGGCAGGGGGCGGGATTGTGGCTAGCGGTGTTTTTTGGATGTTCAACTCAATGTTCAAGAAAACCCAAAGCTCCAGCGAATCGCGCGTGTCAACTCTCGTCGGCCAGACCGCCTCCATCGTGACGCCCATTCCTGAAAACGGTGTAGGAGAAATCGCCTATGTTCAAGGCGGCTCGCGTTACACGGCGCCTGCGCGCACAGAAAACGGCCGCCCCATCGGTGCAGGCAAGGGCGTGAAAATCTCAAGGATCGTCGGAACGCAGTTTTACGTGGAAGCAATCAACTGACAACCATCAACCATCATCTAAACCAACCAACCATGAATATCTCCACTTTCTTCGCAGCAGCAGGTGACCTGCCGTGGATGACCATCGTCTTCGGAGTCGGCGCCTTGTTCATCGTTTTCTTCATCTTCGCCGGAATCTGGGCCAGCCGTTACACCAAGGTCGGCCCAAACCAGGTCCTCGTCATTTCCGGACGCAAGCACCGCATCACAGATCCAGACGGCAACGCGCGCGATGTAGGTTTCCGCATCGTCAAGGGCGGCGGCGTCTTCGTCTGGCCGGTGTTTGAAAAAGTGGACGTGCTTTCGCTCGAACTGCTGACGATTGATGTGCAAACGCCCGAAGTTTACACGAGCAAAGGCGTGCCCGTAAAAGTGGACGGCGTGGCCCAAACCAAAGTCAAAGGCGATGACATTTCCATCGGAACCGCGGCCGAGCAATTCCTGAGCAAAGGAACCGAGGAAATCAAAAACATCGCCATGCAAACACTGGAAGGACATTTGCGCGCGATTCTCGGCACGATGACCGTGGAGGAGATTTACCAGAACCGCGATGCGTTCGCCTCAAAGGTTCAGGAAGTAGCCGCCGGTGACATGGCGAACATGGGTTTGACCATCATCAGCTTCACCATTCGCGATATCCGCGACACGCAGGGATATCTTGATGCACTCGGCAAACCGCGCATTGCACAGGTGAAACGTGATGCGCAGATCGCCCAGGCCGAAGCCGACCGCGATGCGATGATCAAATCCTCGCAAGCCACGCAGGCGGGACAGGAGGCCAAGTTTGCCGCCGACACCAAGATTGCCGAGTCGCAGCGCGATTATCAATCCAACGTGGCGCAATACATGGCGGCCGTAAACCAAAAGAAGGCAGAAGCCGACCTTGCGTACGATTTGCAGAAATACAAGACCGGCCAGCTCGTGAAAGCGGAGGAAGTGCAGGTCGAGATCATCGCCAAGCAAAAACAAATCGAGCTGCAACAACAGGAAATCCTGCGCAAGCAACGCGAACTGGAAGCGACCGTCCAAAAACCTGCCGATGCCGAGCGTTACAAGGTGGAAACCCTCGCCAACGCGAAGAAGTTCCAGTTGGAAACGGAAGCCGCCGGCGCCGCCACCGCCGCCAAGGCGCAAGGCTTTGCCAACGCCGACGTGAACAAGGCCACGGGCCTCGCCGAAGCCGAAGCGAACAAGGCGCGGGGTCTCGCTCAGGCCGCCATCATCGAGGCGCAAGGCAAGGCGAACGCCGAAGCCACGCGGCTCAAAGCCGAGGCGTTCCAGAAATACAACGAAGCCGCCGTCATCGAATTGCTCGTCAAAGTCATGCCGGAGATTGCCGGCAAAATTGCCGAGCCCCTCAGCAAGACGGAAAAGATGGTCATCATCAATTCCGGCAGCGGCCCCGGCGGTGGCGCGAGCAAGCTGACCGGCGACGTCACGCAGATCATGGCTCAACTCCCGCCCGTGCTGGAAAGTTTGACCGGGGTAAAGTTTGAAAAACTGCTCGAACAAGTCCCCGCGCTGAAGAGGGCGATGGGGAAGGATGAAGAAAAATCCTAAAAGCACTTTATGGCGACAGATACCAATCTAAATCATCTCGAAAAATGGGTAGCACAACTACTAGCCTTTAATCGAGACCGCCTCATAAAACGAAACGAATGGGGAACTATTACGTTTGAAAAAGGGAAGAAGGACTTTCAAAGATTTTTGATATTGCCGACTACCTTAAAACGCTCCCTGTCGACGTTCTGACTGAACAAACTGTCACTCAAATATGGCAGGCAATGGAGCAATGCCATGCCCACATAAAACAAATAGATCAGTTCAACCTAGAGAGCACTGGCAATCCAGCATCAACAAGAGATCAATACTTAAATAGTTTACAAAGCACGGCGGATCATCTTTTCACATGTGCTTCACCATGGATCCCATTTCTCGCTTACCAAAAAGGCGACGTAAGCAAAAACATCTCGAACTTGAATTCAGCCGTGGGCAAAGCCGCAGCAATAATTGGCGATGCCCAAAAAGAAATCGCAGAGAAGCGTAAAGAGATTGATACAATTATCGTGCAAGCGCGCGAGGCTTCTGCTTCTGCTGGCGCAGCAGTTTTTACTGAAGACTTCTCAAAGCAAGCCAACAATCTTGAAGTCCAAGCTGCGAATTGGTTGAGGATCACGGCTGTTTTTGCCGCAGTCACTCTGGTTGCAGCAGTAACTTTTTTTCTCCTCATCAAACAAACAGCTGACAGCTTAGAAGTCGTTCAGCGAATAACATCTAAAGTCGTCATACTGGGGGTTTTGCTCACAGGTACAATTTGGTGTGGCCGAATATACAAGGCATTGATGCATCAAGCCTCTGTTTATCGTTTCAAGGCACTTGGCTTACAAACATTCCGGGCTTTTAGTGCTGGTGCTTCAGATGCTTCGACAAAAGATGCAGTTCTGATGGAAACGACACGGGCGATTTTTTCCGCCCAAGATTCGGGTTACATTGATCAAACTGCTTCTGTCGACTCGGATACTCGGATTGTCGAAATTGTGAAGTCGGCAATTCCGCAGAACAACGCGTAAAAGGCTGACTATGGGCTGGGGAAGAATGATGTTACTGGGCAATGTCGGGCAGCAGCTCGACATTGGCGATATTGAGAACGCCGTGACCGAGATGCAGGGCGCGTTTCTGGACAACCAACGTGTTGATCTTGACCAGGC
This sequence comes from uncultured Bifidobacterium sp., assembly GCA_964429665.1. Classification (GTDB taxonomy): domain Bacteria; phylum Verrucomicrobiota; class Verrucomicrobiia; order Limisphaerales; family JADLHS01; genus JADLHS01. Next base: position 5,053 of record CAYSDO010000093.1, read on the forward strand.
CAAAAGCATCGCGGCGTTGAAGCGAGAGAACCGCGATCTAAAGCTCTATCTCGCCACCCTGATCCGGTTGCTCGTCTCCAAGGGCGTCGTCAAGCCGGAGGAGATCGAGACCGTGGTGCGGGCCATTGAACCCGTCACATGAAACTTCGCCGCTCTCATTGACCACGAAACACTAAAGAAAGGACATTTATGTTTGGTTTGATTGAATTGGTTTTGCTTCCGTTGGTCCTGCTGTTTGCCATTCCGATCGGACTGGCAATGCTGGCGTTCTGGGTCTGGATGTTGATCCACGCCATCCAGAACAAGGGTCTGAACGACGGCGAGCGCATCGCCTGGGTGCTCGTCATCGTGCTCGTCCACTTCCTCGGCGCGGTGCTCTATTTTTTCATTGGCAATCCGAAGGGCAAGACCCCACCTGCGGCAGCAACCGCGTGATCGGGTTAAATCAGCAGCCAACCTTTGACCTGAAACATGAACATTGAACCACTCATCATCGGCAGCAACGGCTACGTGTCGCGCATTGACGTTGTCACCGGTCAGGAACTTTGGCGCACGAAACTGTTGTCGGGCCTGCTCGGAGGATCCAGCTGCACCGATGTTTCGGTTCTGCTCCGCGAACAATTTGTTTTTGCCGGCACGCACGGCCACCTGTTCTGCCTTGATCTGAATACCGGCAAGGTGCTCTGGAAAAACGAACTGAAAGGAATGGGCTACAACGACGTCGCTCTCGCGGTGGAAGGAGTGTCCATCCAATTCCTCACCAAGGTTGAACGCAGCCACAGCAACACGGGTTCAAACTGAATTGCACTCGGCTCTCGGGAGCAAATTCACTTCTGTGTTCGCTGCACCGCTGGCCGCACCCGCTCGGCCAGCAACTTGTAGCCCTCCGCATTGAAGTGGAGTTTATCGCTGATGAAAAGTTCCGGACGCGGCTGGCCATTGGCATCGAGGGAAACATCGGCAACATTCAGATACTTCACGCGCGGTTTGTCCTTGGCGAAATCTGCGACCATTCCGTTCAAGGAACGTTCGCGAGCCGCTTCCGGCCATCGCGCCACACTCGGACTCAGCGAAATGAAAACAATCTCCGTCTTCGGAAGTTTGGCGTGCACCTTGGCAACAAAGTCCTTGAATTCGGTGAACACTTGCTCCGGCGACTTGCCCGCATGAAGATCGTTGCCGCCAGCCCTGATGAAAATTTGTTTCGGCGCATGTGGGAAGATCAGACGCTCGGCAAAATGCGTGGAGTCCACAATTTCTGAACCACCGAAGCCACGGTTGATGACCTGCGTCTGAGGAAAATCCTGCGCCAACGTTTTCCACATCCGGATTGTGGATGACCCGATGAACAACGCAGCACCCTTGGGTTGCGCATTGGTTTTGTCAGATTCCTCCATCGCGGTGATTTCCTTTTCCCACCTCTCAAAGTCATGAACCTCGGGCGTCAGCCAGTTGTTGAACCGCATCCATTCCTCACACCGCTCCGGCCACTTGGCGGTGGGACCGTTTTGTGGATTACGGCTGTCACCATGCGCGCCAGCGGCGTAGGTATGCATCTCCGCAAGCACGCCCTTGTTGCGCAACGCTTGATAGAGCCTCAATGAATTCTCAACAGGAACGGATTTATCGGCCATGGTGGCGACGAGGAAAAACGGCGGACAATTGCTGCGCACCTGATTCTCGATGGAGAGCAACTGAATCTGTTCGGGCGTGGGATTGTCTCCAAACAACGCGCGGCGCGAACCCTTGTGGACGAATGGATCCTCCATGGTAACCACTGGATAGATCAATGCCGCGAAGTCCGGTCGCGCACTGACGGCATCCAACGCATGACCGGTCTTGCCCTCGGTGGAATCCCACAACGTCGCTGCGCAGGCAGAGAGGTGTCCGCCAGCCGAACCGCCCATCACGCCGATGCGATCCGGTCGCACACCAAACTCCGCCGCACGCGAACGGACAGTTCGCACCGCGCGCAACACATCCTGCAACGGTGCAGGATGGCCGTAATTGTCGAGGCGATACTTGAGCACGAACGCCGTGATGCCGAGTGAATTCAGCCAGCGGGCATCACCTTTGCCATTGCCCACGCGCGCGTATCCGCCGCCGGGCGAAAAGACCACCGCAACGCCTGTGGACTTGGCAACCTCCGGCGCATACATGGTGAGCGTGGGGTTGTGAACATTGGTAAAGCGTCCTTCGAATTCGACCTCGGCTGTGGCGTTTGCCTTTAGCCCGGGCACGCCTTCGGGCCAGAGTGGAATGACGAGTGGCTCGGCGTAAACGTGAGCGTGGATTGACGCAAAGCAGCAAAGGAGCAAAGCAGCAAAGAGCGAGCGAAGCCGGAAAGCGAATGTGTTCGTCGTGTTCATCATTGAATCCCAGTCTTGTCTCCCAATGCAGCGGAGGCAATGAGAAGTTTCGGTGATGTGCGCAAAGGGGTGCATCTTGAAGTCTCCCCCCCCGAACAGGGACTCGTGCGGAACGCGGCGTTCACGCCGGTTCACCGTTCGCAAGCCCGCAGCCCAAGCATCCCACCCGCAGCCGCACGGGTGTTGAAGCGGCCTGACGGCCGCGCCCCCAGGGGGGGCCTGCGCAGATGCACACTGCGCAGAGGGGCGATTACTTATGCGCTCATGGCATCTGAATTTGTCCTCAGTAATGAAAGCGTTTAAACTTTTCCTTGAGGACGCATTCGAAAGGTCACATTCTCTTTAAAACGAATCCCTTAATGACATTGCCCTTACAACAACTTGTCTTGCGAATTAATTTGTCCCCAACCTTCCGACCGGAGTAGCTCATTGAGGTGGTAGAAAATGGAAACTGCACCATCAGTATCTGGCGGCTCACCTGCATTTAGCACGACGCATTGGACCGTGGTGTTGGAAGCAGCCCGACCAGGCACCGCCCAATCGCAGGAGGCCTTTGCCCGCATCTACGTGGATTACTGGTATCCGCTTTTCGCCTACGTTCGGCGTCGGGGTCATTTACCGCACGACGCGGCGGACATCGCGCAGGATTTCTTTGTGCATTTGATCAGACAACAGTCCCTGAAAGGCATGGAACGCGAAGGCGGAAAATTCCGCACCTTCCTGCTGAGGTCGCTCGACAACTTCCTCGCGAATCAATGGGACCGGGCCCGCGCCCAAAAGCGGGGTGACGGTCTGCCGCAATTGTCCCTGAACGCTGCTGACGTTGAACTCAGATACTCGATGGAGCCGCCCGCGGCTGACACGCCCGAAACCATTTTTGAACGCCAATGGATATTCACATTGCTGTCCAAGATTCTGGACAACCTGCGCGCCGAGTGTGAAATCGCCGGAAGGGGAATGTTATTCTCGGACTTGCGCCTGCACCTGCAAGGCGAGCGTTCGGGTCCGCCTTATGCCGAGGTCGCAGCGCGCAACGGCATGAGCGAAGGCGCGGTGAAGGTCGCCGTCCATCGTCTGCGACAACGCTACGGTGAACTGTTGCGCGAGGAAATAGCCCGCACAGTAAGTAGTCCGGAGGAAGTGGACGAGGAACTGCGCCACTTCATCGCGGTGACAGGACGTTGAGAGAAACACCGTCGAGACGAACGTTGTAACCTTTGTCTGCTTTTACTTTGTAATGAATTAGACAATCATGTCGCTGCAAATATGTCCAGACTGCGGCAAAGAACTGCCTCCTGGCCTGCCGGAAGGTATATGTCCCAATTGCCTGTTGAAGCTGGGCACAACGCCGACTGCTGCCAAGCCGGTTAAGACTGACCCGCCTGTAACGGGTGAAAACCCCGGAAGCAACATCGGCCGCTACAGATTGCTCGAGCCGATTGGTGAAGGCGGCTTCGGCACCGTCTGGCTGGCCGAGCAGCAGGAACCGGTGCGCCGCAAGGTCGCGTTGAAGATCATCAAGCTGGGAATGGACACCAAGGAGGTCGTCGCCCGTTTCGAGGCCGAGCGGCAGGCCTTGGCGCTGATGGAACATCCGAACATCGCCCGCGTGTTTGACGGCGGCGCGACGGAATCGGGCCGGCCCTTCATCGTGATGGAACTGGTCAAGGGAGTGCGTATCACCGATTACTGCGACGCCCAGCAATTGAGCACGGAGGAGCGGCTAAAGCTTTTCATGGCCGTTTGCCAGGCAGTGCAGCACGCGCATCAGAAAGGCATCATCCATCGCGATCTCAAGCCCTCCAACGTTCTCGTCACCGAGCAGGATGGTCACACCGTGCCCAAGGTGATTGATTTCGGCATCGCCAAGGCGACGGAACAGGCACTGACGGCGAGAACTTTCTTCACACGCTTCAATCAGTTGATCGGCACGCCAGCTTACATGAGCCCGGAACAGGCGGGCTTGGGAAGTTTGGACGTGGACACCCGCAGCGACATTTACTCGCTCGGCGTACTGCTATACGAACTTCTTACCGGTCGGACGCCCTTCGCGAACGAAGAACTATTGAAAGCCGGACTGGACCAGGTGCTCCGCATCATCCGGGAGAAAGAACCACCGAAACCTTCGACGCAATTGAGCACGCTGACTGTAGCCGACTTGCTTGCAATCGCGCAACGTCGTGGGGTTGAGCCGAGGAAGTTGAACCATCTGGTGCGTGGCGATCTGGACTGGATCGTGATGAAGTGCCTGGAGAAGGACCGAGGGCGGCGATACGACACGGCAAACGGTCTGGCGCGGGATATTGAACGCCACCTCAACAACGAAGCGGTTGTGGCTGCCGCGCCGAATCTCGGTTACCAGTTCCAAAAGCTGCTTCGACGAAACCGGGTACTCTTTACTGCCATCGGGGCAGTGCTAACAGCGCTGCTTTTTGGTTTGGCGTTGTCCACGTGGTTGTTTTTCAAGGAGCGGCAGACCCGTCAGCGGGCTGAGGTGGCGGAACGTGACCAATCCCGCCTGCGAAAAGATGCGCAGACAGAAGCCGTCAAGAGCCGACAGATTGCGGACTTTCTAAAAAACATGCTTCAAGGTGTTCGTCCCCAAGTCGCGATGGGCCGGGACACCACGATGTTGCGCGAGATCACCGATCGGACAGTCGACGGTTTGGGTGAGGCACTGAAAGATCAGCCCGCAATCGAAGCGGAATTGCGCAACATCTTGGGCATTGTATATCGCGAATTATTGGAATGGCCCAAGGCCGAGTCAATGCACCGCCAAGGATTGGCGGCAGCCCGCAAACTCGAAGGCGCTGATGACCGTTTGGTAACCCAACTGCTCTTAACCCTGGCAGACACGCTTCGTTTCGAAGGCAAGTTCAACGAAGCCGAACCACTTTACCGGGAAGGGTTGTCGCTCCGCAAAGGATTGGCGAACCCGGCAGATTTCCCCGAGTTGTACAATGGCTTTGCTGAAATCCTGCGCCAGCAGCGCAAGTTTTCGGAAGCTGAGGCCGTCATGCACGAAGCCCTCGAGATTTGGCGGAAAAACCCCTCCTCGGCGGGCTTGCCCAGAACGCTCGCCGCCATCGCCGATAGACTTTGCGATGAAGAGAGGTTTGCCGAGGCAGAAGCAACCGCCCGCGAAGGGCTCAAGCATTGCCACCAATATCATCCGCATGATCGTGGCCTGCTTTCTTGGTTGGCAGGCACGCTCGGTTACGCCTGCGCGCAGCAGGGTAATTGGCCTTCTGCCGAAGCCGCCTTTCGCGAATCCATTGCCAACAGCGGAGGGGGCAACGAACGGGATCTCAGCCGGTTTGGCTGGTACGATGACGTGGGACGGGTTCTCATCGCCCAAGGCAAATTCGCCGAGGCGGAAGCTTTGATGATGGAGTTTGTGAAGGCGTATCGTGAAGTGGTTGGAAAATACACTGTTTCTGGGGATTTGTTTCTAGTGTTCCCCCGCCTGGCCAATCTGCTCCGGGATCAAGGTAAAACCTTGGAGGATGAGGCGTTATTGACCGAAGTCGTCGCCACTTATCCCAAAGCACTGCAAACATCGCCGGTCACGGGGGATTGGGTCATGTCCCTGGCCATTCTGGGTGATGCACTAATAGATCGGGAGCGGTGGACCGATGCGGAGAAAGTGTGCCGGGACGGTCTAACCTTCTGTCGGGAAAAGCAACCCAACCGAGCTCTCCGCCGCCAGCAATTGGCCCGAGGTGTCGCGCTGGCGCTCCAGCGGCAGGAAAAGTGGGCGGAGGCCGAAACCTTCTACCGCGAGGCGATCACTTACGCCGCGCAGAACTGGCCAAATGAGTCGGCCAAGTATGACATGATGTTCAAAGACCTTTCCGAGGTGCTCCAGCGCCAAGGCAAGCCAGTCAATTTGGAACGTCTCCGTACCGAACTGGCAGCACCGGCTGCGCAAAAGCCGTAACGCGGAGCGCGGAACGCCAAATCTACGAGCCTCGTTCGAGCGAGAGTGCTCGGCACCCAGCAGAAAACTTCCACCATTTTTCCTGTAACCTTTCTTTAGAATTCCTTTGTGGTGGTATTGAAAACCTATGCACTCAGACAATCAACTCCGCGCTCCTAAACTCGCCATGCTTCTACCATCCCAACACCACAACTCGGCCACCTTGGTTCCGACAGCACTTGCTAGGTGCGCTTTGATGTTTAATAAGGTGACGCGTCTTGCCGTCCTGCTGACTGCTTTGCTCTCGGGGGGCAGGTGCGCAGCGGCGGATTGCGTGTCGCCGCCTGCGAATCTGGCGGCGTGGTGGCGGGCGGAAAACAACGCTCTGGATAGCAGCGGCGCCCACGATGGTACGTTGCAGAACGGCGCCACCTACACGCCGGGCATGGTAGGCTCCGCGTTGAGTTTTGACGGGGTAAATGACGCGTTTACTGTACCTGACAGTCCATCGTGGGATCTTGGGACGTCCGACTTCACCATCGAGTTCTGGCTCAAGTTCAATTCGGTCAAGAACACGATGTTCATTCACCAGCAGTCCGGTTCGGCGCCAGGCGGATTTGAATTCTGGTATTACACTTCAACCGGGGCGATCTATTTCGACGCTAACCCCGCCTACGCTTTGATCAACCGCACTTGGGCGCCCGTCGCAGGCCAGTGGTATCACATTGCGATGGTGCGTTCGGCAACGGCCTGCCGGTTGTTTGTAAATGGAGCCCAGTTAGGCGCCGACCAGACAGATGGCACCCCCATCACTGACGTCAGCGGTCCTTTGATGTTCGGCAATTACGCCAGTACTCCTGGTTACGAGTTGAACGGACTGCTGGATGAGGTTTCGATTTATCAACGAGCCCTGTCGGTAGTGGAACTTCAAGCCATTTATGCCGCAGGATCTGCCGGCAAATGTCCGGCCAGCGTGCCACTCACACTCGCTCCCGCAA
>CAYSDO010000094.1:0-12287 GCA_964429665.1 uncultured Bifidobacterium sp.
CCATTTATACTTTGAATTGCCAGTGCAGCAGTAACAGCCACCCGGTTGGTCGTAGAACCCGCAGATGCCACCACCTTTCCCCCACTTTGGTAAACTCCATTGGTCACTAAGACGAGATCACCCTCTACTGCCGCATCCACCGCATCCTGGATGTTCGTCGCTGCCGTGAGCCAACTGGTGTAAGGAGGCGTTGGGCTGGGGCTGTTCAAATCCACATAGCGCGTGGTCGCGGCAATGACGTTCAGGGAGAACAAGGCGAGCAGGACCGGAATCAGTTTTGGAATGAGAGTTTTCATGTCCGGTGGTCTTGTGAATCTGCTCTTTTCTAACACCCACTGCTTTAAGCTTCAATAGCGGAGTTTGGAAATCTGTGTCCGGCAACCCACAGTCTTGCATCTATACGCCGCCGTTGAGCTCCCTCATGTATTTCCAAAGATCGTTTAGGCGTCAATCCACGAGCAAATGTGGTGTGCGGTCAGACGCACAGTTTACAGGTAGGCTGAACGGACTATACTCGCGTGCAATGAATCAATCACCAAAGATGGCGACATCAATCTCCAAGTGTTTCTGTTTTGTTGCGGCATTTGTGTTCGTGACGTACTCATGCTCTGCGCTTGTGATTGATGATTTCAGATCAGGGCCTTTAACGCTGCAAGTTACAAATCTAACGGGGCAGACAGTTTTGCAAAATGGTTTGCCTACGACTTCAGTCATCGGAGGATCGCGATCGGTCTATGGCGGGACGACGGGCCGCGACTCGGCGATCGAACTGATAGATACAACTACTGGGCGATTCAACTTTTTCAATTACTCGGACTTCGGTTATTTCAAGCTTACCTACGGGAGCGCAGCCTCACCGCTTGGGATCAATCTGACCTCGGGTGGAAACAACAGCTTTGAGTTGAGCATCGCAGATATGACGCCAGGACTTTGGCGCGGGATTTTCGACTTCAAAGTGGATACGGGAGCAGGATTCAAACGCTATGGCTTTGGGGGTGACCTTGCCAAATTGAACGGTTCGGGCGACCTGATCATTCCTTTTTCGAGCTTCCCTGGAGCAGACATGACCCAGGTGCGGGTTATTGAGATTGATGTGGCCAGGCTTGAGCCGACGTTTCATTTCGCGCTGGATTCGATCAGAGCGGTTCCCGAACCTTCCATCGTTGTCTTCCTGGCATCTGGTCTCGCAACGCTGGTTTATAGCCGCAAGTACGCTCGTTAATCCTGTCGGCAGTTTCACTTCTTGGCCACTGCACTGCATCGCAATTCTTTTTCGCAGAATGGACAGAGCAACCACGGCTGGCTACATTCCTCCCGTGTCCACGAAGAGTTTCCAATGGTTGATCTGTGTGGCTTTGTTGCCGGGCGTGATGCTCGCGGCGGCAGAAGTGGACGTGTCCAAGCTGTCTCCCGCAGACACGCGCCCGGTGGATTTTGCCCGGGACATTCAGCCGATCTTCACGGCGAGTTGTTTGAAGTGTCACGGGCCGGAGAAGCAGAAGGGCGGCTATCGTGTGGATGTAAAAGAGGTAGCGCTCAAAGGTGGAGAGAATTACGCGCCCTCGATTCATCCCGGTAAAAGTGCTGAGAGCCCGTTGATTCATTTCGTCGCCGGACTGGTGGAAGACATGGCGATGCCCCAGAAAGGGGAGCAGCTTTCGCCGGAACAGATTGGTCTTTTGCGCGCGTGGATTGATCAGGGTGCGGTCTGGCCCCAAGATGGCCGGGCTGAGGTTGATCCCATCAAGTCGCATTGGGCTTTCCAACCGGTGAAGCGTCTGGCCATTCCATCGCTTCAAAAAAGCAAATCGCAACCCACAAATCCCGTGGACGCTTTCATCGGCGTGAAACTCTTCGAGAACAAACTTGATCCGTCTCGTGAGGCGGATCGTGTCACGCTGATCCGGCGACTCTATTTCGTGATGCTGGGGATGCCGCCGACGCCGGAGGAGGTGGCGGCTTTCACGGAAGACAAAAAGCCTCAAGCGTTCGAGCGGCTGGTGGACAAGGTGCTGGATGACCCGCGCTATGGCGAACGTTGGGGACGGTATTGGCTTGATGTCATCCGATTCGCTGAGAGCAACGGTTTCGAGACGAATCGTGAGCGGCCGAACGGTTGGAAGTTTCGCGATTACGTCATCGCGGCGTTCAACGACGACAAGCCTTACAACCAGTTCATCCGCGAACAAATTGCTGGTGACGCGTTGGGGGCGGATGTCGCCACCGGCTTTCTGGTGGGCGGGCCGGTGGACATTGTGAAAAGTCCCGACATCGCGCTGACGTCGCAGCAACGCGCCGATGAACTCGATGACATGGTTGGGACAACTGGGACGGCGTTTCTCGGGCTGACGCTTGGCTGCGCGCGCTGTCACTCGCACAAGTTCGATCCGATTTCGCATGCCGAATATTACTCAATGACGGCGATCTTTGCGGGCGTGCAACACGGCGAGCGCGGCCTGCCATTACCCACTGGAAAGAAGGCGGAACTCGCAAATCTTGACGGCAAGATCAAGGAACTGGAGAAACAGCTAGCGCCTTTCATCGCCAAGCCGGTCGTTGCCAATCCAGGCACAAATTCGACGGGAAAGAATTTGCGTGTTCCAGTCAACTTCGCACGAAACGAGGAAGTGCTTTCACCGGTCGAAGCGAAGTTTGTTCGCTTCACGATTCTTGCCACGACCGGAGCCGAGCCTTGCATTGATGAGTTGGAAGTGTGGGCGGGTGAACACAACGTGGCGCTGGCGACCAACGGCACCCAGGCCACCGCCTCCGGAACGCTCTCCGGATTCGACATCCACAAACTCGAACACATCAATGACGGTCGTACCGGTAACAATCGTTCCTGGATTTCCAGCGAGTCGGGAAAAGGGTGGGTTCAACTTGAGTTCACGAAGACGGAACGCATATCGCGCATCGTCTGGGGGCGCGATCGCGAAGGTCAGTTCAAAGATCGGCTTGCCACTACGTATCGCATCGAGGCTGCGGTTGAGACCAATGCCTGGAAACTTGTGGCGAGTTCGGATGATCGCCAGCCCTTCGAGGGCAAGACTGAGAAACCTGCGGGTCCGGTTTACAATTTCGATGTCGTGCCGTTGGCCGAGGCCGAGCAGGGCCGCCAATGGCTTGCCGAATTGGAGGCGACCCGCAAGGACCGCGACGGCAAGGCCAAAACGCCGATGGTTTACGCAGGCACCTTTTCCCGGCCGGAGACCACCTTTCGATTTCATCGAGGCGACCCGATGCAGAAGCGCGAGCCCGTGCCGCCGGGGACACTCGCGGTATTCAAGCCACTGACACTGGCTACGAATACACCAGAACAGGAACGCAGATCGCAACTTGCTGACTGGATCGCCAGCCCGGAAAATCCGCTGACCGCGCGCGTAATGGTGAACCGCGTCTGGCAGCATCACTTCGGCGTTGGGCTCGTTAACACACCGAATGATTTTGGCCGGAACGGTGCCAAGCCGACGCATCCCGAGTTGCTGGATTGGCTGGCGAGCGAGCTGGTGGCGCAAGGGTGGAGCATCAAGAAGCTGCAACGCCAGATTCTCACCTCGGCGACGTGGCGGCAATCGAGCGCGCCGCGCCCGGAGGCGTTGCGGGTGGATGCGGGCAGCCGGTTGCTCTGGCGATTCCCACCGCGCCGTTTGGAAGCCGAGGGCATTCGAGACAGCATTCTCGCCGTGAGCGGAAATCTTGATCGTACAGCCGGCGGGCCGAGCTTCTTTCTGCACGACGTGGATCGCGAAAACGTTTATCATTATCATCCAAAGGAAAAGTTCGGCCCTGCGGAATCGCGTCGGATGGTTTACGCCTTCAAGGTGCGCATGGAACAGGACGGCATCTTCGGCGCGTTTGATTGTCCCGACGGCAGTCTGGTAACGCCGAAGCGCAGCGTCTCGACCACGCCACTGCAGGCACTCAACCTGTTCAACAGCGGATTCGTGCTGCAGCAATCGGAGATCTTCGCCGGGCGGTTGAGAAAGGAAGCCGGACACAACAGCGCCGCGCAGGTAAGGAGAGCCTGGCAGCTTGCGTTCAATCGATTGCCGGATCGGAACGAAGCGAAAGCGGCGGCTGCATTTGTAAAGTCGGAAGGATTGCCTGCGCTTTGCCGCGCTGTTTTGAATGCCAACGAGTTTCTCTTTATTCCATGAAGTTGCCTTTTCCATCCTTGAACAGTCCGTTGCTGAACCGTCGCCGATTTTTGGCCGATACCGGCATCGGGCTTGGCGCTATCGCGCTCACGCACCTGCTCAGCCGGCAGGGGTTGCTTGCTGCCAGTGTGTCCGGGAAGGAATCCATCCGGCCAGTCATTGATCCCGGCCATCCGTATGCGCCGCGGCAGCCGCATTTCACGCCACGTGCAAAGAACGTGCTGGTGATTTTTTGCAGTGGTGCGTGCAGCCAGCTTGACACCTTTGATTACAAACCCGAGTTGATTCGCCGTCACGGGCAGCCGATGCCAGGCAATGAAAAGTTGATTACATTCCAAGGGGAGCAAGGTGCGTTGACCAAGAGCCCGTGGGAGTTCAAGCCACGCGGTCAGAGCGGCAAGATGATATCCGAACTGGTCCCGCATCTGGGCGCGCTCGCGGATGACCTGTGCTTCATCCACTCGATGCAGGGAAAAACGAACACGCATGGACCGGGCGAGAATTTCATGTCCACGTGCAACACGCTGGATGGCTTTCCGAGCCTCGGGGCATGGGCCACCTATGCTTTGGGCACCGAGGACCAAAGCCTGCCGGCTTACGTGGCGATTCCCGACCCGCGCGGCAAGCCGCAGAACAGCGTGAACAACTGGGCGCCCGGCTTTTTGCCGGCCGCATTCCAAGGTACAGAGTTCAATGCGACCAATCCAATTCGCAATCTCGCGCGCCCGGCAACCATTCCCGCACAGTCGGATGCCGCCACTCGACATTTCCTCCAGCGTTTGAACGAGCATCATGCCGAGCATTTTCGCGGAGATACGGAGCTTGCGGCACGCATCGCCAGCTACGAACTTGCGGCACGCATGCAGCTGACCATACCGGAAGTGTCCGATCTCTCCAGCGAACCGGCGCACATCCTCAAACTCTACGGCGCCGATGAAGGCGGCTCAAAGATTAACGAGACGCGCGCGGCGTATGCACGGAATTGCATTCTCGCGCGGCGATTGGTCGAAAAGGGTGTGCGCTTCGTCCAGCTCTTTAACGGCGCCTATCAGACCGGTGGCGAAGGCGTAAGCAACTGGGACGGTCACAAGGATCTCTTCAATCAATACAGTTTGCACGGGCCCGTGCTCGACAAGCCGACTGCCGGCTTGTTGATTGATCTCAAACAGCGTGGCCTGCTCGACGATACGCTCGTCGTCTGGTGCACGGAGTTCGGGCGCATGCCGACCTTCCAGAAGGGGGCACAGGGCCGTGATCACAATCCTGCTGGTTTCACCTGCTGGCTGGCCGGGGCTGGGGTGAAGAAGGGATTTAGTCACGGCGCGACCGATGATTTTGGTTACAAAGCCGTCGAAAATGTCGTTACGGTGTACGATCTGCACGCCACTATTCTGCACCTGCTCGGACTTGATCACGAGCGGCTCACGTACTATCACAACGGATTGGAACGCCGCCTGACGGACGTGCACGGGCATGTCGTAAAAGACGTGCTGGCTTGAATGTGTGTTGTTGGGCTATGTAGATGTGGCACACCCGCCATTTCGTTTTGATCGATGGGCTGCTCAAAGAATTGTGAATATTATCATAGAAAGCGATGCAGTTGTTTTGTTGGGGAAATGCATCATGCTGCTTGGTTTCGCCAGCATACTCTTGCTTGTCCGCCATAGAGTGCTGCCTATTTACACTTTTCGTACAATTGTAGGCATCCGGCCATTTTTTTTCTGGGTTTTCCTGTGTATGACAATATCGGTAGGGTTGGGTATATTTTTGAATACTATGATTTCTTCATTTGTAGGGGTGAGGATCAGCGAAGGTTCGTTGACATTAGATTATTGTTGGCCACTTAGAGACGTAGTGCTGAACAATAGTGGAATCATTTCTGTTAGGTCGCGCGCGGTAGGCACAGGAAATAGAGCCTATGTTGTCATAGTTACAACATCGGGTGATTACAGTAGCGGAAGTATGTTGCGATCGAGGACAGAAGAGGTGGTGGAAATGTTAGACAGCAATATTAGAACCATCGGTCCGGTGAACTAATAATTCGTAATCGTATGTTCATGCATTCCAATTGTGGATGAAATTTCCGTTTGGCCAACTGCTACTGTGCTGCTTGCTCTCGGTTGCTGTGACGGGCCGGGCAGCGGTGGATTTCAATCGCGATATCCGTCCGATCCTGTCGGACAACTGCTTTGCGTGTCACGGTCCGGACAAAGGCAAGCGCAAGGCCAAGTTGCGATTGGATCTCCAGGCGGGTGCGACAACCGATCTGGGTGGTCGCGCTGCTGTTGTCCCCGGAAAACCTGATCAGAGCGAGATGATCCGGCGGATTCATTCCACCGACCCGGAAGAAATGATGCCGCCACCGGACAGTCTGGCGAAACTGAATGAAACTCAGAAGCAGCGGTTGGCAACATGGATTCGTGAAGGCGCACCTTGGGCTGACCATTGGATTTTCATCCCGCCAAGACAGTCTCCTGTTCCGAAAAGCAAGAACCGGAAGTGGGCGCGGAATCCAATTGATCATTTTATTCTTGCCAAGTTGGAGTCCGAGAAATTGAAACCCTCACCCGAGGCAGATCGCCGCACGCTGCTGCGTCGTTTGAGTTTTGATCTTGTCGGCCTGCCGCCCACTGCTGACGAGGTGGACAGGTTTATGGTCGATAAGAGTCCCGACGCGTATGAAAGAGCTGTGGAGGGCCTTCTCAGCTCGCCGCATTATGGAGAACGGATGGCGGTGATGTGGCTCGATCTGGTGCGCTATGGCGACACCGTTGGCATTCACGGTGATCAGACGCAAAACATCTGGCCTTATCGCGATTACGTCATCAACGCATTCAACCAGAACAAATCCTTCGACCAATTTACAATCGAACAACTGGCTGGTGATCTGTTGCCGAACGCCACAACGGAACAGAAAATTGCTTCCGGTTTCAACCGGTTGAATCTGACTACCGAGGAAGGGGGCGCGCAGGACAAGGAGTACCTGGCCAAATACGCATCCGACCGCGTTCGGGCTGTGTCAACCGTCTGGATGGCTGCAACATTGGGCTGCGCGGAATGTCACGACCACAAGTTCGATCCGTACGCCACAAAGGATTTTTACCGGATGGCGGCATTTTTTGCCGACATTCAGGAAGTTGGTGCTTACAAGGGCGGCAATGGTTCGCGTCCGCCGGAAATGCCATTGCCTTCGCCCGAGCAGGCGGCGCGGCTGAAGGAACTGGAGTCTGCGCTTGCCCTTGCAGCTTCCGATATCGATGCGCTCAAATCTCGAATTGCCAAGGCACAGAATGATTGGGAGAAATCGTTGACCCCTACCTCGGGCGCTGACGCAGCCAAGGATTCCCAATTGCCGGACAAGATGCGAAAGATTCTGGACACAAAGCCGGAGGACCGCAGCAAGGTTCAACTACAGGAACTTACTGACTGGTTTGCCCGCAGCCAGCCGGAATTTTCGGTACCATGGTATCGCCATATTTCGTTGAAGTCTGAGATTGATAAGCTCAAACAGCAGATTCCACTGACCATGATATCGGTTTCGGTCGAGCCACGTATCACACGCGTTTTGAATCGTGGCGATTGGATGGACACCACAGGCGAAGTGGTAGAGCCGGGCGTGCCGCAGTTCTTCGACCAGATCGGCCATCAAGCAGAACGAGCAACACGCCTCGATCTTGCCCGGTGGATCGTTGCTACCAACAACACCATGACGGCTCGCGTATTTGTGAACCGCCTTTGGAAGATGTATTTCGGCACAGGGTTGTCGAAAGTGCTGGACGATCTTGGTTCGCGGGGCGAATGGCCCACGCATCCCGAGTTGCTTGATTTTCTGGCGTTGGAATTTCAGAACAGCGGCTGGGACATCAAACACATGGTGCGCCTCATTGTGACTTCGGCAACTTATCGACAGTCGTCGCTGATGCGACCAGAACTGAATGAGCGTGATCCGTTCAACCGTCTGCTCGCCCGGCAATCCCGCTTCCGACTTCCTGCCGAGATGGTTCGCGACAATGCGCTGTGGGTGAGCGGTCTTTTGGTGCCGGATGTCGGTGGCCCAAGCGTGAAGCCGTATCAACCGGACGGTTATTGGGATTATCTTAATTTTCCCAAACGCACTTACGTTGCGGACACCGGCAGCGGTCAATATCGTCGCGGGGTTTACACGCACTGGCAAAGGCTGTTTCTGCATCCCATGCTCAAGGCATTTGACGCGCCGAGTCGCGAGGAATGCACGGCGGAACGTCCGGTTTCCAACACGCCGCTCGCTGCGCTGGCGTTGCTGAACGATCCAACATTTGTCGAAGCCGCCCGATCACTCGCTGAAGCGGTGTTAGGGCAGGGCGGTTCAGATACCAGCCATCGATTGGATCTTGCCTTTCGCCGGACCTTGAACCGCGATCCGAGTTCTGATGAACGCGAGCAACTGCGCCGATTGTTGCAGGCCGATCTGAGAGACTTTGAAATGAATCCGGAGCGTGCCGGAAAATTGTTGCGGACCGGACTTAAACCTGTGGATGCGAAAGCAAACATTCCAGAACTGGCAGCATGGACTTCTGTATGCCGTGCGGTGCTGAACCTGCACGAATCGATTGTCAGATTTTAGTGAAGATATGCGCCAGCGTCCAGACGGCAGACGTCTGGGCGGGCCATCAATTTGGATTCCGCGATATCGCTTACGCCTCGTAAACTTGAACCTGGAAAAAAGTCGCCAATAGTCCGAGGAGTTTATCTGGTCACGCTTACGGCGCTTTCATTTGCTTTTCCGTCGTGCAAGCTCCCGTAGGCGTACCACAACCAGTGCTATCAACAAGAGCAGCAACAATGACCAGAGCAGCCATTTTGCCCAATCAACAAGTTGTTGGGCCATGTCTGCAAACCATCTCATGAAAGGCGAGTCGCTGGATTGTCGTGCTGTCCGCGTCGGCGTGGCTTGAGTCGCAACAACCATCGAATTTGTCTCCGGTTTGTTAGGAGACGTATCCGTTACGATTGGCAAATAGGTTAGAACGCCATTTGCGGGCTGAATGCGAGTCGTTCCTATTCCGGGATTGATATCCCGGTTACCGCCAACCGAATCAGAGTTTGTTCTCGCGTTTCCTTTTGGAAATTGTCGCGCTGTCGCTGAAGCAGTATTTCCCCGAGATGCCGCCGATCCTGCCTGGTTGGTTGAAGGAAGAAACAGCGCCCCCTCGCGCTTTTTGTTTTGCAGGAACCGCAGGCTGTTCACTTCCTCCACACGTCCGTCGGCATACAAAAGGTTACCTTTGAATTCGTGAAGTTCACGGGTCCAGCGAATCGAACTGCCAGGCCCCGACAGCAGAATGGTTGGATTTGTGCCGCGTTCATTTGAAAGGTTGCGATCTCCGGACAAAATTGAATTAACGTTCCCTTGCTCCGCATTCACGCCGATGAAGTAACTGAGGTTCGCATTATCAAATGTGGCGAAGTTCACCGCCGGCCACCGCGCTGAATCTGCCGGACAGACTAGGATTTTTGGTGATACGAGTTCGTTGGACAGCGGTTGAAAATGTCGAAACGAAAAATAGAATTCGCCGCCGACGCGGTATCCGCTCTTTACAAATTCCTCCGAGCCACCGTCGCGCGTGGGAAGTTGCATCGGAAATCTGCCCCGATGATCGTGGGCAAAACTGTGAAATGCAATCCCGGCTTGCTTGAGGTTGCCTACACATTGAATTCGCTTTGCACCCGACTTTCCCTGGTTCAATGCAGGCAGCAGCAGCGCCGCAAGTATCGCGATGATCCCAATGACACACAGCATTTCGATCATCGTGAAGGCTCTACCTCTTCGACCGGTTTGATCTGGGTTCATGTTAACTACGTTTAGCAGCACCGATGCCACGCAGATTTGCGCCAAATTACGCGTACTGTGAGACGAAATGTGCGTGAGCCTCACGCATTTTGCGTGAATTTCACGCATATTGAAGTCTTGGAGATTGATTATGCAACGGAAGAATTTGGCCAAGCGATGCTGCTGCAAAGGTGCGTCTTAATGTGGCCGATCCGGAGTTTTCCGTGTTGTCGGAAGCATCTTGCTGCGCTTACAATCAGTCGAAACCAAAATACCAGCTACGATTTTATGAATCTTGGTGCATTTCATTCTCCACGTTTCAGTCGTCGTTCCTTCCTCCGTCGGGCGACGACCGGGATTGGCACGATGGCCTTGGCGTCTTTGCTCAATCCAGTGTTGCTGGCTCAAAGTCGGGCGTCCAGGAGCACTGGTGGCGTGGTGAGTCCATTGCATTTTCCTGCGCGGGCCAAACGGGTCATCTTTCTTTGCATGGCAGGAGGGCCTTCGCAGTTTGAAACTTTCGATAACAAGCCGTTGCTGGCCAAGTTGCATGGTGAACCATTGCCGGCATCTTACTCGGACGGACAACCCATTGCGCAGTTGCAGGGACAGAAGCTGAATTGTTACGGGCCGCAGTTCGAGTTCAAGCGATGGGGGAAATCAGGTCAGGAAATCACCACATTGTTCCCGCATCTTGGCAGTGTGGCAGATGACCTTTGCATCATCCGTTCGATGCAGACCGAACAGATCAACCATGACCCGGCACACACTTTCATCAACACTGGCACCTCGATTTCTGGTCGCCCGAGCATGGGTTCGTGGGTGACTTACGGGCTGGGCAGTGAAGCGGATGATCTTCCAGGCTTCGTGGTGTTGACGTCTCATGCGGGACGGAATCCACAACCGATCGCTTCGCGTCAATGGCACAGCGGATTTCTTCCCAGCAGATTTCAAGGGGTTGAGCTTCGTTCCCAAGGCGAGCCTGTGCTTTACTTGAACAATCCTCCGGGTGTGACGAGTGAAGGACAGCGCAGGCTGGTTGATACAATCAAGGTCTTGAACCATTCTTTGGATCAATCCATCGACGACCCGGAGATCAGCACACGAATCGAGCAATACGAGATGGCTTTTCGAATGCAGGCCAGCGTGCCGGGCTTGATGGATTTCTCCAGCGAACCTCAATCAGTGCGGGACCTCTACGGCACAAAAGGCGCAGATGGTACATTTGCTGCCAATTGTCTGCTGGCACGCCGGCTTGCGGAGCGGGGAGTAAGGTTCATTCAGATTTACCAGCGTGGCTGGGATCATCATGATCATCTGAATCAGTTCATGGAAACCTGTTCGCAGGCTGCGGATCGCGCCTCCGCGGCATTGATCATTGATTTGAAGCAGCGTGGAATGCTGGACGACACGTTGGTGATCTGGGGTGGTGAGTTTGGACGAACACCCATGAGCCAGACAGACAAGGGACCGCCGGGGCGCGATCATCACATTCGCGCGTTTTCGATGTGGATGGCCGGTGGTGGAGTTCGTGGTGGAATGACTTATGGCGAAACCGATGACCTCGGATATCACGCCGTCGCTGACAAGGTGCATGTACATGACCTGCACGCCACCATGCTCCACCTGTTGGGGATTGATCACAAGAGGCTGACCGTTCGATTCCAAGGGCGGGATTTCAGGCTTACTGACGTGCATGGAAATGTGGTGCAATCCATTCTTGCGTAAACAGCGAGCTGAAAAATCTTGAAGCAGAACCCAAATGAACATGAGCGTCGAAGAATTCATTGCAACAGCTCAAGCAAACTTGTCGAACAAGCCGTGGCGACCTAAGCTGACGAATCATTAAACAATCTCGTAGCGACTCGGTCTGCACATGCGCTTGAACCTTTGGCCATTCAAATTCCTGATCCTCTGCCTCTTTGCGGACACCGTAGGGACTTGGGTCCATGCAGCGGATGCGATCGTCTCCCAACCGGAGTTGAGCCGCGAAGCGCAGGAGTTTTTTCAAAAAAAAATCCGTCCAATTCTCGCAGGGAGTTGTTATTCATGTCACAGCTCAGAAGCCAAGAAAATCAAAGGTGGTCTGCGTCTCGACTTTCGCGACGGGGTTTTGCAGGGCGGTGATACAGGGCCGGCTATTGTTCCTGGCGATCCCGAAAAAAGTTTGCTCATCAAGGCGGTTCGTTACTCCGACAAGGATTTGCAGATGCCGCCAAAGCAAATGTTGTCGCGGGAGCAAATAGCAAATCTTGAAGCGTGGGTGAAAATGGGTGCGCCAGATCCACGCAGCGAATCTGATGCGGCGGTGATGAGACCCG
>CAYSDO010000095.1:0-450 GCA_964429665.1 uncultured Bifidobacterium sp.
GCGAGATGTTCACGCGATGCTGCGGCGTTTCCTTGTTCGGATACGCGTCCTGTTCTCCGTCACGCTGGCCCATCAAGAAAGTGCCGGCGGGAATCCAGGCCAGTTCCATCGGCACGTTGCCCGGAAGGGAGACGCTTTCGACCTGACCGATTTTTCGTCTTGGGGATGGCGTGGTTCTTGAGTCCGCGCCATCAGACGAAACCTGTCGGCAACCCGCCATCAACATTGCCGAGGTGAAGACAACTCCCACTCGAAGGTAAAAGCGTTTCATTTTCCAAAACTCCCGTGCGACTGCGTCACTTCTTGCCTGCGCGATTCACGGCCCGGCGCAACGGTGGGCGGACGCGGTGATGATAAGGGTCATCCGTTTCAATCTGGCAGTGGTAGATTTCAATCAGCCGGAGCATCGCTGCTTCGGATGCCGGACTTTGCAAACCATCGCCGCCGAAC
>CAYSDO010000095.1:460-12156 GCA_964429665.1 uncultured Bifidobacterium sp.
AGATGTAAAATTTCCCAGCGCCAGTTGCGCTTTGCCCAATCTGGCAGGCAGACGTTCACCGTCTCGGCCAGTTGATGCGCACGCAGAACAGCCTCTTTGTCCACGGGTTGCTTCTTGTACGAGTTCGACGCCGCTTTTTCGAGCAGATCAACGAGCGTAAGGACATCCTCCGTGACGCCAGCACCAAATTCGTAGGCAATGTATTCCTCAAGCGTGGCGCGCGCGCTGCGATTCGGATCCCAATAGAACTGCGCGACGATCGCCTTGTTCATGTCTTCGTAGATGCCTTCGCTGTAGGGGAAGCCGCCGCGCACGAGGTGCTTCACTTGATCCCAAAGTCGTTGGAAACGGCCGGGCAGCGGATTCGCGCCGAAGCCGCCCCACGGCGAGTTGCCCCACATGCTGATCTCGGGAAAGTTCAGCAGCGGCCGCTGGCCAGGGACACCGACATCGAGCGGGTAGCGCGGAAAATCCTCGTGCGCGTCGGCGAGGATGTAATCGAGCCAGGGCTCGCCTTTCACGAGGGCGTCGGTCAGGCCTTGCCACTCGCCTTCCGGCGGCGTGTCGAACATCCACGTGCTGAGAACCGTTTTGAGATTCGGAAAGTAGGTCCGGCCCAGCGCGGTCAGGTCGCGCGAGAGTTTCAAGTAGGCGTTGCTTCCCCACGGCATGCACTTCTCGCAGGAGCAGCCGCCTTCGTCGTACGGCCAGTGCACGAGGATATCGAGCCCGACGTCCGCGAGCTTCGTGTAGAATTCGCGCGCGCATTCCATCAAGTAGGCTTGGCCTTCGGGAATGCTGGGACAGATCGGGTGGCCGCTGTTGCCGCGCCGACCCAGCGGATCGGCGAGTCGCTTCGCGCGAATATTTGCCGGCGCGCCGATGAACATGCAGTTGTTGAGGCCCGTGGCAAATTGCATCCCGAGCGCCCGCGCGGCCCGCGCGTATTTGCGCACCGTCTCCATGCCTGGCCCCGCTTCGGGATCGTTCCAGTCCTGCAGATTGATGAACGGGAAAATCACCATGACTGCGTTCACGCCCCACAGCGCGATGTCCTCCATGTAGCGCGCGATCTCGGCATCGGAAGCCTGCACATACCAGTTGTGGAAGTGGCTGGCGAAATACATGCCGCGCAGCGTGCCATTCGGTTTCGACGTGCCGCGCCAGGGCGAAGGTTGAAACGTTTCATCGTACCGGCTGGTTCGGAGAAACTTCCCGACTCCGTACAGCAAACCCCGCGGCGACCCTCCCGCGACGCGCACCGCAGCGGCGGACGCATCAATGCGGAATGCTTGGGGCGGCAGGCCATTGTCAATCGTCAGGATGATCTGATCCCGATTGCGGGCTTCGACGACGTGCACCGGGCAACGTTGCTCAATGCGGTCTTTCAGAATCGCAAACGTCCGGGCAACGAGCGGATCCGCCGGCGCTTGCACCCTTACCCGGATATCGCGTCGGGTCGGCTGACTTTTCTCAGTCGTGCTCTCGTGGGTTGGTGTGGTGCAGCCCGGCAACCCCAGACCGACAGCGGCAATCCCGGCGCACTTGATGAAAGCCCTGCGGCTTTGAGATTCCGATTTGCTATTCCTACCACGAAAATTCATGGCGCAGTACTGGCAGAGCATCACCGCAAATTCAAGCCGCGTAAGCAGGCCATGTCAGAAGTGGTGTCTGGGATCCTGCCTGAGGTGAAGGGTGGCATCTCGTCGCCCAGACAGTTGCTACGCGCATACTGTAACCTGGGAAATCTTCAACGTGCTGGAATTTGCGTGCAGCCATTCCGCCGGGCTGGAAGCCCGCCACCACACCCGATGCCAGGGCGTTCAGCCGGCAATCGCATCTTTGCTCAAACTTTTTTTGTTCGGTTTGCGGCTTCGGCGGGCTTTTACTGGTGATTGAACATGACGGACAGCCAACACTTGCTCGCCGAGTTTGCCCGGAACGGTTCGGACGCCGCTTTCCGCGAACTGGTCACCCGATACGTTGATCTGGTTTATTCGACAGCGCTCCGGCTGGTCAAAGGCGACGCGCATCGGGCGGAAGACGTGACGCAAACTGTGTTTGTGAATCTGGCCCGCAAGGCGCGGACGCTGTCTGAGGACGCGCAGTTGGGTGGTTGGTTGCATCGGGATACCTGTCTGGTGGCCGGCCACACCCTGCGGGGAGAACGTCGTCGCCAATCCCGTGAAAGGCAGGCTGCCGAAATGAATGCGCTGCAAAATCACTCCGAGGCGGACTTCTCCCAGGTCGCGCCCTTGCTCGACGAAGCCATCAATGAACTGGGCGAAGCGGATCGCACCGCAATCCTGCTCCGGTTTTTTGAGCAGCAGGATTTCCGCGCGGTCGGTCAGGCGCTGGGCAGCAACGAAGACGCCGCGCGCATGAGAGTGACGCGCGCCTTGCAGAAACTGGAGGAGCTCCTGAAGCGCCGAGGGGTCACGACGAGCGCCGCCAGCCTCGGCGTGGTGCTCACGGCCAACGCCGTCCAAGCTGCACCCGTCGGATTGGCCGTCGCGATTTCAACCGTCGCCGCACTGACGGGAACAACTATCGCCACAACGATAACGGCAACCGCGTTCAAGGCAATCCGCTCGCTTGCACCTCATGCCGGAAAAGCCCTTTTGATTGCGGTTCTGGTCGGCTTGGCGGTGCTTTTCCTCAAGCGCGACCATACTCAGAGGATCACGGCGGGAGGTCGCGACACCGCCAACAACTCGCAGGTGCGGAATGAATCGCCAGCAGACTTACCCAAAGCGGCCGACCAGCCACCAGCACTGACCAACACCAGTCATGGGCTGCTTTTCCGCGTCACCCGTTCAGGCACAGGAGCGCCGCTCTCAAAGACCAGGCTGACACTGGTCTGGAGCCCTGATTCTCCGACGCACACTACGAGTGTCGTCATGACTGACCGGCAAGGAACAGCTTTGCTGCCTGTTGATCGAACTGCCGGCAAAGACTGGAGCTATCGCATTGAGGTCTTTCGCGATGGTTTCGTCCCGAAATTCGTGAGTTGGTCAGAACGGCAGGGCGACGAACCGAAAGACATTCCAACCGAATACACCACCAAACTGACTCCGGCGGTGATCATCGGCGCGACGGTCGTGGCTGAAACCGGTGAGCCGATTCCCGGCGCACGGGTGGTTTTCGATGTTTCCAGTTACAAGTCTCCCGCTGAATCTCTCGACCGGGAACGCCTTACGATCACGCGGCAATACCATGTGGAAGTCGCAGACAGCCAAGGCCGTTGGCAGTGCAGTCACGTTCCCTCTGAATTTGGCCAGATCATGTTCAAGGTCGCCCATGCCGAATATGCGCCCCGACAATTTGGGTCAGCGGCGCTCGGGGCAACCACCAACCACGGCATCGCCTATCTGCCACAAGCGGAGCTGCGGAACGAAACGGCGGTCATGATGCTCGCGCACGGAGCGGCGGCCGCAGGCGTGGTCGTGGACGAGGCGGGTGCTCCTGTGCCTGGCGCGAAAGTTACGCTCGATCACGATTGGGCAGAACCAACTGCCAGTCAAACAACCGGCCCCGATGGACGATTCGGATTTAACAACATCGCCCGGGAAACCCCCGATTTACCCGCGAACTCGACCTGTTACCTCACTGTTCAGGCAGAGGGGTATGCTCCAGCGGATTTCACCTTCCAGGGTTCTGTGCCGCCGGCAGAATCCCGGCTCACCATCACCAATGGTGTCGAACTGCGAGGCCGGGTGGTGGACGATTCTGGTCAACCAGTTCCGAAGGCCACCATCCAGATTTGTAGTCAGTATAACATCAAACGATTCGAGTGGAGCACCGTCACAGACGCAGAAGGCAGATTCGCCTGGTCGGCTGCGCCGCCCAAACCAGAGCTCTACGTTGTTTCGGCGTCTGGTTATCAGCCCATGGACGCAGTCAAACTGACGCCCGACGGGAAGGAATGTTTGATCACGATGCGAACCAATCCAGCGCCCGTGCTGGTGTTGGGGACGGTCGTTGATGCTTCAACTCGGAAACCCATCGAGCATTTTCAAGTGTGGATGTCGTTCACCGAGAAAATCTACACCGGCTATGTTGAGCCAGTGGATTCACCGCGTCCTCCCCGCCTCCGGTCCGTCGGCGAGAATGGCGCGTTTTCGTTCACTAATCACGACCCGGTCGTGGCGTACACAATGGAAGTGCGCGCGGCCGGATATCGGACGGTAGAGAAGCGCAACCAAGGTCCAATCACGAATGGAACCACTTGCGACTTTCAATTGGAACCGGCCGCGCTCCTGACTGGTGAAGTGCATTCCCTGGATGGAACCCCCGTCGCCAAAGCGACTGTGATGCTGCCGACGGATCAGAAGGGTGTTTACATGAAGTTGCCCGCCCAATTTGATCTCACATTGTCGGGCGCGAGCCATGTGGAAACCGACGCGCAGGGGCGATTTGCAGCCACGCCATCTGGGAACGTGAAAAACATCCTCATCGCGGCCCCGGAAGGGTTCGTCTCGGTCACGCCCAAGGAACTGGCCGCCTCACCGATCGTAACTCTGCAACCTTGGGGCTGCGTGGTAGGTGTGCTGAAATTTGGCGACAAGGCCGGGGCCAATGAAACCATTGATCTCTACGCTCCGCACTCTTTCCAACGAACGGGCGGCTCGCTTTATTTGGAAACCAAAACGGACGAAACAGGCCGCTTTGTATTTCATGGCTTGCCGCCATGGAATCTAAGGCTTTCCCACCGACCGAGCTTCCCGAAAGGCCTTATCGCAGGTAATGAAGTTCCGGCGAATCTCCCAACGCAAATTGCGGTTGTGCCAGGGCAAACAAATTTCGTCACGCTTGGGGGAACTGGGTACAAAGTGGTCGGCAGAGTAAAATTGCCGAACGGCCAACCGAACCGACCGATTGATTGGCAGCACGATGTACAGACGTTACGCACTCCGCTGACAGGGTTACCTCCGCGACCGAACCTGGACGCACTCTCCCCAGCGGAGCGCACAGCAGCGTGGGTAAAATCCGTGGAAGAAATGGAAAAGTTTTGGCAGTCGGAGGCAGGTCAGGAGGTGGAGCGCAACCAAAAGCGATACGTGTTGATCTTCGAGAAGGACGGCTCGTTCCGGATTGATGATGTCGTTGCGGGCACTTACGAGTTGGAACTCAAGCTCACGATTCCCGGCGTCCTCTACGACGAAACCATCGGCACGTTGACCAAGGGGATCACGATACCGGAATCCAATGACCAGAATGTTGGCACAATTGATCTTGGCACGCTCGAATTGCAGAGCCCGCCTACGCGAGCCGAACCAGAACCGGAGCAAAGCGCAAAGTGAACACGACGGACAGCCAGGACTTGCTCGCCGAATACCGCCGGAACGGCTCGGACGCCGCCTTTCGTCAGTCCGGGGTCAGTCCGGAGTATTGACACAAAATCGCCGAGCGGAAAAATCCGCGGCTCTGCCGTGTTTCGCCGTTTTCTCCACTGCATCGTTCAGCCTCAAACACTGTGGTAGGCCTCGCGCAGCAGTTTGATGTTCTTGATATTCGCCGAGACTTTGGCTGGCGACGTCGTTTGCGCGTCGGCCTTGGCGAATCCGTAGGGGCCGAACACCTGCGAGTCAATCTTGTGCCACAGATTGGCGTCGTGGCCTTCCCAACTGCAGGGGCGGAGCTACTTGAGATGTTCTTTCACCCACGCCAGCGCGTCGGGCACGTAGATTTCTCCCAACTGATGGCCTCGGTCATACCAGATGATTTTGGTGTTCGGGGTTTCGATATACTGATGGTAGGACGCCTCAACCTTTTCGGCGATGCCCAGTCCGTCCTTGCGGCCCATGAGCATGAGGAACGGCCGGTTGCCAATGCCCCAACTGTAATCCACCGGTGACGCCGGGCCATAGCCGATGCTTAACAGCGGCGGCACGACCGCCACGGCCATTGTGATGCGTGGTTCGACGGAGAGGAGGTAGAACGAATCCATCCCGCCCATGCTATAGCCCAGCAGCCCGACGCCGTTGATGTTCACCAAGCCACGTTCGTAAATGAAATCCAGCGCGCGGCGATAGTCCTTCACCGTCTGGATGGAAACCTCGGCATACGTGAAATAGCCGCGACGGCTCGGGGCTTTGGGATCGTCGTACGGGTTCACGTGCTGGTAGTCAATCTCGTTACTGCGTTCGCCGTGCGTGGCGGCGTCCA
Source organism: uncultured Bifidobacterium sp. (assembly GCA_964429665.1). Classification (GTDB taxonomy): domain Bacteria; phylum Verrucomicrobiota; class Verrucomicrobiia; order Limisphaerales; family JADLHS01; genus JADLHS01. Next base: position 6,629 of record CAYSDO010000095.1, read on the forward strand.
ATGCAAGAACCGCGTAGCCGGCGTCCACCAACGCCTTCCGCATGATGCCGCCGTTGATGTAATTGTCGTCGTGATACCAGTCATCCTTGCCGCCGGACCAGCCGTGCAGCAAGAGCACGAGCCGCCACGGTTGCTGATTGGTGCTGGGAAACTCGATGAAGCCCGGCACGAGAAAGCCCTGCGCGCCGCGAAACACAAATTTCTGTTTCAGTCTGCCGTCCTGTTTCCATTCCTGAACAAACCGGCCCTCGAGCGGGATGGATTTGTCGTAGTCAAAGAACGGCAGGCGCGCCTTGAAGGCTTCTTCGCTGATGCGCGGGTAGGCATTGGTGTCGGCGGCGTGGGCTTGAAGACCTGCGGCCGAGATGCAACAGCAAGCGAGCGCAAAATACCATGAATAGATGCGGCTCTGGGGTCGTTCCCACGATCGAACTGGTTTAGTCATGCGCAAAAGCTAATGACGATGGATCGGAATCGCAATCGAGTATGTGTTCGGATTGCTTTTTCATTTGCGCCCGGCCTACGATGATGAGGATTTGCGAGTGAGCGACCTTGTGATTTCCCTTTTCGAAAAATTTAATCGCCGCCTCTCCTGCCGCGCGAGGTCATGCCCGCTCGTCGGTGACTCTTGGCGTCCGATCTGGCGGGCTGATCAGAATTCCGACAATGCCAAGAACCACTTTTCAATTCTAACACAGGAGACCATGTGAACAAAGCGACCGGATTTCTAAATAAAACCATCGTGCCGGTCTTGACGGCCCTGAGCGAGAACACCTACCTGTCCGCCATCCGCGCCGGGATGGTGTCGGTCGTGCCGCTCACGATCATTGGCGGGTTGTTTATGGTGGTGACCTTTTTGCCAATCAGTGGTTGGGACAAACTGATCGCTCCTTATCTTCAGGTGTTGCAAATCCCGGTGACGGCCACCTTCGGCATGCTCGGAGTGTTCGTGTGTTTCGCGGTCAGCTATGATCTTGGGAAACAGTTAAAACAGGAAGCTGTCGTTAGTGCGACGATGTCCACCGCCATTTTCCTCATGATCTCGCTTAAGCTGGAGGATCTGACGCTGATCACCGAGAACCTTGGCTCGAAAGGGATGTTTACTGCGATCATCGTCGCTCTCGTGACTGTGCGGGTTCAGAAGTTTTTTACCGACAAGAATCTCGTCATCAAGATGCCGGCCAATGTCCCACCGATCGTCTATGAATCATTTCTCTCGCTCAGTCCGCTCTGCTTCCTTGTCCTGCTGTTCTGGTTGGTTCGATTTGTTGCGGGCGTGGATATTGATCATGTGGTGCAAACTGCCTTCAAGCCGTTGGTTTTCGCTTTGAATACGTTGCCTGGTATTTTGGTGTATGCCTTCCTGGTTACCATGCTCTGGTCTGTGGGTATCAATGGCGACAACGCGGTGGATGCGATCGTCGCACCCATCTTTCTTCAATACCTGGCGGAAAACGTTACGGCCATGACGGCCGGGCAACCATTGCCATACATCACGGCGTACGGGTTCTTTACCACGTTCGTGAATGTTGGCGGCACAGGGGCTACCATCGCGCTTGCGCTGGTCTTATGGAACTCAAAGGAGCCTGGCTTCCGCAAAGTCAGCCGCATCTCGCTGCCGACCCAGATTTTCCAGATCAACGAGCCTATCTTCTTCGGTATTCCCATCGTGCTGAATCCCATCTTCATGGCTCCATACATTCTCAATGCATTGATCCTCACCACCTGCAGCTATTTGCTCATGCACTGGCATTTGATCAATAAACCATTCGTCAATGTCCCTTGGACCACGCCGCCGATCATTGGGCACTATCTGGTTTCCGGCGGGGACTGGCGTGCCGCAGTCTGGGGTGCGGTTTCCATCATCATTGCCATGACCGTTTACTATCCTTTTGCGAAAGCTGCCGAGCGTCAACGCCTGAAGGCTGAAGCGGAAGGCAAGGCGCACGAATAACGATCCTCTGGATCACCGATTGAAAACAATTGTCGGTGCTGGGCAGCATGAATCCTGTCCAGCACGTGAAGAATTATGAATTGCTGCAACTCCTCAAGAAATGTGATTCTCGTTACGAACAGCGCCAGGCTTTTACTGTTTAGGTCGTCTGTAAGAGCTGTTGCCACTATGTTCGGATTGGCTGTTGCCTTGGCCGGTTCAGTAAAAGCTTTCGAACCTGTCCAACTCAAACCATACCCTCAAAAGCTGGCCACATTCTACAGTCTCACTGATCCCGCGTTGCCGTCCGCATTGCGTTCGAATGCTGTGCCGTTGCCAGTCGGTAACCTGACCGCCACGGCTCGTGCCACAGATGACTCGCTCTGGCTGGGAACAACACAGGGGTTGATGAGGCTCGATTTTTCCGCCCCTGAGCGGGATGTTCGTCAATTCTTTGGGGGGCGTCGCTATCTACCGGACGATCAGGTCAGGCAGCTCGTGACGGACGGGCAGGGCGGAGTCTGGGTGCGCACAGCCACCGGCGCTTCGCACATCGAACTCAAGCCTATGTCGCTCGCGCAAAAGGCTGATCATTTCGAGCAGCGTGTCCGCGCACGCCATGATCGCTACGGACTTGTGGCTACCTCGAATCTGCGGGTGGCGGGGGATGTTTCCAGCAATCAACAAAGGGACGATGATAACGACGGACTTTGGACTGCGATGTACGCGGCGGCGGAATGTTTTCGTTATGCAGAAACGAAATCCCCGGAAGCACTGGCGAATGCCCGCAAATCCATCGAGGCGATTTTGTTCCTCGAAGAAGTCGCGGGCCGGCGCGGTTTTCCAGCGCGTTCGTACATCCGCAAGGGCGATCCGATGCCCGGCGGCGGCGAGTGGCACTGGACGAAGGACGGGCAGTATTACTGGAAGGCAGACACCAGTTCCGACGAGATTGTTGGTCACTTTTTTATCTTCGGTATCGCTTACGATTTGTTGCCGGATGAACCGCTGACGCGGCGCATTGTTGAAACCTGCAAGCGGATCATGGACCACATCATTGACCACGGTTACTACCTGGTGGACCTGGACGGCAAACCCACGCGCTGGGGTTATTGGGCTCCGGAGGCGTTGATGCGCGATCCGGAAGAACGGGCACTGAACAGCATGCAATTGCTAAGCTTCCTGAAAACGGCTGCTCACGTCACGGGGGACACCCGTTACGAAAAGGAATATCAAAAGGTGGCGAAAGAGTTGAACTACGCCGACTGGTTAACGCGAGTAAATGAGTTTCGGACGGAGATGAATTACTCGGACGAAGAACTCGCAATGCTGCCTTACTATGGATTGTTTCGGTATGAGAAAGATGCCGCATTGTTGAAGGCGTACCGTCGTGGAGTTGACGAGTGGTGGAAGAACATTCAGCGCGAGGATTGCCCGCTGTGGACCTTCATCTACCTCACGGCCCAACCCGATGCCAGTGTGGACCTGCCGTCCGCTGCGCGGACGCTTTACCGGATGCCCATGGATACCATCGAGTGGAGTGTGAAAAACTCGCATCGTGCGGACATAAAATGGTCTCCGGTGCAGGATCGTTTCAGGCGTAGGGAAGCAATCACATTGTTGCCGCCGGATGAGCGACCGGTCATGAAGTGGAATGCAAATCCATTCGTGGTGGATGGCGGCTCAGGTGGTCATCGCGAAGACGATGGTGCGGCGTTCCTTCTGCCATATTGGATGGGCCGTCACCACAAGTTCCTCCTTGGTGAGTGATATCGAAGCGATGCGGTCGCTTGATTTTGGAGGACTAGCTATGTCTCACATGGCTCTATGTTGACCGTTTCTAAAGGAATTCCCCTGAGAGCAGACAATTGTTCCCTTGAACTCGCGGTCGCACATTGAAATGATGTGGTCATCATGAACCGTCGTGAGTTACTTGATCTTTACTATCTGGAGGCGCGCGCCAAGCTCATTGACGTAGCGGCGTTTTTGGATCGCCTGGATCGCGCGGAAGGCGAACCTGATTTTCGACTTGCCGCGTTCAAGCAGGCGCTTGGCGAGGTTCAAATTGAAAAGATTCCACGCGCCGAGCGTGTCCTTGCCTGCCTGAGCGATCCCACCGTTGAACCCATCCCCGTTGCAACCACCAAGGCTGCCTGTGGAGCATGGCCGGGAAAATAATTTGCCATGAGATATATCGAGCCTCACGCACACATGGTCAGCCGTGTTACGAATGACTATCAGGACATGGTTCTTGCTGGTTGTGCTGCTGTCTGCGAGCCAGCGTTCTGGGCCGGCTTTGACCGTAGTTCGGCGGACGGATTTTACGATTACTTCTGCCAGTTGACTGAACACGAGCCAAGACGGGCCGCAAAGTTTGGCCTGCCTCATTTCTGCTGGCTCTGCATCAATCCCAAGGAATCCGAAGACGTCAAACTTGCGAGTGATGTCATTTCTCTCATACCCAAATTTCTCGAAAAGCAAAACGTGCTGGGCATCGGCGAGATCGGATTGAACAAGAATTCGCGCAACGAGATGAAGGTGCTTGAAATGCACGTGGACCTCGCCGCCCGGCACGATCAACTCATTCTCGTTCATACTCCGCATCTTGAAGATAAGCACAAGGGCACGCGCCTCATTCTTGATGTCCTGCGCGCCGATTCCCGGATAAACCCCGGACGATGTCTGATTGATCATGTTGAAGAGCACACGGTCAAAATGGTTTTGGATGGTGGTTTCTGGGGTGGCATGACGTTGTATCCGGAAACCAAATGCACAGCAGCCCGTGCCGTGGACATGGTCGAGTTGTATAGTGCCGAGCGGCTGTGGATGAACAGCGCGTGCGATTGGGGTGTGAGCGTGCCATTGGCGATTCCGTTGGCTGCGCTGGAATTGAGGAGGCGTGGTCACAGCGCCGGGGCGATTGACCGGTTGATCTACCAGAATCCGAAACGTTTTCTAAGTCAGAGTCCCAAATTCAAATTGCCCGACGCGTCCGCTTAACGTCTACGCTTCATGATTCTCAAGCACGGTCTACATCTTGCCTATTGCACCAACGTTCATCGAGGTGAAACATGGGCGGAAACCTTCGATTCGCTGAATACCCACACGTTGCGCGTCCAGGAACGCGTCTTGCCGGACGGGCGTTACGCGATTGGTCTTCGTTTGAGTGAACTCGCGTCGCGCGAGTTGTCCGATCCGCAGGCGATGCTCGTGTTTCAGCGCTGGCTCGAGCAGCACGATTGCTACGTTTTTACGATCAACGGATTTCCCTTCGGCCAGTTCCACGGCACGCGCGTGAAGGAGAATGTTTACAGGCCGGACTGGACGGAAGCGCGCAGGCTCGATTACACGAAACGCTTGTTCGACCTGCTCGCCCAACTGCTCCCTCCAGATGTGGAAGGCAGCGTGAGCACCTCACCAGGCTCGTTCAAGGAATTCATCACTGCGCCGGAACAGGAACGCGCGATGCGTGACAACCTGTGGCGTTGCGTGGATCACGTCTCGAGATTGAGCGAGCGCACGGGGCGCCAATTGCATCTGGGGCTCGAGCCCGAGCCGCTTTGTTATATTGAAAACAGCAACGAAACAATCTGTC
>CAYSDO010000096.1:0-12136 GCA_964429665.1 uncultured Bifidobacterium sp.
CGCTCGTAGTCGGGGCCGACGGCGCAACCGGCGAGCGCCAGTGCAATGGCCGTCCCCAACCACGCCCCGCGACTGTAACTTTTCAACAAACCGAAACTGCACAAAACAAAAGCTGAAATCAGAAATACAGAAAGCAGAAACCAGTTTGTTCTCAACCACGGATTACACCAACCACACGAAATGTCAGTTTTCAGTTTTCTGCTGTCAGTGTTTGACCCGGGAGGACTTTGGACTTTGGACTTTAGACTTTGGACGAATAACCCCACCGCAAGAACCACCCCGACTCCCATCATGATGCCGTAGATGTTTGGGTTATCCCAAGGGCCGGTCCAGCGCCGCAGACCACGATACTGAAACTCCATTCCATATTCCGGCTGCCATTGCGAAGCGCACGCGAGCAGCAAGGTGAGAATTCCGAGAATGGCAAGTCGCCGGGAAGAGGATGAATACTGGGAGTTAGGAGTTGGAAGTTGGAAGTTGGAATCTGAGGGGTGAGCGTCCGAAGTGGGAGATTCCGCACTCCGCACTCCGCATTCTTCATTCAAGCCTTCCTCCGACTTGGAACTTGGAACTTGGAACTTGGAACTCCGCAAAGCGGACGCCCACAGCGCGATCCCCTTGCAGATCACAATACCCGTCAACAACACGACCACCTGCAATGACTTTGATGCGGATTCATACGCCAGCGCGTAGCGCAACAACACCAGGACGACAAATGCGAGAAGCCAGAAACTGGCTGAGGAGATGGAAGATAGGAGATAGGAGATGGCCCGTTCCCTGGTCGAGGATGGAGAATTAGAAGTTAGAAGTTGGAAGCTAGAATCTGCAAGTTGTATGTCGCCTTTGGATTTATTCCCAACTCCTAACTCCGAACTCCTATCTGCTCTTTTTTCCAAAAAGAAAAAAGCGCCGAGGTAGCTAACGAGGCAAACCACCACCATCCACTGCGTCCCGGCATCCCGGCACGCCGCCTGTATTTCAACACCCACCATCCGCAACCACCCGGGCGCTCCGACAGAAACAATCCATTCGGATAGCACCACCAAGGCGAGAATTACGCAAACAAGCAACAAACTCAGGTAGCGACGAATTTCATGCCAAATCATGAAAATAGATTTCGTTATTCGCATCCGCTGTTATTTGGTCTCCCGGTTTTATGCACAGTATCCTCAATGGCGTTCGGCTACTACGCCAACATCGCCCGCGCCGGGATTTATCTCCGGCACCCGGATTTGCTTCCGACACGCGGGACAGTTGATCTCCTTGCCCGAATAGGAAGTGTCGCAGCGGATGTGCTGGCCGCATGATGGGCATGAGAATTTGAATTCAGCCGTTTGTGTTTCCGGTGGTGCGCCAGTGTCACCTCGATTTGACGGCGTTGCCGGCTGCACCCCTTGTCTGCGCGCAAGTTTCCAATGTTTCAAGAACGCCTCCAAATCCGTCCGCTTCGTCTCCCGCCATTCCAACAACAGATACCAGACGCTGCCGACGAGCAGAGACACGATGAAACTTTTCCAGAAGACATCCACGATACGAGGATTGTTGGCGCCAAGTTTCCAGCCCACCAGCTGCACACAGGGAAATGGCGTGGTTGCCTTCATCCAAAGCATCCCAAGATAATAAATCAAATAACACCACCCAACCCAAAGCGTTACAAGACTGCGCTGTGGCATATCTCCCGGAACAAACAGGTACACACCCAATGTAACGTGGAACACTGCCCCCAGCATGAGAAGCATCTGGTTCTTGATACCGAACACGGCATCCTCCTTCACCAGCCGGATATCCGTGCCCGAAGTCGCCAGATACATCGCCACACCTGCGAGAATGAAAACCACGGCCGCGCAGTTGAGACAGATTCTAAAATACCGTCCAACGACGGCGTTGCTTTCTTGATTCATGACCTTCAATGCAGGACCTGGTCTGAAATCTGGTGTGAGACAAAGTTGAACCTTATTGTCCCCGATTTCAACTGTGTCAAGGCGCTTGCGTCTCTTCCGGGATGGCCCGGGCGGAAGTCCGGGCCTGCAACCAAAGCACATCGGCGTTATTCAAAGTGATTGGTGGCCGCTCATAGTTGATCCCATCAAACATGCCGGTCAGCTTGGTATTGCTATTCACCCATTTGTGGATTTCGGAGTGACCGTCTGCAAACGCAAACCCACACCCCAGGTTGTGATAGGTGCCTGGGAAATCCACGAACCGGGTTGGCACCCGCATCAACACGGCAAACGCGGCATCGTTGAGGCTGCGCTCCTCCTCGTCAAGCAACACCCACAATCCGGATGGCGCAGGCGCAATCATGTCGCTGAATCTACCGTAGGTCCGCCACGGTTCATTATGCTTGTTGAACGTCCCTTCAGCTTTGCCATCAAGCCAGGGACCATCTACAGCTGCCAGTGGAGGTGAGGATTTCGTACCAACCGCCTGGCTCATTGAGAAAGTTCTGACCCTCGGATACTTGATGCCGTCAATCGTTACCATGCTGGTATCTGCCGGGCATCTGTAAATGGCGGCTGAACGCCCGCTGTACGGAGCGAGCTTTGCAAACTTGGGATCGGTAAGGAGCAAGGTGTTGGTGGCGTCCGCTGGATTATGTTTGAAGTTCCCCTCCACCCAATGGTTCGTGCTGGCTCGGTCCTCGGGGTTCGGGGGCAGCCAGTCACTGTGATCGTCTGCGTACAGGTGCAAGGCCAGGGCGAGTTGTTTTCCATTGTTCATGCAGTAAACGCCTTGCGCTTTCGACTTCGCCCGGCCAAAGGATGGGAAAAGCAGCGCGGCCAGAATGCCGATGATGGCGATGACGACCAGCAATTCAAGGAGTGTGAATCCGTGACCACCAGTTTTCCTCTCTGCAACTGTTGTTGGTTTCATGGCTGTCCGTGGATACCCACCGCGCATGTGGGGCATTTGACTTGGCCAATCTGTGGTTTCATCAGCGCCGACCATCACGTTGGGTTTGTCCGGTTGTTGTCAGCGTATATTTGCGTTGAAATATGAATTCGGCAAGAGCGTAACCCATCCGTTTGTCCAGTTCAGTGTTCACAATGTCATGCCACGTGTTTTCACCATAGACCATCGTTGCTTCCACACCGCTCACCTGCGCCCACTTCTCAAAAGCACGCGCATGGGCCGCCAGTTCACCGTTGGAATCTTTTTCGCCTGTAAATGCAAAATAACGCAATGCCCTGTTTGGCTCTCCTTGCGGGATTCGCAAGTCCGGATGGATAAGAATGACCCCGCCCCACATCCCGGCATGTTCCATCGTCAGCTTGGACGCGAGCACCGACCCACTGCTTTCCGCCATCAAAAAAATGCGCTTCTCATCCACATTTCCGCTGCGCACAAATGCTTCCCGCACCGCAAGAACATCTCGATATGCCTGTTCCGGGTCGTTTTCCCGGAATGACCGCCCGTGCCCGTCTGTACCCCGCACATTGACCGCCACGTAATGCACTCCAAGATTTGCCAGAAACTGTGGATACTTGCTCCAAGCCCAATCAAACGTCCCGATCTCGTGTGGCACTGCGATGACCAGCGGATACTTCCTGCCTGGCTGAACATTTCGCGGCTCCAACTGGAAACACTGAATCTCCAATCCATCAAACGATTTCTCCATACGCTCCGTCGTCGGGATGATCTGACTCACCTTGAATGGCTCCGCGCCGGGCACCAGACACCGCAAGCGCCGGGCTGCGATGTCATATTCCCAGATTCCCCAAGGTTCGGCGCCCAACGACGCGACCGCAAAGATCCGGTTTCCTTCCGCCGCCACTCTGTAAGTGTTGATATACCCGCCCAAAAAAAGATTTGTGGCCGCCTCGGTTTCTGCGGGTCGCACCGCCAGATGGTAGTGGTTGGTCAGATTCGCAACATAAGCAAAACCCTTCCCACCCTGAATCCATTGGCCGTTGTAGGTGTGCTCAGGCCCAAACGTCAACTGTGTCAGCTTCCGCGCCCCTTGCGGCTCCAGGTCCAGCCGGTACAGATGCCGCCATTCCGAATCGTCGTCAGAGCAATAGAGGAACGCTCGATTCTCCTTCGAGTAGTTCAGCCACAAGTAATCCTTGCTCAGATTGGTCGTCAGTTGAGTTACCTGCAATGTGCCCAGATTGAAGGCCCACAGTTCCTGTTGCGACACATACGCCAGTTCGTTTTCTGGTAGAAGCGCCAGTAAATGTTGCGCCCGCCGCCGCGACACGGTTGTCAATGACCGTTCGGATCCGTTCAAGGTCGCCACACGCAATTCAGGAGTGCCATCCTGATTTCCCACGTAGGCGAATGCATCCGGTTTTACCCATGCAATCTGTCCAGGATTTGACACCCACGACACTTGGTTGCCTTTTTTACTCCTGGTCTGCATGACGGGTCGGAATGAACCATCACTGCTGTCGTACGAAACCAGCGTATCGTTGTTATCGAAATCCTTGAGCAACAGATGCCGGTCATCCGGTGACCATTGAAACAACCGGACACACTGTTCCTGGCGGGGCAGACGCTTCAACCCGCCGTCCGCAAAATCCATCTCCCATAACACATTCCCATGATCCGAGGTTCGAGCATAGACCATCCGCGTTAAGCTGTGATTCGGCTCCGCCCCCCTGAGGAATGTTCCCACCGACATGATCTCCTCGACCACGGCCTTGACTTCCGCAGCCGGCGGCGATTCTGCCGCCGGTCTTGGCGCACACCCAACCTCCAGCACAGCTATCGTCAGCCCGCAGGCAACGAGATAACTTGTGACGGTTCTGGCCGAGACTTCCATCTCCTGTAAAAGGATGATCTTTACACAAGACCTACTGAAAGCCTTTCGCTCCATCAGCTTTTGCGCCACTCACAAGCCATTTCACCATTCACTTATACGCAGGCTCGCCTTGCTAGATTAACTGACCCGAGATTGCTGGTGCAATTGGTCGGTTTGGCCTTCACCTTGGGCTCTAACCCCCGCACTATATCGTTGCTGAAGCCGTTTGCTGTCATTCCGATTGACGGAGGCTGCCATCCACAGCTTAACCACTGGTCTGGTTTTAGGCGGCATCGACATTGTGCAGCCACCGCTCCTGAGTCTGCAAATTCGGAGACCATGTGTTACGCCAAGAGTGAGATATTTATGGGACCGGCGTGCATGAGCTGTCTGGCTTGTCTTCATAAACAGGGAAGCCAGGAACATAAACACCACCTGTTCCGTTAATCGTGTAGCATGGCCCACAAGTTGTCGTCTCACAAAATGTTATCTCCCCAAGAGGGTAACATTTTTGCACGCATTTTGTTTGGGTGCTTGAATTAACACAAGTAGGACAGTTTTGACATAACCACTTTGGCGGATTTGACTGTACATTACCAGTTCCTGCTTTTTGGCAGTTAGCAGAATGGCTCACATTAGCTGCCGAAACTACTAAAGCGAGAATTATTGGAACGAGTTTCTTGATCATATTATTCTTTCCTTTTTTGTTGTTTGTTAAATTCCACTAGTCCGATACCTACGCAGGTAAATGAGGACCAGAGGAAAAGTGCAAAGCGCAAGGATTATGAGAATGATTCTCCGAATTTGTCCGCTGCGTGCAGCAACGGAGATGTTGAGTTGCTTCTCCCTCGCCTCAATTTCTGAACGCGTCAAAATTTGCCCATTCTCGGCAACATAGGTATGCGGTTGAGCCTGTGAAGCACTGAACCTATATTCCGTAACTCTCGTCCAATTCGGCAGCTTCCATGGCAAACTCAAAGTCTCAACACCCAACTTAAAACCATTAGCTAATCCGTCGTATGTTAATTGTATATCCAAATCGTTTGAGTTGGAGCTATTGAGCCGTGGTATGAATTTTGTGTAACGAAAATGTAACGGTATCAGCAAGTCCACAATGTTGGTCCAACTCAAGACTTGGTATGTAGCGTTGGTGTATCCCTGCTCGTATGATGTTGGAAGCATTGGCAAGCCGAATTGTTTCCTTTGCTCTTGTGTGAATAAAAACAACTCACCGTCTGCGTATTCGAATAAAACTTGCGGGTTCAAACGTGAATAATCCGATTTTGTCCATCGCATCTCAACCTTATGCCCCTGATAACCGGGCCAACTAGGCCCCACAAACCCGAATGGTGGTAACTTAACCTTTCTACCATCCAAGCTGAACACCTTGTCAGGCGCGTAGGCAAGCCAAGGCATAAACACAAACCCGATATGGTTCGGCGGCATACTGTCGGGACGGATATCCGCGAATGCCTCGTTGATTGCACTCACAGTGCCCTTGCCAGTATTAACTCCGGGCCGGCCATCTGGAAGTCTAATCAACTTCGACTTGTCAAATAGATTCGTATTGGCAGCCAGTGGGGCAAATTTGGTAACCAAAAATGAAATGGTACTGTCAGATGTGTACTCATAGTATTCAACTTTCAGTCCAGTTTCATTAGAGGGTGGGAAAGTTCGAATGACGAACACCGAACCGTCCGTCAAGAATTCAAAAGCATTGGTTTCGGAATCAACCACCTTTCCATCATCATAAAAACGATATTCTACGCGGCCAGTAACACCGAATGCACTATTCGCCGCCGTTTGTGCGGAAACACGAATGGACAAATACGCAGAACAAACAACATGTATTGAAAATACTAAACGAATAACTGATGCACGGAAACCACGACCTTTGAGACAAGATTGAAATGCATGCATGGATTTCATTCTGTGCCCGTTTCCTGACTGCCTGCCGAATTTATCCCATCGGTTCATTTTGTTTATGTCGAGAACACTGTTTTCATTGGCTGCTACTCCGCTCATTCAAGCACGTCCTGCAATGCGCCTCATACGCCACCGCCAAATCAGCAGCCCGTAACTGCCGATGAGCAGGTAGGCCAGGATGATTTTCATGATGTTGTCTGCGACCTGCGGTGAGATGTGGAGGGCATCCGTGAGGTTGCCGAGGCAATTACACGGACGATGCCAATCCATCCACCACAGGCCGAGGCGATACACCACAAAGTTGGTGCTCATCCAAGCCACCAACCCGAGCGCCAGCGTTTGCCGTCTGCCGAAAAAACAAATCGCTGCAATCACAATCTCCGCCAGCCCAGCCGCCAGCATCAGCGTCCCAAACTTGATGCCAATGATGGGATCAACCACCGCCAAAAACTTGGAATCGCCCAACCCACTCCAAACCTTGGCGACTCCAGTAATAGCCAAAACCAGCCCGGCACTCAGAACAAACCAAATGCGGAACGAACTTCTCGTCCGATCCCCGACATAAACACCCTCAGTTGTTATCTCCTCTGCCATGATCGCAATTTGGCGTAATTACCCGGGGCCCCTAGCCAAAGAACCACCAACACCGAGCGTATCTTATGCACCACCGCAATTGCTTCCGGTCAACTTCTTGTTGTATGAACCACTAACTTCACCAGTAATCCAAACACCGGTCTCGGGACAGATTGCTTTACATGTGTAATGACACGTAACAAGTTCGTAATCGAGTATGCAGCTAGTTTGCCCGCTTGCTCCTGAAGGAGCGTTAACACACGAATTGAGTGATCCGCGGCTGTCCACGGTGCCGTTGTGGCTTCCATCATGGTTGGGGCAATCAAACGTGCATGCCGCACCATTTGTTAATGAAGTGCAAGTAATGTTGGTAATGTTGAAGCAGGTTTGGCTGTGGGCCACTGCTTGGAACAACGCGAGTATGACCAGTGTTGTTATTCCCGTTCCTATTAGTTTCATAGTTAGCTTTTGTTTGGCTTGTTTCTGCTTGTTGTTCTCAGGAACCAAAAGGCTCCGAAAACGATTGAGGTTAGCAGCATTGCCCCAATCCAAATCTTGCGTGCAGTGCGGTGCTCGGATCTGTTCGCGTAACTCCCAGCGATTGTGGGATGGTCAGGACCAATAAGAGGGGACCATTTCTTCCCACTCCAAGCATACTCGGTCTTATTAGACACCACGTAGACTATTAGACGCTTTCCCGCAATTTGGAGGTGGGCTGCGGACTCCAAATGTAATTGTTCTTCACTTAGGCCCGTGCGCGCTAACTTGATATTGTGCAATGTGAGCTTTTTGTAATGAAACGGTGACCGGTGTTCATGGTCGACAAATATGTTCAACACTAAAGGAAAATCTCCCCCACCAGCGGGTTTGAGGTTCTCTTGATAATCATATTCTATACGATGACGGAATGTCCTTCTTTCTGATTTTCCAGCAACTGGTAAGTTCCGGTCGAATACGTGGTCTATGCGTTTGGTCCGCCCCAAAGAATCGAGAGCAATCTTACCCGAACCAGTCACATTTTCGGCCTGATTGGTGAAATAGTATGCATCCTGTATCCAAGAGACCTGCGCTCCATACAGATATGGCAAGCCTGCTCCGAGTACTGGCTCAATTTGTGTTAGCCGTACGGAATCAACAGTCTTGTACACCCCATTGCAACATTCTTCTCGAGGAGTCGAAGTATCCCAAACGTGTGCAACATACTTGTCGCCAATAAGCTCTAAATACCACCACTTCTCCTTAGTTGCACAATACCACGTGATTGGCCCTTCATATTTCCCGTCAATTCTCGTTAGGTCATCTCTGTGCAATGCCTCCGCGAGAAGGTAAGTTTCTGGAGATTCCCAACGTAACAGGTAATGCTTGGTAGGCACTCGGTTAGTACCACCGCGTTCAACCGGCGGCATCTCGCAAGAATAAATCAACTCCTCGATTACGCCGGTCTGCTGCTTTAATAGGTTGTCCAAAATGCTTGCATGCCCGTACCGAAATGAAATGCAGCAAATAAAAAAGACCAGCATTTTTATCCACGAATGACGCGGCATAAAGGGTGAAGTTCTCGCTAGCCCCAGAATGGCGTCATTCCGAAGTATTGACACACGTTTAACTGCTGTCGCAATTCGTCGTCGGCGCGTGCCGCTTGGAAAGCTGGGGCATCGGCAATTTCCTTCCATAGCAGCCGGGGAAAGCAAGCCGGGTTTCGGTAAATGGGCGTTTACCATTTCGCTTCCCCTTTCTTCCATCTGGTGAATCGTGATCATGTTGCCATTTGCGTTTCGCTTTCCCAGTGTGGCTTCGCGTCAATGAAAACACAGACCAGCAGTCGCTTGCGAGAACCAAAATGTACCTATATTCGTCAATTTTGTACCTCTATTCGTCAAAAACCGGGTTTTTACCGCGAATGGACCGAGCCAGTTCAAAATTAACAATGCAAAATTAAAAATTGGGGTCGTGGAGCAATGACACGGATTGCACGGCTTCCAAAGAACCAACCGCTATTGGCGGTCGTAATCTTGCGCGTATGAAGAATGGCGTGAAACCACCTCCAAAGCCCGCAGAACAGAGGATCGAACTCGGCCAATACATGGTGGCTGACCCCACAATCTGCCACGGCAAACTGTCGTTCAAAGGCACGCGGATTTTTGTAAGGGATGTGCTGGCTGATGTGGAGCGCGGTCTCTCGTGGGATTTCATCATGTACCGATGGGGCGGTGGCAAGGTCAGCAAGGCAGCCATTGCCGAAGCGGTGCAAAAAGGTTTGCCTTGATTTTGTCAACGGCGGACCTGGTGCAGACCATTATTGCGGACTTTGGACTGCGGACTTTGGACTGCGGACTTTGGACTGCGGACTTTGGACTGCGGACTGAGGACTGAGGACTGAGGACTTCCGTTTCGCGCCATCTTCAATTTTCCATTCTCCATCTTCTTCTTCAGGGCCTCCATCCGCGCCTTGTGTTCTTTTGGGCAGTAGTCGTGGACTTTTTTGAACACCAAAGAAAAGTGGTGCTGGTTCTTGAAGCCCGCATCATCAGCCGCCTGCTGCACATTGCGTCCGGCCTGCAAGGACGCCCGCGCGCGGCGCATCCGTTCTTCAAGCATCCAATCGCGCGGGCATTGGCGCTTTCTTTCGTAAAAGAACCGCTCCAGTGTGGAAACTGAAGCGCCGCAGTTCTCTGCCAGCGCGTCAACACACCAGCCGCCCGCCGCCGCGCGGTCTGCCATTTCGGAATCCGTAATCTTTATCAATTCGCTGAACATTTGGCCGTTTTGATGTATCAACCCGCCCTGGCTCCCATCCACGTTTGGAAGGTGGCAGTACACAACATGGCTTCTACTGGCTTGCTACAACATTTTAGGAGCGAGGTAACAAACTATTTTGAATTATTTTGAAATAGCCCATTCAGCGCATGGCAGCAGGCTGAAAACAAAGGTACTTTGACGCGAATTTCACGAATTTACGTGAATCCGGTTCAGAATTGGAAACCGCTTATCTACGCTGATCATCGCAAATCGACGGCTTGACAAGGAGGGTTGGGCAGCGGTTAGGAGGACGGTGGACTGACAAGCAAAGGCTGAAACGCTGACATGCTTGGACGCTGGCGTTTCAAAACAGAAATTGGGAAAGCAGAAAGTAGAAATCAAAACCAGTTTGTCAGCGCAGTTTCCATTTTTTGGGTGTCAAGACACGATTCGTGTTTTGGTTTTTGACAAATTGAATATCCTTCCCACCTGCACTGGATGGCACGGGGCTGGCTTTCCTCGCCCCAACGCCGCATCAAATTGACTTCGTGTGAAGCCGGGTACGGCATCATGTCGTAATGTTGTAACTGTCCCCAATAGCGTTATGAATACATTGGACGAAAATCGCCTGAGCATGGTCACCACCACTTCGGGCGTCATCCTTAAATTCAAGGATGTCTGGCAGGATCACGTCGCCTTTGCCCGGGGTGTTGCCGCCCTGGATGCCCAGCAGGAGACGATTGATTAACAGGCGCAGACGGCGGCCGGAGGTTCAGGCGCGGCCAGCGCCAAGAAGCTGGCGCTACAGGCGCTCGGCAAGGCGGGCGAGGAAATCATCGGTGCGGTAAAGTCTTACGCCGCCGAGAACTCGCTGCCGGAACTCGCGGCCAAGGTGGCCTACGCACCATCGGACTTCATTGCGGGCAAGGCCCGGCAGGTGGTGTCGCGCGCGAACTCGGTTCACGCCGCCGCAACGAACGCGGTGGATGATCTGGCGGATTACGGCATCACCGCCGCCAAGCTCACGGCGTTCAAGAGGAAGATTGATGCGTTTGACGGCATCAAGACTTCTCCGCGCGCGGACATCGTGCAACGGAGCGCGGCGAATCAACTGCTCCCGCATCTGGTTCGCACGGCTGTGAACATCCTGAACGATCAACTGGACGGTTTGATGGTGCAGTTCAAGACCGATCATCCGAACTTCTACGAGGAATACTTTGCGGCCCGGACCATCGTGGATGCCCGTGGCGCGCAGTCGAACACGGACGACAAGAATTCAACGTTCAACAAGAACACGCCCACACCGGCACCGGCACCCACGCCGCAGCCGGCTTGATGCACCTCATCCGGCCTCCGGCCACCTTCTCCCCAGAGCGGAGAAGGCCAGGATACGACATACCCTCTCGTCGCTTCGGCGGGGAGAGGGTAGTTGTTTTCAAACTCCCAACTCAGGATTATGGACTCCATGTCGTGGCGAAATCACTCTAAAACAGGCACCCCCACTAATCGCGGGCCGTTGACCGGCAACTTGAATCAACTGTCTCAAAATTAACGCTGCGGAGCAAATGCAAGGAGGCGGTCAGTCGAGTAAAGGAGCATCGTACCCCCCTTTCCCTTTTCCCATTCCATGGAGGATGGGGGAAAGTTCCCGTTCGTCTGGACCTGTTTTTGTGTTCTTCAGGCTGCTGCCAATTCCCTGGAAGCTTGCTCCACTCAATCAGCCTTGCAAAACTCGGCCCATGATTCTCTTCTCGTCACTGAAGCTCTCCTGGGTATTCAAGCAGTCTCGCGTTTGCCTGTGGTGCGTCTGTTCACTTCTCATGGTGGGAATGATTGCGTCCACTCACGCACAAAGCCCGGCGACCAGTCCGGAAGCGCAGTTCCTCAGCGACCAACCGGAGTTGATTCTTGCCAGCACACAAAGCTGGGGCGAACTCGGCTGGAACGTTGCCGCGCACGCGGGCGACAAACAGGGCGAACCGCTCCGCATCGGCGAGTGAGTGTTCACAAAGGGCATCGGTCACCACGCCAGCGGTTCGATCACCGTCCTGCTTGACGGCGCGTTCAGTGCGTTTGACGCGGAGGTCGGCCTTCAACCCTGCGCCGCCATTGGCTCGGTGATCTTCCGCGTGTTCGTGGACGGCGAGCAACGTT
>CAYSDO010000097.1:0-12084 GCA_964429665.1 uncultured Bifidobacterium sp.
ATGGTCGTACGCATCACACGCGGGATCCGTGTTCGTTCCTGCCAACTCTGGGCGAGCAGGATTTGTTTTTGTTTGGCAAAGGCGACGAGCGGCGCCTTTACGACAAACTCGGAGCGCAGCTCCGCACAATGGATGGCGTGGCCGGTGTCAGCTTCGCGGTTTGGGCACCGAACGCTCAACGCGTCAGCGTGGTCGGCGACTTCAACGGCTGGGATGGTCGGCGCCACGCTATGCGATTGCTTGGCGCTTCAGGTGTCTGGGAGATTTTCGTGCCCGGCATCGGCGATGGCGCGCACTACAAGTTCGAGATTCGCGATCTTCATGGCCACATCAAACTCAACACCGACCCGTTCGGGTTTTTCTTTGAAGTGCCTGCGCCCACCAAGAACGCCGCCATCGTGTGGAACAACCGCAAATTCAACTGGACGGACGACGCATGGCTCAAGACCCGGCGCGAAACTAATCCGCTCCGTGCGCCCGTGAGCATCTATGAACTCCACATTGGTTCGTGGCGTAAGACCTCCGGCGCGGAATCGTTGGGTTATCGCGATCTTGCTGCACCGTTGGTCGAGTACTTGAAACGCTTGGGCTTCACGCATGTCGAGTTCATGCCTCTGGCGGAGCACGCGTTCTATCCGTCCTGGGGCTACCAAGTCACGGGATTCTTTGCGCCAACCAGTCGTTATGGCACGCCTGAAGATTTGCAGCATCTGGTCAATGAACTTCACAATGCCGGGATTGGCGTGATTGTGGACTGGGTGCCAGCGCATTTCCCGCGTGACACATGGGCGCTGGCGCAATTTGACGGCACGGCGCTGTTTGAGCACGAAGACCCGCGCAAAGGTGCGCATCAGGACTGGGGCACGCTTATCTTCAACTACGGGCGGCATGAGGTGCGGAATTTTCTCATCGCCAACGCATTGTTCTGGTGTGAACGCTTTCACATAGACGGCCTGCGTGTGGATGCCGTGGCCTCGATGCTTTATCTCGATTACTCCCGCAAGGAAGGTGAATGGGTTCCAAACCAATACGGCGGACGTGAGAACCTCGAAGCCATCGAATTCTTCCGGGCGTTCAATCATCTCGTTCACACGGAGTTTCCCGGTGTGATGACCATTGCCGAGGAATCCACCGCGTGGCCGCAAGTAACAAGGCCGCCCTACATCGGCGGACTCGGATTCTCGCTCAAGTGGAACATGGGCTGGATGCACGACACGCTGAATTATTTCAAACACGAGCCTGTGCACCGCAAGTTCCATCAGAACGATCTCACGTTCGCGATGCTCTATCATTACCACGAGAATTTCACTCTGCCACTCTCGCACGATGAAGTCGTGCATGGCAAGGGATCGTTGCTCGCGCGGATGCCGGGCGATGATTGGCAAAAGTTCGCCAACCTCCGAGCGCTTCTCGCGTATCAATGGCTGTTTCCCGGAAAGAAACTGCTCTTCATGGGCTGTGAACTTGGCCAGAGCAGCGAGTGGAATGCGAACGCGCAGGTGGATTGGTGGCTGCTCGATGCCGGTCCGTATCATCGCGGCCTGCAACAATTCGTCGCCGACCTGAATCATCTTTACCGCAACGCGCCATGCCTGTGGCAGGCGGATTTCGAGACGGAAGGATTCCAGTGGATTGACGTGACCGATAACGAGAACAGCGTGCTTTCGTTCGTGCGTCGCGCGCCCGGGACGGACTGCGAAGTTGTGGTGATCCTCAATCTCACACCTGTGGTGCGGCACAATTATCGTCTCGGCCTGCCGCGTGGTGGCTACTGGCTGGAGGCATTGAACAGCGATGCTTCGATTTACGGCGGTGGAAACATCGGCAACCTTGGCGGCGTGACTGCGGCAGGAATTCCGATGCACGGCCAGGCTTACTCTGCGGAATTCACCCTGCCGCCACTGGGTGTGATGGTGTTTTGCCCCGAGCCGAAGCCATCAGCCGCTCCTGTACCCGCGCCCTTACCTGAATTCAAGAAGGCGAAGAAGCAATCTAAGAGCAAACTCAGCGACCACAGATGAAAAGGATGTGAATTGCTCCGGTTTGAGGTTGGATCGTATAAAACCAACCAACTTTAGGCTGAGTCAACCGCGCGCCTCTCCCTTTTGCTAAATCGTAGAAAGCCCATACACGACCCTGTTCACTTTTTTCGCACCAAGGTGAACTCGTAGTTAACGGACGCGGAAATTTTTGAGAACGTTTCACCTTCAGAAAGAGGCGAGTAATCATATCCAGAGAAAGTGCTCCCCTTTTCTGAAAAAGTCTTTCTCATAGGATCGTAGTGTTGTGTGAAACTGGTTTTGGGAATTATGGAAATCTCGTAGATGTTCGAGACCGCCGACCACTTTCCGTACTCCAATGTGATTTGTTCTTTTCCGCGAAAGAACTCGTGCCGATAATCTCCATTCGTGGAAAACACCAGGACCTCCCGGTACTGTCCAAAAACACCTTCGTAAATACCTGGAATGTCTTTGACCCAAGTTGGTGGCATGTCATTGCCAACTCCACAGCTAGTCAGCAAACCCACTACGAGCAGGCAAGCTGCACACACTATAGTTTTATGATTGAGAGCGGAGGACATGTAATATCTACGCTTGATTTAAGTCCCCGTTCCCAGAACGGGCAAGTGATTTGTTTGGGTTCGCGGAGGTGCAGGCCGCGCAACTCCTCCATCGGAGCGCGACCGGTCCCCGGTCGCAGCGAGTGAACAGCAGAAGCGCCTTGGAAAGCTCCAGCAGCCCCTTGTGTGCGCGAGTGCTGCGGGCGAGGGACCGCCCGCGCTCCGAGGCTGAATAACGCAGCCACCGACACACGATCTGCCTCACAATTTCCTTTTTCATCGCGCCGCTTCAACTCATCTTTGGCTCGTGAAACTTTCCTCACAGGACATTGAACGCGCCGTCAGCGCCGCGCTGGCCGAGGACATCGGCAGCGGCGATGTCACTTCGCTCGCCACCGTGCCTGCTTCCGCCAGCTTCACTGTCTTCATGCGCGCTCGTGAGCCGATGGTCTTGGCAGGGCTGGCCTTTGCCGAAACTGCTTTCCGCTCGTTATCCCGCAAGGTCCGCATCAAACGCCTGACCCGCGATGGCCTGTCGTTGAAGGCAGGCGCGGCTTTGATGCAAATCACCGGGCCGGCGCGGGCCATTCTTTCCGCCGAACGCGTGGCATTGAATTTTGTTCAGAGACTTTCCGGTGTGGCGACGTTGACCACGCAGTATGTCGCCGCTATCAAGGGAACTCGCGCCCAAATTCTTGATACCCGGAAAACGACCCCAGGCTGGCGGCGTTTTGAAAAGTATGCAGTGGCGTGCGGTGGTGGGCGCAATCATCGCGTCGGTCTGTTTGATATGGTGTTGATCAAGGACAACCACCTCGCTGCGTTGCGTAAGGCGAAGCCCAACGCCGTGGCGGCAGCCGTGAAGCGCGCGCGGGAAAAGTTCCCGAAGCTCAAGATCGAGGTTGAGGCCGACACGTTGTCGCAGGTTAAGCAGGCTGCGGACGCAGGCGCTGACATCATCCTGCTCGACAACATGAGCACGGCGCTCTTGCGGCAGGCGGTGACGATTGTTGGCGGTCGCGCAAAAACCGAGGCCAGCGGTGGGGTGAATCTCAAGACGGTTCGAGCCATTGCTCAAACCGGAGTGGACTTCATTTCAGTCGGCGCTCTGACGCATTCCGCGCGTGCGGTGGATATTGGATTGGATTTCGAGGCTGCCCTTTGAAAGTAGCGGCGGGCCTCCCGGCCTGCCGTGGAGAGCGGCATCTTTGCCGCCCGGAAAAATCACCCGTATTCCAGAATCTTTCTGGTTCTAACTGTCCTTCAATACCTTCACCGCTTTTTTCGCCGGGCTGGAAGCCCGACTCTACGTCAACCAAGATGGCTGACGCTACGGTTTATTGCGCCCCAGTTCCGAGCGCGGCCACGGCTTCATCCGTTGCCTGGCCGAGAACATCAAGGCCCTCCTCCAAGGCCTCGCGCGGCATTGTCAGAGGCGGAGCAATCTTTACGGTTTGTCCCCAAGCGCCGACGGGAGAGAAGAATAACAGCCCTTTCTGGTAGCAACGTTCGATAATGCTGTGCGCGAGATCATGGTTCGGCTCTTTTCTCCCCGGCTGAACAATTTGCATTCCCCCGACAAGACCGCAGGCTGTGACGTGGCCGATGACCTTGGGGTGTCGTGCTTGAATCCGCTTCAGCCCAGCAAGCAGCACCGGGCCAAGCTGCGCGGCATTTTCGGTGAGCTTGTCGTTGATAATTTTTCTCACGCTGGCCAGAGCAGCCGCGCAACAAACCGGATTGCCCGTGTGCGTGCTTGTCATCGAACCGGGTGGGAATTGATCCATGATCTCCGCGCGGCCAATCACCGCGGAAAGCGGCAGCGAACTGCTGATGCCCTTGCCGCAGCACATAAGATCGGGCGTTACGCCGTAATGTTCGAATGCCCAGAATTTCCCCGTGCGGCCAAACCCAGCCTGCACCTCGTCAAAGATCAAGACCACGTTGTGCTGTTTGCACCAGGCAGCGAGTTTCTGTACGTAGTCAACAGGCGCAAAGTCCGGACCGACGCCCTGATAGGTTTCCATCATCACGCCGGCGATGTTTTCCGGCTTCAACCCGGCGCGATTCACGGCATCGAGAAACGTGTCGAAGCTTGTATTCTCCTGCCAGTAACCATCCGGGAAGGGGACGTTGATGATTGCCGGATCCAGGTTGACGATCCACGACTTCTGGCCGGCCATGCCGCCGGCTTGTTGCGAGCCGAGTGTGCGGCCATGAAAACCGCGCTCGAAACCGACGAGACCGATCTTTTTCGTGCCGCCGTTCTTGATCCCGTGCGCTCGCGCCAGCTTGAGCGCGCACTCGGTCGCCTCTGAACCTGTCGTGAGCAGAAACACTTTTTTCAAACCGTCTGGCGACAAGCTCGCGAGGTATTCTGCAAGTCCGGCGCGTTCCTCGCTGGGGAAACAGTAATTGTGCAGCAGCCCGCTGTTGACCTGATCAATGATGGTCTGCCGAACTTCGGGCACGCCGTGACCTGCGTTGGTCACGAGCACGCCGCTCGACCAATCCAGCCAGCGATTACCGTGTTTGTCGTAAACGAAAATGTCCTCCGCCCGATCCCACACAATCGGTGGCTGCCCGCGCATGGATTGCGGCTCGAACTGACGCAGCTTTTCCAGAGTAGCCAAAGAATCTGGATGCGGCAGCGGTGTGACGATGCGGCGATATTTGGTTTCGACGTGCGGAACAGTTTGCGGCGTGATGCTGAATTCTTTGCCCATATTGATCGTTTACAGTGCTGGTTAAAAATACAGATTCGGCCTGCGGATCGCACGGCAATTTACAACTGCTTCCGATAGCAAAAGGTGTAGTTTTGCCCCGAGGTTTCTCAATGGCACGCGATGTTTGCCGCCTCCTCCGTCAGATGAAGCATCAACCAGAAGTTGGCGGCATGGCTATCAAAGTCCATGGATTGCATTCAATGTTCCGCCCACGCAAGCGCCAGTGATGGATCTTCTCGGGGGGCATCACGGAAATCCAGTAGATTCGTAGTGAATCCCTGCAAGCAAACTGTGCGGGGACGTTCTTTCGCTGGATTTTCATAATACCCGTCCACATTTTTCCAATTTGACCGAATAAGCGGGCTGGTGAGATACGTCTGTCTTTTTGCTGTGCAAAGCGTGCGTTTTCTCTTATCAAATCTGGCAACTCAACGTGCAGCAATGACCATATCAAAATGAAATTCAAATTTACCCGTCGTTCGTTTCTAAAAAGCACCGCGGTCACCGCCGGTGTTTTTTCCACCGCTCCTTTCAACATTCTTTCAGCAGCAAATGCCGGTGACAAGGTGCGTTGCGTGCAGATCGGTTGTGGTGGGCGCGCGATGGAGCACCTCAAATCCACGTTCGACGAAAACCAGGTCGCCATCGTGGAGGTGGACGACAAGCGCGTTGAGGCCGTCAAAAAACTGCTGGCCGACAAAGGCCGCGATCCGGGCAAGCTTCAGGTTTTCAGCGATTATCGGAAGATGTTCGACAAGCTCGGAAAGCAGATTGACGCAGTGTTCATCACCACGCCAAATCATCACCACGCTTTGCCCGCCATGATCGCGATGCAGCTTGGTAAAAATGTTTATTGTGAGAAACCGGTTTGCCACAACATCGCCGAGGCAAGACAGCTTCGCGCAATGGCGGCAAAGACGAAGGTCGCCACGCAAATGGGTAATCAGGGCCATTGCGAGGAAGGTTACCGGAAGCTGTGCGAATACATCTGGGCGGGAGTCATTGGCAAAGTGACCGAGACCCATCATTGGACCAATCGCGCCAATGGCGGCATCGGGCCGCGTCCTCCGAAGAAGCCAGTCCCCGAAGGAATGCACTGGGATGAATGGATCGGCCCAGCACCTTATCGGGATTTTCACGATGACCTTCATCCGCACGAATGGCATGGCTGGCACGATTTCGGGAATGGCTCCATCGGCAACATGGGTTGCCATGTTCTCGACGGAGTTTATTGGGCGTTGAAAATCGAACACCCGACGAGCATCGAAGTCGAGCAGATGCGCGGCGGCAGCGACGAGCGCTATCCCACCGGCAGCCGTGTTCGTTGGGATGTCCCGGCGCGTGGTGACATGCCCGCGTTGAAGGCTTATTGGTACGAAGGTATGAATGCGAATGCCACGGGTGACCCGGAGGGACGCCTGCATGCCGCCAAGGGCAATGACCGCAACTTCCCATCATTGCTGCTCGATTTGATGAAGCAATACCCCGATGAAGAACTCGACAGCAGCGACAGCGGGTCCATTTACGTGGGCGAAAAGGGCATCATCTTCACGGGCACCTATGGCGACAAGATGCACATTCTTCCCTGGCAGAAAATGAAGGACACACCCGAGCCGCCCAAGACTCTGCCGCGTCCCAAGGGCATCTTTGCCGACTTCCTGAATGCCGTACGCACCGGCAAAACTGAAACTTCAGCCAGCTTCGACTACGGCACCCGGCTTACAGAATTCACATTGCTCGGCAATCTTGCCATGCATGCTGGTGTCGGCAAAAAGGTGATGTGGGACGGCCCGGCTATGAAGGTGACAAACATGCCGGAGTTGAACGCGCGGGTGCAACGCGACTACCGCAAAGGTTGGAAGCTTTGAACCAGATGGAGCGTGCCTCTTTGAAGGACAAATGGAATTATCACGACCACAACGGAGATGGAGATGGCAAAGTGATGGACTTAGGAAGTGGTCATGGTTAATACATATCCATGATAGTCATCCTTAGTGGAACAAACCGGCATGGCAGCAACACCCACAAAGTTGCCACCCGCGTCGAGGCGAGCTACAAAGCTCTCGGTGTGAAAACGCAATTGCTCGACCTGGCGGACATGCCGCCGGAAATTTTTGCACCGACGTCGTATGCCGAGAAGCCTGCGGCGTTCAAAAAGTTTACCGATGCAATTCTTGCAGCAGATGGATTGGTCGTCGTGACGCCCGAATACAATGGCGGCGTGCCCGGTGTGTTGAAGTATTTCATAGACATGCTCAAGTTCCCGGAAAGTTTCGAGCAACGACCCGTTTGTTTCGTTGGCCTGGCGGCGGGAATCTGGGGCGCACTGCGACCGGTCGAGCAGTTACAGGCCATCTTCGGCTATCGTAACGCGCTGATTTTCCCCGAACGTGTCTTCATGCCCGGCATCGGCAAACTGCTGGATGGGGCAGGGCAGTTCACGAGCGATGACGTCCCGAAGCGGCTCGACAAACAGGCGGCTGGCTTCGTGGACTTCGTCGAGAAGTTGCGCGTGAAGAAACTCAGGTAGTGTTTGTCGCGCTACGGCAAACCCGCCAGCGTGCAGAGGACGGAACCAGCGGTCCTCAATACACGGCTTTGGTTGGTTCCTTGCACCGCTGAACGCGGCGCTACACGTGGCAGCGCGACGAGTTCCACCACCTTGAGCAACCGAGCTCCGTTAAAGCGTGACTGTCCCTTATTTTGCCCGGGTGAATTTGTGGAGGTGACCAAACTGGCTCCACTCCGACACGATGAGATTGTTGTCGGAATCGAGCGAAGCGCCATGAGGTGAGTTGCAAATGCCGTCCTTCCATTGGTCCTGCGGCAGACCGTAGTTGGCGCGCTGCTTCTCATTCGGATTGTCGCCAACCTGCGCGACGATATTGCCTTCCTTGTCGAGAACGGTAACCCGGCCCTGCAACTCCGGGAAAACAGCGTAATCGCCACGGATATGCACGGCTGCGGGCATCCGCAGGCCTTTCTGGATGACGCGCACAAAATTGCCGTCGAGGTCCCAGTGTTCGACCCGGTTGTTGTTGCGATTGCACACGAGCAATAGCGGCTTACCTTGGCGAGTGTCCAGCGCGATGCCATGACAGGTGTTGAATTTTCCTTCCGCCTCTCCCTTACCGCCGAAGGCTTTAACGAATCGTCGGTTTTTGTCGAATTTCAGCACGTGGTTCGATCCATATCCATCCGCCGCAAAGATGGAGCCATCCGGTGCCACCGTCACGGCACAGGGATTGAAGCCGGCACCGTCCTTGTAGAGTCCCGCCTCGTCTGGCGCCCCAACCACCCAAACAATGGATCCGTCCATCTTCAGTTTCACGACCTCGTGATCGGAAGGTCGCGCGGCGTAGATGAATTCCACGCCATTCTCCTCGCGTATTTCGAGCGCGTGAATTCGGGTTGGCCCACAGGCGCGCAGGAACTTGCCCGCTGGCGAAAAGACCACAATGCCGCGCTCGGTGTCGGTGGTGACATAAATGTTGCCCGCCTTGTCCAGAACCACACCGCCGTGGCAGGGGCCAAGCGGTCTGTTGTCGGGATTCTGAACGAAGAAATCGGGTGTGATTGAGTACTTCAGCTCTGCGGCGAAAGTGGTAACTGATAAGCACGCGATTACGCCCAGCAAGGTTTGGATAATGCGATTCATGGCTTGATATGGATTGTTCGTGGTGTTCATGCGGTGGTGAGGTTGTAAGACTCGCGGCTGTAATTTGCAATCACAGAATTGCTCCGTGTCCAACTTTTCGGGCGGGATGCCGACAGTTTGAGTGTCAAACACGATGGTGGAAGTCTGGCAATTTACGTGGGTTTTGAAGAAAAATCACGGCTGACACGCGAAGTTCAACGAGGACGCGCTGCGTCGTACGGTGGCGGCTCTGTCAATATCTCGCGCAAGGCCTTTCCGTCCGCGTCCGGAAGGTGCTCACCCAGAATTGCAGCCACGGTTGGTGCTACATCGATGATGTCAACGATCCCGAGTTTGCCTCCAGCTTTGATTCCGCGACCCGAAGCGATGAACACGCCATTCATATTTGAATTCGTTGAGAGATTGCCATGACTGCCGCCCGGCATTTTGAGTTCGGTGACCGAGTTGTCATCGTAGAATTCGTCAGAAAACGCGTAGCCCTCTTTCGCAACCAGGATCAGGTCGCTCATCTGCGAGTTCCTAGCTGGATCAGGCAGATGCAGCGCGGCGAATCTTTCCGGTCCGATTATTTCGGCAATACCTTCGTGCTCGTGCAGCAACGAAATTACCTTTGCGCGATCCTCTTGAATGGTTTCAGGTGCGGTCAGGTAAACAAACGCTGTTCCACCTTCCGCAATTGACTGCGCGCGTCGGCGTGGTCCGGAGCGAAACATTCCGGCCTTGCGAAAAACCACGTTGGGATTAACCAGCTTGGTCACGCGTTCGAAACCGTGATCCGAGGTGATGAAGACGGTGGTGCGGTCCCGAATGCCGGCCACCGTGAGCGCACGCAACACTTCTGCGAGATGCGCATCAGCCAGCGCAAATGCTGTGGAAGCGCCGGGTGAACGCGGGCCGTAGAGGTGCTGCATCGAGTCGGCAACCAGCAGGTGTAGAAGCAGCAAATTCGGACGGCGCGTTTGAATGAGATGCACGGCAGTGGCTGTCCAGGCTTGGTCCCGCGCGGCAGCACTCAGTCGGCGAAAAGTAACCGGGTTGGCGTCTGGCAGAATTCCGGCAGCGATGAGTTGAACCCGCAATCGCGGCGTGATGTGGTTGATTTCCTGCGGCACGTCCGGGAAATTGTCATCCAAGGTTTTCGCACCGCGTGTACAGGGCCAGTTGACGTTCGCCGTGCGGTAACCGACGCGGTGCAGGAGATCATAGATCGTGGGCACGGCAACCAGATCGCCTTTGTCGCGCGCTCCATTGATGCCAACAGATTCGCCCGGCCCGATCAGGACCAACGCGCCATTGAACAGCACCGAATGCTTGTCCGCATGAACACCCGTGACCAATGTGGTGTGGTTCGGCCAGGTGACGGATGGATTTGAGACGCGCATGCCTTCTGCGACTGCGCCTTCCGCCGCAAGTTTGCGCAGCGTGGGCATCGGCAGGTGTGGATCGGAGAGATTGTACGCCGCCAGACCATCTATGGTGATCAAGATGATGTGATGATTCGTGGATGCAGTGGCCGCGTACGTGAACGCGCAGAGGACGGACAAGGCCAGCGCCACGGATACGGGAACTTTATCAATGCAGGGCATCAACAGAACTTGGTCGCTCCGGGTCTCGCTGTCACCATTTTTTACCAGGTGTGCGCGGGCATGCGATTCCCATCTCTCGTCAATGAAGCAGGCTCGTTGGCGACCAGCTTCGACTTTTAATCCGGCAGGCTCCCCTGAAAAAAGAGAAAGGCCGGACAACAGGTCCGGCCTTTTCACACACGGCACTGAGAACGCAGCGCCAAATAACGATGTCATCATAGCCGCCTCCCCACCGCTCACCAGTCCCCATTGCGGGGGACATCACTTCACCATGCCTTTCATTGGCGGGTTCTCCATGTGCACGACATTTGCAATCCTCAAAACGTTAGTGGCACAAATGACCACAACCGGACACAATGGAACACCTTGTGCCTAATGAAGACAGAATGTTCTTATGGCTGACAAATTAAGAATTCAATACCCACGTGATGGCTTATCGAGAGTTTGACCGTAGCCAATGGACGGCATCGGAGCCGTGGCAGAACCATTTCTCAACAATTACTCCGGATTTGAAAAAGTGAGCATCCTTGTGACAATCGGATTGTTGGTGTTGCCCTTGATCGCCGGGCAACGGTGCGGCGTGGATTTCCGATGGGCCATCGCTTATGGGTATGTGTTGAGCGTGCTCACTTATTGGGTGTATGCCCGCGACAAGCGGCGGGTGGAGGAAGGCGCATGGCGCATGCCCGAAGTGTGGTTGCATCTGTTGGAATTGTTGGGCGGCTGGCCCGGTGCGTTTCTGGCGCAGCGGCGGTTGCGGCACAAATGTTCCAAGATCAGTTATCAGTTTGTGTTCTGGGTGATCGTGATAGCGCATCAATTTGCGGCTTGCGATTCACTTTACAACTGGCGGCATTCCCGCAATGCGCTGAATTGGATTGAGCGCGCAACGAAGCATCCAAAATGAGCCACTCTATGTTGAACAAACTGTCGATATCAATGGTCGCGTCGGGACAGCGACTCCTGCACCTGACAGTCATGCTGGTGCATGCCACTGCGGTGACGGCAGGGGAATGGAAATCGCATGAGGTCCGGCAGATCAACGGGACTGCACGTGAAGTCCGGTTGTCCGCGCAATTTCAGATCGTCACTGAGAGCTGGAATCGCGTGGTGGCCGTACCTTACATCGCCTACATGCCTGAGAAGGATCGTCTGCTGATGCTCGTGAATTGTGATTATCCGCATCATGCCGAGGTGTTGTTCAGTGATGATCGCGGAGCCACATGGAGTCCTCCCAAACCAGCGATAGTCGGATCCGACGGCAAACCGGTGGCGGGTCTTGGGACGTCGCTCCGCTACCTGGGTGAGGGGAACGCGGTGATCTATGGTGCCGCGCGTTGGTTCAGCCGCGATTACGGGCAGACGTGGAAAGAGTCGGTGCCGTTGGCGCAAACTTCCGATGGCAAGCCGTGGTACACATGGGATCCGCCACTGGCAGAACGCGACGCCAAGACGGGCAAGATCGTTCGACTTGTGGAAACGGGTTACACTTGGTTCAAGCCGCCCGAGGTCAAGAGCGCGCATCAACAGGCATATCTCCGCTTCAGCACGGAC
>CAYSDO010000098.1:0-12021 GCA_964429665.1 uncultured Bifidobacterium sp.
AGCTGCAACGTCGCAACTTCCCGACACAAATCGGGCCGGGGCTTCACGCTGATCGAATTGTTGGTGGTGATTGCCATCATCGCGATTCTGGCCGCCATGCTTCTGCCTGCTCTGGGCAAGGCAAAGATCAGGGCACAGGGCACTCAATGCATGAGCAATCTCAAACAGTTGCAACTGGTTTTTCTTATGTACCCGGACGACAACAACGACAAGCTGACCTCCTCGGGTTACACCTCGCCAGTGGAGGCAACCGCATGGGTGAATGGCTGGTTGGATTTCAACGGAGGGAACCTGGATAACACTGATCCTGGAACCTTGACGAACCCGAACCGGGCGAAGTTTGCGAATTACCTCCAGAGTGTCGCCGTTTACAAATGTCCGGCGGATCGCAGTTCCGTGGTTGTGGCCGGGGGTAAGCGGGTCGAACGCATACGCAGTTTGAGCATGGGGCAACAGTGGGCAGGTCCAGGCGACTGGCTTGATCCGGCGGGGTTCCAAGCCAATGTCACCTCGAAGAAGTATCGGGTCTATTTCAAGAAATCCTCCATAGACAATCCCGCCATGCGCTTTGTGTTTCTGGATGAGCATCCGGACAGCCTCAACGCGGGCGGCTTTGCGAACATGATGGTGACGACGCCTGCCAGCACACGGATTATTGACTTCCCAGCAAGCTCACACGATGGAGCAGGCGGCATCTCATTCTCAGACGGACATGCCGAAATTCGCAAATGGCGGGACGCGCGCACCCGCGCGCCAGTGCTGTACAACAACAATATTCAGTTGAACGTCGCCTCGGCCAACAATGAGGACATGATCTGGCTGGCCGACCGCACGTCCGCCTTGACCAAACCTTGAGCAATCCAAGGCGGAGTGAGTCGTTGGCCGGGGAAATATCTGGGCAAAACACCCGCGGCTTTTTGTTATGGCGTTTCATTCGAGCGGCTATAATGCAAAGGATGATCACCGCCCGCCCAGCCGACACCGGCAAGGTTGCGTCCATGCCTGAATGCGCAACTGTAGATTCATCCTGTGCAGTGGTGCTTCCCCGATTCGAGCGCGCTTTTACATTGATCGAGCTTTTGGTGGTCATCGCGATCATAGCGATTCTCGCCGCGATGCTGTTGCCGGCGTTGGGCAAGGCCAAGGCAAAGGCCCAGACCATCCGATGCTCGTCGAACATGAAGAATTGGGGCTATGCCACCGTCATGTATCAGGGTGATTTCAATGACCGGCTCCCACCCTTCGGTGATTTATCCACGGATTATACAAAAGATTTCTGGCACATGAAGCTCGCACCATACGTCGCCCGCCGTGTCCAGGTGGGGGTGAACTTCGGCAGCACGGATGCCTACACCAACGAACTGCGCATGTGTCCGGGTGGCAGTTTTTCCGCGCCGGATTTCTTCAAGGGCGCTTGGAGTCCGACCTCCTGGAATTGCTGGATCGGTGCAAATTTCGGAGCGTATGGAAACCCTTTGAGCGCGCCGTTTTACTACATTGACAGCACCCGGCCCTTGAATGCTGTTCGCATCAAGAAGCCCGCCGATGCCATGCTTTTCATGGATACGCTTTCACATTATGTGTATTCACCGGCGGATCCGGATTACGGATTTACGCTTGATCTGAACGGGGACGGCAAAAAGGACACCATGCCGCAGTATCCTGATGTTCCCTTCAACAACGGGCGACCGACCGTTCACAATGGCGGTGCGAACGTGACGCTGTTGGACGGGCACGTGGAGCGGGTATCGTTCAAGAAACTCTGGGAGGTGGATACCTCCTCAAAGGTCGTGCATTCGTTCTGGTACATTCAGGATTAAGCCCGAAACTCGCGCGCGAAACCTATGATGAAGCGCCTGGACTCAACAGTCGCAACAATCAGCCGGGCCTTTACGCTGATTGAATTGCTGGTGGTCATCGCCATCATCGCGATTCTCGCCGCGATGCTTTTGCCGGCGTTGGGCAAGGCCAAGGCAAAAGCCATCCGCATTTCCTGCCTGACCAATCTCAAAGGGCAGGCGACCGCTTTCCTCATGTATGCTGACGATTTCAAGAGCATCTTTCCCAGCGCCGACAAAACCACCCGATACAATCCCATTGGGCCGCTCTACGTGATGAGCAGCAACCAGGCAATCACGCTGATCTCCTACGGCATGGCCAGCGCCGGCTTCAAAACCGGAACCGTGATCACCGATCAGAAACCGCTCACCATCTGGAAATGCCCGGCGCGACCCGACTATCTGAGGTTCTTTTTGGATGAAGGGTTGTTTCACATTGACCATTACATGGTGCTGACCGCCTTGTCTGGCAGCAGCAATTTCAAAGGGAAGAATTCACCGTCAAAGGCCACAGATCGCGTCGGCCCATTGACTGCCGACCACACGCTGGTGTTTGAGCCGGAAAAACATTGGGCTTCAAACCACGGGCCGCGAGGAACGTTGGGCACGCCGGATGGTCACAACCAGTCCTTCAGTGATGGTCACGCGGAGTGGATTGGAGAAAAGCGATTCCTGCGCTCCGCTGGCAGGTCCTATCCTGACGCGCTTTGGGTTTATCCGTGGTCGTGGACCTGGACGTGGGTCGAGTAGCTGGCCGCGTACCTTTGGAATCGTTTTCTCCGAACATTCCTTACGAGTGCTTTGGCTTTATCATTCAATCAACACGATCGTCGCAATCTCCAATCGCGGCACGGTGATTTCCAGAACCGATTCTCTGCCATCCCGCCGCACGATGAAAGGCAGCATGCCGCTGGATGCAGTGGTATCCGCCGTCAACGCGCGAACAGACCGTACGCGCGCGGCTGGCACGCGACACGTGACCCGCACATCGGAGGCTGGGGTGACGCGGTCTTCGAACGAGGATGTTTTTTGCAGATTGAGGTTCAATAGATGAACGATTGTTCGCGCCCGCTGATCGCGAACCACTGCACGCAACGTGGCCGGGCCGCTCAGGACGATGGCTGGCTTGGGCAGGGTGCGTTGGAGTTCACCGAGCCAGTCTCTTCGATCAGTTGAAAGGACACGTCCGCCTCCATGCTCGAACGAATCAAGAACCCTCAACTCCTGCGGATTCAACACGGCGATGCTTTCGACGAGCACTGTCTTCGCGCCCTTCAGCGCCTGTGCTTTCAAGAATTCCTCGCACAACACCCCATATTGAATGTTCGCACGCGTCAGTTCGGCGGCAATAAGCGATGCGGCGCAGGTGTTGGTTTCAAGCCATCGCCGAAAAGGCAGGAACAACATCACGTCGCGACGGGCGCGTGCGTCGTTCAACAACTGGTGGTTATTACAAAGAAAATCGGCCTGCGGGCGTATAGCTGTCTGCATTCGCTCGCGCATGTTCTCCGGCCACGTGGGCCACGAGAGATACGAGGCGTTGTGCGCTGCCGCCTCGGCCATCGCCAATCGAACCAGATTGGGTGGCGTGTGATAATCCGCATCCGCAATCGTAACGGCCACTACAGGTTTCCCGTGGCTGATGGCGTGAAGCTGCTCGTAAGTGGGACCGTACTCCAGCGACTTTCCGTTGGGCAGTGTTCTTGGCTGGCTGCTCATATCTTCAACAACAACCATATCTTCCGCCTGGCTCATCTCAAAAATGTTGTAGCCGTAGTTCCGGCATTGCGAATAAAACACCTCGACCGAGTTCAGGCTGTTGTTGCACGTGATCAATGCTCGGGGGTTCAGGCTTCTCGCGAAGCGGCGCATCTCCGCAAGGAAGTCCCGCGCAATGGTGCAGCGAAATCGCAGGAAGTCATTCGTGCGTTGAATCGCCATGTGGCGCAGGGCGGGCAGGGAATTGTCCCTGACCTTTGTTCCCTCCCGCCGCAAGAACAGGGAGAATTTGTTCATGCAATGCGTACAGAAACAGCCTTGGGGATGAACCGTAGGGTTGTCAAAAAATATGCCGTCATGGCCGGATTCAATTTGCTGGCGCACCATGAATTTCTCATACGAGCGCCAGTCGGGATGGTTCATGCAGGCTGGTTGATAATCCCCACCGTACCAGGACGGGAGCGGTTTACCGTCCCGATCCTGCTGTCGCCACTCGGCTGGCGCGGTGCGAAATTGCGCGCGAAACTCCGTCGGCCAGTTCTGATCAAAGGTTTCCAGCTTGACGATGGACGTGGCGCAAAGATAGCCAAGTGCCAGGCGAATGCCGCGCGACTTCGCCCGGCCCACATACCCTGCTGAATTCCTGCCTTGTTGCTTGAGAACTTCCGTTGACGGCAGGCCGGAATAACCGAGGCCGCCCAGACCGGTGGCGTAAATGATATTCGCGCCGCTGGCTGCCGCCGCGTCGGCCTGCTCGCCGATGTTGCCCAGATGGTCGAACGCATGTCCGGCGACTCCTGTTCGGAGTTCGTACGGCAGTTCTGCCTGGCAGGGCAGCGTCAGCCACAACGCGCCCAAGGAGGCTAAGAATGGTAACCTTTGCATTTTCTTCGTATTCGTAGTCTGCTGCGAATCATTTCAGATGTTCATCCGACAGGCGATACGGAATCTGCTTCCCTGCTTTTGGAAAGCCGCCTTCCCGGTCCAGAGGCTTGCCGCCGAAATCCGCAAAGATTGAATCCGACGACACCACCTGCTTGAGCTGCCGCCATGCGGTCTTGCCATACGTGCGTTCCACCGCGTAGCTTTTGCGCGTCAGTTCTGACGAATGCATGGCAACCAATACGACAGATAATCTTCTCGCCGGGGTGATAGAAGGTTTTTATGGACCGCCTTGGACACAGACGGAACGCTTTGAGTTGTTTGGCTTGATGTCTCGTTGGGGGCTGAACACCTATTTCTACTGTCCCAAGGACGATTTGAACCAGCGTGCAATCTGGCGCGAGCTTTACAGTGCCGCCGATGTAGAAGCCTTGGGTCAATTGATCCGGGCCTGTCAGCAGCGCAACCTGCGCTTTGTCTATGCGCTCAGTCCCGGGCTTGACATCCGCTACAGCAACGCGGCGGAGCTGGATCATCTCAAGAGACGCTTCGAGCAGATGCTGGAATTGGGATGCAAAAACTTCGCGTTGCTGTTCGATGATATCCCCGACCGCATGGACCCGGCCGACAGTCAGCGCTTTGGTTCATTCGCCTCGGCGCAGTGTCACGTGGTCAATGAGATCTTTCGCTGGACGCGCGCGCGTTGTGCAGAGGCGCGGTTTCTTTTTTGTCCCACGCCTTATTGCGGACGGATGGCGGAGGGTGGACTGGGCGGTGAAGGCTATCTCTCAATCATCGGGCGCGAGTTGCTTCCTGAATTGGATGTGTTCTGGACGGGACCTGAAATCATCTCCCGCGAAATCACTTTGGAACACGTTCGGGAACTACAGACAGTGCTGCGCCGCAAGCCGCTCATCTGGGACAATCTTCACGCGAACGATTATGACGGACGCCGGTTTTTCTGCGGACCTTACAGCGGGCGGCCGGCCGCGTTGTGCGCCGAGGTCAGCGGTCTGCTGATCAATCCGAACACGGAGTTTCCCTTCAACTTTGTCGCGATCCGCACGCTGGCGGAATTTGTGCGTTGTTCCAGAAATTGGGATGCCCGCCAAGCCTATCTTGATGCGATGCGCGAGTGGTTTCCATATTTCGCAACCTCGGGCCAGCCGCTATCACTGGAGGATTTAATCCTGCTCGGAGATTGCTATTACCTGCCATACGAGGACGGGCCGGAGGCGAAAAAGCTTTTTGATCGTGCTCGCGGTTTGCTCGCCCGGAATCCTGCGACATGGGGCGATGAAGTCATCGCCTTCCGAAAGCAAATTGGCCGGCTTAAGGAGTTCTGCTTCCGCCTGACAGAACTTCGCCATCGCCCTTTGTTCTACGCATTGAACCGCCGGGTTTGGGAACTGCGGGAAGAGTTGGATTTGCTGGACCGCTACATTGCCTTCAAGTCGGTGGTTGGGAATCACGATGCCGCTTATCACCCGGAGTCGCATCTTCCAGGCACTTACCGTGGTGGATTTGCAGCCCGTCTCCAGTGCTTGATGGTGCCGCAAACCGACGGCACGATTGCCCCTGTGCCTTGAGGCCAATAGCTTTTGACCGACAACATTACCCGAAACCCACCCTGATAAATCATGAAAGACTGCATCATCCGTCCTGCGCGTCCGGGCGATCAACCCGGAGCCTATTACGTTTGCATGAAGACCGGTAACTTCGGCAAAGACGGCGAACCGTTTTACCGCGAAGACCCTGACGCGCTCGGACGTATCTTTGTGGGGCCTTATCTTGCCTACGAGCCGGACCTGAGTTTGATATTGGAGGATGATCAGGGTATCTGCGGTTACGCGCTGGCTGCGTTTGATTCGCGCGCATTTTTCGAGCGTTACGAAAAGGAGTGGCGACCGGATTTGTGTGTGCGGTTTCCGATGCCGTCAGGTGATCCGGATAAATGGACGCGGTCGCAAATGGTTCACTCGTGGTACCACAACCCGGATTACACCATGCCGGAGCCGTACGCGGATTATCCTGCACACCTGCACATTGATCTGTTGGACCGCGCACAAGGTCGTGGCTATGGCCGGCGCATGATGGAAATGGTCATGGACAAACTCCGCCAGCGTGGTTCGCCCGGCGCGCATCTTGGAGTGAGCATGATGAACACGCCGGCGTTTGGGTTTTACAAGAAACTTGGATTCCAGGAACTCCTTCGCGTCGGGGAGGGAAAAGACGGCTGCATCTACATGGGCAAGAAGTTTTAGACTTTAGCGAAAAACCGACAGGCGGTAGCCTTCTACAACCTTTATGACCAGCAACAAACTCGCACTCCTGGGTGGAACACCCCTTCGCACCCGCCCTTTCACAGCCTGGCCCATCTTCGGCAAACCCGAGGAAAGGCGTCTTCTTCGTGCGTTGCGCAGCGGCAAATGGGGAAAGCTGAACGGGCCGGAAGTGGCGGAATTCGAGCAACGTTTCGCCGCCATGCATGGCTGCAAACATGCCATCGGCGTTGTGAACGGCACGGTCTCACTGCGCATTGCCTTGTTGGCGGCGGGCATTCGTGCCGAGGACGAAGTTATCGTGCCGACGTACACCTTCTTCTCGACTGCTTCCGCAGTGATCGAGGCCAATGCAGTTCCCGTCTTTGTGGACATTGACCTGAACACGTTCAACATGGACCCGAAAGCGGTGGCAGCGGCAATCACGCCGCGCACCAAGGCGATCATCCCCGTCCACTTCGCCGGCCAGCCAGCCGACATGAAGGCCATCATGGCTCTCGCCAGAAAACACAAACTGGTGGTGATCGAAGACGCAGCCCACGCCCATGGCGCAAGTTATCGGAACAAGCCCGCCGGATCGCTGGGACACATGGCCTCGTTCTCATTTCAGTCCAGCAAGAACCTCACATCAGGTGAGGGCGGTCTCATCACCACCAACGACGATGATCTGGCGGAGACGTGTCGTTCGATTCATAATTGTGGTCGCATTCCAACGGGCATCTGGTACGAACACCACGTCATTTCCAGCAATCACCGGCTCGGTGAGTTTCAAGGCGCCGTGCTCAATGCCCAGCTTGATCGTCTCGAGGCGCAAACAAAAACACGCGACGGTAATGGCAAGCATCTCGCGTCTCGTCTCGCGGAGATCCCGGGCCTGCATCCGCAGAAACGTCGCGATGATTGCACCCGGCACAGTTATCATTTGTTCATGATGAGGATGGATGCCGCCTCTTTTGGAGCGCCGCGCACCGCAGTGCTCAAGGCGCTCCAGTCGGAGGGGATTCCCTGCTCGGGCGGCTACGGTTTTTCCTTGCACCAGCAGCCGATGTTTCGAAACAAGGCGTTCGGGCCCTACATTCCAAAGGCGTCGGCAAAGTTGAATTATCGAAAGATCAATACCCCGAACAGCGACCTCATTTGTCGCGAGCAATGTATCTGGCTCGAACACGGAATTTTCCTCGGCTCACGAGCAGATATGGATGACGTCGCTCGTGTGTTTGAAAAGATTTACCAAAACCGCGCCGTGTTGAAAGACTGGTCCAGGAAGCAGCCAGCGAAATGAACTTTCTGGTAGCCGCCGACGTGAGGAGGTGAACTGTCTTGAAACTTGGAGAAATCATAGTCGTCACCGTCCTTTGCACCTGTGTGCTGTTGACTGCGCAATCCAAGGAGCCACTCCGCGCTGAACTCAATGGCCTGCGCGTCTTCATTGATCCGAATTCGGGTGGTTTGCTCGAACTGGAATACGGAGGCGTGAAGATGCTGAAGTCCACTCCGGGAAACGCTTCCTTGCTGGACGCAGCTTATCCCGGCCATGGATTCGAGCCGCTGCGGCTGGGGACACGGTATTCAAAGGATGCTCGCGTGGAGATCGCGGACGGAAGGATTTCAATCACATGGCAGACTTTGGGGATGAGCCGTGCGTTCGAAGCGAAAGGATCAGTGACGGCGACCGTGCAAATCCGTCCAGCAGCAGATGGACGATCCGTGAGTTTCAATGCTTCGATTGAAAACAAGTCCGGGTTGGATATTCCGCAGGTGCTGTTCCCGGATTTGGAAGGGCTTCAACCCTTCGCGGGTGTGGATGGCACCGAGCTTCGCACTTGCGGTGGTGTGCAAAAACCTTTTCGTGATCTCCTTTTGGCGGAGGACGAGGGACGTTGGTACGCGAGCCGGAGAAACTGGCAGACTTTGAAATCCGGCGCGTATGACAAATCCATGGCCGCGCGCTGGCTGGACATGGGAAGTTTGCAGGGAGGCTTCAGTTTGTTTCCGAAACTTTGGAGCTGGGGACCGCTGACCGAATCCGGTGAACCCACGACCGATCGCGTGTTGTTGCGCCTTTCGCAGGCGGATCGAACGCTGCGCCTCATGTGCGAACACAAGGCGTTGATCCGGCCCGGGGAGAAATGGAGCAGTCCCGAGTACGTGTTGACCCCACACCATTATGGTTGGGCCAAAGGAATTGAACCATTTCGCGTCTGGATCGCGGACAATGTTGCGCGGCCACATCCCATGCCCAAGCACCTGCGCAACACACTCGGCTATCGTAGCGTGTGGATGGCTCAACAATATGCAGCCGTTGATAAGGCGGCCCCGACTGTGGTCTGGCGCTTCAGCGACCTACCCGAACTGGCGGATGAATGTCGCGCTCACGGTTTGAACGAGATGGTGCTTTGGCTCTGGGGGCCATGGGAAATTCCTGATCAGCCGTCGCCTCAATTGGGAACGCTCGCCGAATTCAATCAATCCCTCGCGGAGTGCC
Source organism: uncultured Bifidobacterium sp. (assembly GCA_964429665.1). Taxonomy (GTDB): domain Bacteria; phylum Verrucomicrobiota; class Verrucomicrobiia; order Limisphaerales; family JADLHS01; genus JADLHS01. The sequence continues at coordinate 9,207 of CAYSDO010000098.1, forward strand.
GGGCCAAAGGCGTGAACGTGTCGCTGTTTGTGTCCGTTATGACCATGCTCAATCCCATTCCCGCCAGGTATGGCAAAACCGATGGACTCGAGGATTGGGGATATCACACAGACTTCATTCCCATGCTGCGTCCGTATTACGGCAAGGCTTCACGCGGTTCATTCGCAGACCCAAATCATCCAGGTTGGCAGGAGGACATCACGGCGAGCCTTTTGAAAATGGTCAAGCGTGGCTGGACTTCGATCACCTGGGACCAGGACATGCACAAGCCGGCATCGCCAAATCTGGAAACCATTTTTTCCAAAGTGCGCGCCGCCGCTTCCAAAAAGAATCCGGAGGCAACCTTCGCCGGGGAATGTCTCAACAATCTCGATCTCGACAGTCGTTGGCTGGACTACACATGGAACTGGGCGCTGTTCGACGAGCGCATGGACTGGCGTGCGTTGGTGAATGCCTATCCCACGCCACGCTTCAATGTAAACGTAGGAACGTCTCCGCGCGCAGTGAAACAATTGTTCGCGGATCATTTGTTCTTGAATGTTCTGCCGTCGAAGCCTGATGGGATCAACGGCTCGGCTCGCATCACGGAACATTCCGAGCTTTCCAAAGCTCTCAAGCTCTGCGCGAATCTTCACCTGCAGTTTCAAACCTATTTTGAGGATGGTCAGTTGGTAGGAGACAACATCCTCTCCGAGCCGTGTTCCGAAGCGCGCGTCAATGGTTACGTGCTTCCTGGAAAAGTTCTCATCGTGGTGTTGAACAACGGAACACAACCGCGTTCCATCGGGTTGAAGACAACCATCGCGCCATGGCTGACTTCGCCATCGCGTCGCTATGTCATCACGGTTTTCAACGAGTCTGGTGCCGCCCAAGCCATCCGCATTGAATCTGGGGATTCGTGGCAGGAAACCGTGCCGGTGCTGGCCCCGAATGAGCTGGCTCTGATCGAAATTGTACCGCAGAAATGAAGGCAACGACGTAAAGTCGGATACGGACACAGGCGGTTCCACCTCCAACCTAGCGGCATCTTGGCGATGTGAAAGTCTCATTAGGGCTGCGACCACTACAAACCCCGCGAGGACTTTTTGAGTTGGAAATCGTCGAAGGAGGCGAGCTTTCCGCTTTGGAAACCCGCACTGCACGCGGGGTTTCTGCATGTTCACTTTCTACACTTGCGAAGCGGGTTGGCCTTGGCTCTACTTATCAGGCATTCAACTCAATTGTGAAGGATCAAGGCACAAATTTTTTTCAAGATGATCCGGGCCAACTTCCCAGTTCAGACTTTAACACCACCCACTGGAGTCTCGTGTTGCAAGCTGGCGCAGGAGCTTCGGATGAAGCTCGCGCCGCGTTGGAGAAACTTTGCCGGGCTTACTGGCAACCATTGTTTGAATACGTTCGGCGACAAGGCCACAGCGTCGAAGATGCGCAGGATCTCACCCAGGATTTTTTTGCCCGCCTGCTGAAAAAGGATTATTTCCGGCTTGCGGATCGCAATCGCGGAAGGTTTCGCACGTTTCTGCTCTCGTCGCTTAAAAATTTTCTGATCAACGAATGGAACAAGAGCAACAGTGGAAAGCGCGGCGACGGACTTAAAACGCTTCTGTTGAGCGACGATCTGATTGAGAAACATTCCATTGATGGGTCGGTGACGGCACAGCCTTCGGACACACTGTTCGACCGTGGTTGGGCGGCCATTCTGATGGATCGTTCGATGGCGTCGTTGCGGGCGCAATTTGATCAGCCTGGTAAAAGGGACTTGTTCGAGAGGCTCAAGGTGTTCGTATGGGGCGATAAGAGCACGCTGTCATGTGCAGCAATGGCGGAACAACTGGGCATGACTGAAGATGTGGCGAAGGTGGCCGTGAATCGTTTGCGTCAGCGCTATGGCGAACTGCTCCGGGCCGAGGTGGCCCTAACGGTGACAACGGCTGCCGAATTGGAGCAGGAATTGCGTTATCTGAGTTCGGTCGTTCGAAGTGAACTGGCGAATCCCCGTAATGGCGGCATGGAAAAGGTGGAGATGTAGCAGATACAACCGGCAGGTTGAAGAGACTGCCAATACGTTCATGATTGAATCATCCCAGTCGCAGCACTGCGGCAAATGCGGCGCGGCCTTGAGCAACGACGCGCCGGATGGACTTTGCGCGGGTTGCCTGTTTGAAAGCGCGTTTGCAGCGGGCGGCGCGGTTGAGGGTGAACGGGCCAAGCACGGCGCATTATTTGCGTTCAAGGATTACGAGGTGCTGGAGGAAATCGCCCGCGGCGGCATGGGTGTTGTCTATCGGGCCAGACAGGTCAGTCTCAATCGCATGGTCGCGATAAAGATGATCCTCAGCCGGCATCTGACCAATGCCGACGGACTGCAACGCTTTCGTGAGGAAGCCCGGATTGCCGCGCAACTTCAGCATCCGAACATCGTCACCATTTACGAAATCGGCGAACATGCTGGCCAGCCGTTCTTCTCGATGGACTTGATCGAGGGCCGAAATCTTGCCCACTTGGTTCGCGACAATCCGCTGCCCTGGCGTACGGCGGCAACCTACATCAAGACGATTGCCGAAGCCGTGCATTACGCCCACTCGCGCGGCGTGCTGCATCGGGACTTGAAACCCTCGAACGTCATGGTTGACGAATCGGGCCAGCTTCGCATTACCGACTTCGGTATCGCCAAGCGCCTTGACGACTCTCAACTCTCAACCAGCGATCCTCAGATCACCCAGACCGGCCAGTTGCTTGGCTCACCCAGTTTCATTCCACCGGAGCAGGCCGCCGGGCAGAAGGAGCGCTTGCGCCAGAACAACGAGGCCGCAAA
>CAYSDO010000099.1:0-11865 GCA_964429665.1 uncultured Bifidobacterium sp.
ACGGCGTGGAGATTCATGGCGCGAACGGTTATCTCCTCGATCAATTCCTTCAAGACAGCACGAACAAACGCACCGACGACTACGGCGGGCCGATTGAAAATCGCGCTCGGCTCATGCTCGAAGTGACGGATGCGGTGATTTCCGTGTGGGGCGCGGGTCGCGTGGGCATGCACCTCGCGCCACGCGGCGATGCGCATGACATGGGCGATTCTGATCTCGCGGCGACGTTTGGTTACGTGGCGCGCGAACTCGGTCGGCGCAAGATTGCGTTCCTCTGCGCCCGTGAATCGGTTGGAGCAAACCGCCTTGGGCCAGAATTGAAAAAGCAATTTGGTGGAATCTATGTGGCGAACGAAGCCCACACTCGAGAGAGCGCCGAACAATTGTTACGGAACGGTGAGGCCGACGCCGTCGCTTTCGGCAAGCTATTCATCGCGAATCCCGATCTCCCGAAACGATTCGCCCGCAGTGGGCCGCTGAACGCACCGGACTCTTCCACCTTCTATGCGGACGGGCCGAAAGGTTACACCGATTATGCAGCCCTTTCGAATTGATCGCAGATCGCTACTTCAACAGATGTGTACGTATCGCGAGCCGGCAGCGCAGACTGGCGTTGATCTGTGTTGGTTGCTTAACTTGAGCAAGAGTCATGAGCAGTGATAAACGAATTCCCACCGATGGCGGACCGAGCTTCGGTCACAATCCCTTTGGTGCGCTTTCCAGCGATGGTCTTCCGCCTGCGCCGGCGAACCCGTCGCAGACTTCATCAACATCCACTGCTGCCAAACCGGCGAAGAAGAATCGCGGGCGGGTTGACATCATCAGGCAGAAGGCCGGACGCGGTGGCAAAACCGTAACGGTGGTCACGGGCTTTGTAGGCATCGGCCTGCCGGAAAAAGAACAGCTCGCCAAAACCATGCAACGTGCGTGCGGGGTCGGTGGCACGGTAAAAGATGGTCACATCGAGATTCAGGGCGACAAGCGGGAGGAAGTCGCGCGCATCCTGACCGAGGCGGACTTCCGCCCGGTGTTCGCAGGCGGATGATGGTTGGCTGGGCAGGGCTGGAACGAATTACGCGTTGGCGCGTTTTTTGGCTGCGTTGATTTTCGCCCAGCGGGCGGTTTGTGCGGCGCTGATGCGGGCCCGGGCGGATGCGCTCATGTGGCGTTTGCCGCCGCGTTTGCCGGTGGTTGGCGTGGTCGCGCCCGTTCCCAAGGCTTCGTTGATTGATTGAAGACGGGCCTCCAGACGGGCTTTTTCCGCAGTGAGGGACTTCCGGAGGGTGACGTATTGCTTTAGTGTGTTTTGTTTCATAACCAGAGTTTTATGATAACAGCCCGTAGCGAATGCGCAATGCTCCTCCCCTTGCTCATGCCAGTAGTTCTTGAATGTCATCCCAGCTCAGAGACGCCGCAAACTCTTCCTCACCGCCGATGGTCGCTTGAATGATCTCGCGTTTGCGATTCTGCAACGTGAGGATTTTTTCCTCCACCGTGTCACGAGTGATGAGTTTGTAGCTGGTCACGACTTTCGTCTGACCGATACGATGCGCGCGATCCGTCGCCTGATCCTCCACTGCTGGATTCCACCAAGGATCGAAATGCACCACCGTATCCGCCCCGGTGAGATTCAGACCCACGCCCCCAGCCTTCAAACTGATGAGGAACACCGGAATTGTAGTGCTGGCTTGAAACTTTTCCACGACCTTGGCGCGATCCGTCGTTGAACCATCGAGGTAACAGTATTCAATACCTTCCGCCACGAGTCGCTCCTTCAGCAGGGTCAACATTCCGACGAACTGACTGAACACCAGCACGCGATGGCCGCCATCAATCACTTCTTCCAGCAGTTCGCCAAACATCTCCAACTTGCCGGAGGCATTGGCAGGATTGACGTTTTCCAGTTTCAAGAGCCGCAGGTCGCAACACACCTGCCTCAATCGCAGCAACGCCGTCAGCACGACCATGCGACTCTTGGCGATGCCCTGTGCGCCCACGGCTTCCAAGACTTCCTTGCGACTCGCTTCGATGACCTGCTGATAAACGCTGCGTTGATCCGGTGTGAGTTCGCAGAATGAAACTTGTTCCAGTTTCGCTGGCAAATCTACCGCCACATCTTTCTTCAAACGTCGCAGCAAGAACGGACGCAACCGCCGCGCGAGCCGTACCTGTGCTTCGACGTTCTTCTCCTTTGCAATAGGCAACTCATAACGCTCACGGAAATCCTGCGCCGTGCCCAGATAGCCCGGCATGAGGAAGTCGAAGATGGACCAGAGATCGAGCACGGAGTTTTCCATCGGCGTGCCTGTCAGCACAAGGCGATGCTGTGACTTCACTGCCTTGACCGCCTGCGCGTTCTGCGTCTGGCGATTCTTGATGTGCTGCGCCTCGTCGAGCACCACGGTGTCGAACTCGACATCGCGATACTTTTCCGCATCGCGGCGAATCAACGGGTAACTCGTGACCACGATATCGCTCGTTGCAATCTGGTCAAAGAGCGCATGGCGATCCGGTCCGCTCAATGCGAGAACTTTCAGTCCGGGTGTAAACTTCTTTACCTCCGCCACCCAGTTGAACACCAAGCTCGTCGGGCAGACGATGAGATGTGGTTGTGATTTGGCTTTTGGTAGTGAATTTAGAAAAACCAGCGTTTGCAGCGTTTTACCCAAGCCCATCTCGTCAGCCAAAATACCGCCGAAACTATTCGCCCGCAAAAAACCCAACCATGCCACGCCTTGCTTCTGATACGGACGCAACACGGATTCCAAATCGCCGAGTGGCGGACATTCCAGCTTTGCTTCACCGCTTTGTTTGGCCGCACGATCACGCCATGCAGTTGGCGCTTGAACTTTCCAGTTGGAATGTTGCCGCAGCGTCGCTTCGAGAAAGCCCGCCTGTTGTCCGTTGATGCGGTAGCCTTGAGCGTGTTGTTGCGGCGCGCAGTCGAGTAGCACCTCTTGCAATTCCTCCACCGCGCCAGTATCAATCACCGCCATCCTGCCATTCTTGAGCCGCGTGTGGCTCTGACCAGACAACACCAATCGCTGGATGTCTGCGGCGGAAAAGGTTTCACCGCCACTTGATGCGAACACAACGCCGAGATCGAACCATTGTACGCCCGACGACGTAATCTGAAACTGTGGCTCGACCCGTTCAATATTCTTCAGCGTGCGATTCTCCAGTTGTTCGTCGAGTGTCACGCTCCACTCGCGCTGGAGCTTTTGAAACTCGCGCGCGAAGAAATTCAGCACGCCGCTCTGGCCGGCGAGCTGCAATTTGCCCTGACTGTCCGGTCCGATGAAGCCGCTGCGTTGCAAGCGAGACAAGGCAGCACGTTCCGCATTGAAATCGCGCGTGGAATAGCGCGTCAGCACATCAGGATCGGGCAGCCACACGCCTTCGTCGGATGCGGTCGCGCCCACAGTCATGATGCGCGAACCGTAAGCGCATTGGAGCAACGCGCCTAGTTGTGCCAGCCCGCCGCGCAGCGACAACACAAAGCGCGGCGCTTGGGGTTCGAGGGTGAAATCTTCCAGCTTGAAATTCGCCTCCGTGCCGCCCGCCGCTTGCAGTTGCGGCCATTGTTGACTTAGAAACATCGGGACTTGCGAGCGTGGCACGCGCACCGGTGCATCCAAAACACTCTGCGCTCCCGGCGGCAGGCCGAGCGGCTGCAACGTCTGCTTGTGCCAGACCCAGTCGCCGACGAACGCAAACGCACCCGCCTTCTCCTTCAACTTAAAAACGATTTCGCCATTCGCTTCCAGCGTGACGCGTAGCGGCAACTGAAACGGCGTGCGCGTCACTTTGACCGAGCTGGCTTTGCCGAGCGTGATGTTTTCATGCTCCGCCAGCAGCGGCAGCAACGTGGTGAAATCTTTCGCGTCCAATTGTAACAACGCCGGAGTCTCGCCATCGGCCAAAGCTTCGATGCATTCGATGATCGCATTATCCTGCGCGGAAAAGGCGAAGGCGCAGCCTTTGGGCAATGCATTGAACGGACACCGCCCGCCGCCCCATTTCGCTTCGAACACCACCATGACTTTGCCACGGGCGACGGCTTGCTCGAAGTTTGGCGGGAGGATGAGAAACAGTTCCGCCGGATCGCCGGTTGCGGTGCGTTGGAGCGAAAAGATTCGTTTGGGCGGCAACTTCGGCGGCACAATACTGCCGGCTACGCGTGTTGAAGACGGAGAAGTTGTGGCTTTCGGTTTTTGCGCCTCGATCCAATGCAAAGCCACCGCCGTGACGTGCGCGCAAATCTTCCCCCACTCGCGTGCCTCGCGACAGGTGCAAAGATTCTCGATGTCGATCTCGCTCTTGATGACCATCGAAGCACGGAAGGAAACGCCGTCGTTCTGCACCACGCCGCGCAGGAGTGGCGGCTGCCAATAAGAACTCAGCACCTGACCGAGTTGGAGGTACGCGCGGGCGCGCTTCACCACGTCCCAACCGGCGGCTTTCTGCAACAGCGCTTCGTTCAACTCCACGGACATTCCGCCAATATGCGGGCGGAATACCGGCGCGTTCAAGGCTGCAAAGCAGCCAGAATCGTGGTTCTCTGCGAGATGCCTTTAGCAAACGAGAACGTTTTACTTCACACGGGCGGCTGACACTTCCTGCCTATGGCGACACCGCCTTGGTCAGACTGAGCCACCACCAATTGTTTTAACTGCCTGCGATTCCTGCCATTCCTTTAGTCGCGCCATATCCCGGCCCACGGTTCGAGACGCGGCGTACAACACCAGCGCCAGGACAAGACACAAGATCGGAATGACATGCATTGCGCCGTGAAGGCCAATGGCCTTGAACTGTTCTGTCATGGCCGTCGCTCCGGCGGCGGACATTGCCCGACGCGCAAAGTAGTCGCTTAGCATTCCCGTTCCCCATGGGCCGAGACTTCCGCCCAGCACGTACATTGCGAAAAAATAAATGGCCATTGCTGTGCCACGCAATCTGGGTTCAACAACATCCTGAATCGCCGCATAAACGGACGAGTAGTAGACGTAAACCAGCGCCAATCCTGCTCCCATGAGCAGAACGAATTGCGCGACCTCACCGGCGGGCAGGCGCAACGCGAAATAGATGCAGGGGGCCGCCACCGCCATTGTTCCTGCGGACAACATCAACCGCCCATTCGAGCGAGCACCACCAAAACGATCGGCCGCCCAGCCGCCCGCCAGAAGACCGACGGCGCCGGAGACACCAAAAATCAGCGAGGCCGCGAAGGCAGCATCTTTGAGTTCGAGGGCGTGGTACCGCGCCAGCAGGGGAGCGATGAACGAACTTGCCGCCAGCATGTTGAAGTTGTGCAATGCACCGGAAACGATGATCCATATCAGTGTCGGGATTCCGAGCACCACCAGATAGGGCGAGCCTGGCCGATGCGCCGCATCCACTCGACCTTCACTGGATCCGTGTTTTGGCTCGGCCATGCAAAGTGCGAGAGCGGCGAGCATCAACCCCGGAACTGACGCCACGTAAAACGCCATGCGCCACCCGTACGCGTGCGCAATCCGGCCACTGATCAGGAAGCTGAGGAACATTCCCACCGGAAGACCGAGCATGAAAATGGAGAGCGCGCGGGATCGTTGCTTGGGCGGGTAAAGGTCGCCGATGATCGAGTTGGCAGCCGGCGCGCAACTGGCCTCGCCCACTCCTACACCCAGTCGTGCGGCGAACAACGTCCAGAAGTTCTGCGCCATGCCGGAGACGGCCGTCAGCAGACTCCAGAGGGCGCAACCGGCACCGAGCAGCCACTTGCGCGGACGCGTATCCGCCCAACGGCCAAAGGGCACACCCACGAAGGCGTAAAGGATGGTGAATGCGGTGCCGAGCAGCCCCAGCGCTGACTCGCTCAAGGCCCACTCCTTGCGGATTGGTTCGGCGACCGCCGCCAGGATCATGCGGTCGTAAAAATTCATTGTGTTGATTCCGAACAGCACACAAAGGGCAAAAGCTCGCCTGCGGGTTTCGTTGGTCATGGGTTTAAGCGTCGCGATGTTGGTGTTGGTCATCAGCAGAGTCAAGACTGCGACGGCTCACGACGCGCGCTCGCATGCAAAGCTCGCCGATGCGAATTCACAAACGGGGCGGGGTAGGTTTGATCGGATCGGCGAACGACATCGCGCCCGAGACCTTGAGTCTGCGTTTGAAAACCTTGTCGCCGCACGTACAGAACAGTGTGTCAAACTTTTCACCGCCAAAGGTGAGATTTGATATGCGGCCGTTTGGAGTCGGCAAAATGCAGTTCACACGTCCAGCCTGGTCACACACCTGGATTCCCATTCGCGTGGCTACGTAGAGACGCCCATCGCGGTCGCAGCGCATTCCATCCGCGCCGCTGTCGTCTGCGGTGTCAGGCACGTGTAAATGAAAATAACGCTGTTTGTTTGTGAGCGTATCGTTTGGCAGGACCTGATAGCTGTAAATCCAGTGAGACCGCGCATCGGCGACGTAGAGCAGCGATTGATCCGGCGAGAGTGTGATGCCATTTGGAAACTTCAACCCGGTGGAATCCACGATACGCTTTTCCCCACCGGCGGAAATGAACCATACATTTCCCGGTTTCATCTCACGAGGGAACGGCTCGGTCACGAACATCGAACCGTCACGCCGCACCACGATATCGTTGCCTTGAATGTCAGTTGCCAAAACGACGGTCGCCTTCGTTGCGGTATCGCAGACAACGATCTGGTTGCTTGCCGTGGCAATCATGTAGAGTTTTCCATCCCGACCAAACGCCGCGCCGTTCGCTCGCTTCGAGTTCGCAAGGAATTCCTCGGCTTTGCCATCTGGTGTGACCCTGAATGTTTTGCTCGTTGGAATGTCGCTGAAAAAAACTTCACCTTGCGCGTTGGCAGCCGGGCCTTCTGTGAATCTGTGACCGGACGAAACGATCTGCCAGTCCTCGCCGGGAATCAGGATGTCGCGCAGGAATGGATTTTTGCTCTCGCCTGCCTTCACTGGTTCCGGCCAGCCCTTCCAGAGAAACCGCATCGCGTCGGGGAAAATTGCCGTGGCGTGCTTGCCATCGTGCCCGCCGCCGCCCCAGATGTGTTCGTGCTCGTACCCTGCGAACGTGAACGCGCGTTCCATTTCCTGGTTCACCATCCACCAGTCACCGGCGTAAATGTTGAGATCGTTTGTGCCATCCTGCAGGAACACCCGGATGGGCTTGGGTTCAAACTTCCTGATAAGCGTCGGATACTCATTGCCGCCGCGCAGCCCAACGTACGTGCCAACGGAACTAAACACGCGGCTGAACGCCTCCGGTCGTTCCCAAGCCGCCGTGAATGCGCAGATCGCGCCGCTGGACGCACCTCCGATGCAGCAATCGTTGCCGTTGGTCGAGAGCCGGATCGCACGGCCATCGGCAGTCTTGAGTTTTTCAACGGCAGGAAAGATTTCTTTCAGAACAAAATGCGCATAATCCGGTCCGAGTCCGTCGTATTCCAAGCTGCGGTTGAAACGATCCAACGAATTGGTATCCGTAGCTTTTGCAACGCCCGGCTTGATGAACACTCCGATCAGCACCGGTATTTCCTTTCTGGCGATGAGGTTGTCAAACACCGTGGTCGCGTTGAAACCTCCCCCATCCTGCCCCACGTACACGCACGCTGGAGTCGTCGCATCGTATTGCCGCGGGACATACACCGAGACCTCGCGTGTGGTGCCGGGAAAAATCTTCGATTGATCAAATGTGAACTTCAGCGACTCGCCCTGAGGCACGCCCGCCTGCGGTTTGGAATCTTCGGTGAGCGGATAATCAGTCTGCGCAAAAACAGTGAAGGCGAGCGAGCAACACATCAGCGCAAGGCAACAGGAAGTTTTGATCATGCCGTGATGCTAGCTGTCGCACTGGCGAACCGCAGTCAAAAATTCTGCGCCATGCTGTTTCCTGTTTTTGTGCCCTGCGGGCCGCCATGGCGCACAGCGTAATACCAACACACCGCCAGGCCAATTATCACAAGCGCCACCAGGATCAGCAGCATTTTCATCACGAACTTGGCTGCCTTGAAACCCAGATAAAGCAAGATCAGCGCAACGACGCCAATGCCGATGGCGAGAGGTTCGGTCACCGGGTAAGTTGCGAGCGAGACTCCATTCATTTCGATCGACATGTTCGCGAGCACCGCTCTGTGATCGCAATCAAAATCCATCTCCGCGCCGACCTCATGTTTCAACTTCGTGCCCTGCGAGCCGTCGGGTCGGCGGCGGGCGCGCAACGTACCAGCTTCCATTTCGCGCCTGCTTATGAACCCTTCGTGTGTGTACCCATGGACATCGCGATGGCTTCACAGTGTCGGTAAAGTTCTTCCGACACCCCGCATTTCACCAAAAATTATTGTCGGATTTTCAGTCCAGCGTCCATTTAATAGGTGAGATGGAACCACAGAGCGATGCAAAACTGCTTGCTGAATACGCCGCCCGCCAGTCCGAGGCAGCATTTGCCCAACTCGTTGAACGTCACATCGCGCTCGTCCACTCTGTCGCACTCCGGCAAGTGCGCGACGCGCATCTGGCCGAAGAAGTCACACAAGCTGTTTTCATCATCCTCGCCCGCAAGGCGGGCACCCTCAGCGGGAAAATGGTCCTCGCCGGCTGGCTGTGCCGCACCGCACACTTTGCGGCCCGCGATGCGTTGAAAATGGAACACCGCCGTCAGAAACGGGAACACAGCGCCTACCTCGAATCTGCAATGAGTCAGGACGAAGCTGAAACCCAGACAACGTGGCAACAACTTGGGCCTTTGCTGGATGAGGCAGTGGCGCAACTAGGTGACAGTGATCGCGCCACACTGGTGCTGCGGTATTACGAGCAACGTCCTCTGGAAGAAGTGGGCGCGGCACTGGGCATCGGCGCAGACGCCGCCCAGAAGCGTGCAGCCCGTGCTGTGGAAAAACTCCGTGCTCTATTCCACAAACGTGGCGTGACATTGACGGCTGCACTCATCGCGAATGCAGTCATGGCAAATTCGGTGCAAGCCGCCCCCGCTGGTTTGAAATCAACGGTGACATTTGCCGCAACCGGAAGCGCCGGCATATCCACGAGTTTGGCGGCTTTGGTCAAGGGGACAATGAAAACGATGGTATGGAGTGTGGTCAAATTTCCGTTCGTGATAGTCGCGAGTGCCTTGCTCACTCCCGTGTTATCGGCGGCTGCTTCATATATTGGTGTGAGAGCTACGCTCCGCATCAGCAAATCGCAGCAGGAACGGGCGGTCCGGCTGCGCTTCGGCTGGAAACTCGGCATCGCGACCGTCTTACTGGCAGTCGCGGCCACGACCCCGATGCTCATTGAGGTACGGACGAATCCGGTGTGGTTCGCCGTGAGTGTTCTAGGAGTGATTTTGGGAACGCTGATTTACGTGGGACTGGTTCTCTTCTGGGGCTACCGGCACAAGCGCGAACTCGATGTTCTTTCAGATGAGAAGCCGAAATTCAGGAAATGAAAACAGCCATCTGCTTGTTTCTTGTCACGACGCTCGTTTCAACGATTAACCTGTTGAACAACCTCGTTTATGCTGGAACACCGGTCGATCCGCCCGTGATCGAGCGCACGCTTCCACTGGACGACCACTTGCGCTATCTGTTGATTGGAGCGCCAACCAACACCGCCATGCCTGCTGGCGGCTTTGGATTGGTGTTGATCTTGCCGGGCGGAGACGGCAGCCGGAGCTTTTTACCGTTCTGCAAAGAAATGAGGCGATGGGGATTACCGGAGGATTTCATTGCCGCTGAACTGATCGCGCCGATCTGGAGCACGAACCAACAGATTGTCTGGCCCACACGCCTTCTTCCCGAGAACGACATGGCGCATTCTACCGAAGAGTTCATTGAAGCAGTGATTGATGATGTCGGAAAACTCCAGAACATCAACGCGCGCCATGTTTTCACGCTCTCGTGGTCATCCGGCGGCCCGGCGGCTTACACCGCTGCGCTTTGCAGCAGCCGGATTACGGGTTCTTTCGTCGCCATGTCCGTTTTCCGTCCCGAATGGATGCCATCACTGACCAACGCCAACGGGAAGGCGTTCTATCTCTATCATTCGCCGGACGATCAGGTGTGTCCGTTTTCACTGGCGCAACTGGCACAGCGAAGACTGACAGAGAATGGGGCATGCATAAAAATGGAAACCTATCCCAAGGGCCACGGCTGGCAGCCTTTTACTTTTTATTTCGATTCGGTAAGACGCGGAATCGAGTGGTTGCGGAGTCAACAAACCAACCAGCCACAGATAAAATAGCGGGAGTTTGCCTGTTTCGCTGCAAAAACTCTTCGCCCAATTCTCTCCGCGCAAAAAGGCCTTTGCATCGTTGCATTTGGAATCTAGCGAAGCTGGCGGCGTCCTAGCCGGTCACACCCGCCTTCCTTGGAAGCTCTCCAGAATGTGCGCGATGGCTTCCGGCTTGACTTTCGAACATTGCGGGTTGCTGTCGTGGAGACGGAAGTTCATGTTTGTAGTCGTGAATATTCTGTTCGCGTAACAGAGTATTTGATCGCGCGATGCTCCTCGCCCATGACCCAGTTGCCCAACGTAGCCCCTCCAGAATAGAATTCGCGTTCGACTCTGAGACCCGCCTTTTCCAAGACTCGACGTGAAGCAAGATTGGCGGCCATCGTGTGAGCGGTGATTTTCTGGTAACCCCAGTCATCAAACACCTTCTTGATCAACGCCAGTGAACCTTCGGTTGCCAGTCCGCGCCTCCACACACTGCGTTTCAGGCGATAACCAAGATCCACCTCCTCCCTGGAAATCGCACCTGGTCGCAGATGGAACCAGCCAATGAATTCGGAGTTGTCGCGCAGATGCACCGCCCAGAAACCTCGCGGGGGCGACTCCTTGTAGTAGTCCAGAAAGCGGGGAATGATCACATCCTGAATCTGCTCAAGGGGTGTGGGCTGGCCATTGGAAATGAACCGCATCACCTCCGGATCGCTGTCGAGCTCAAACAACAATTGGGCGTCATCGCCACGGAACTGCCGGAAGTGCATCCGCTCGGTTTCAAGAAGAGTAGTAACGCTTTCGGGCACGAACGGAACTTACGCCCCGCGCTCATTCATTGCAGCCAAAATCTCTGATCTTTGCCACAACTTCCCCATCGGTTTTGCGTCATGCGGGCTGTCGGGGTGTAGACGCACGCTCACCGCGCCAGCTTCCATGTCGCGACCACGGATGACTAACCTAAGAGAACTTCGCCTTCCACACGGAAGCAAAGCGAAGGCGGGTGCGGAGACGAGAAGCTTCCTCAGTGACGTCGACCACTTACCGTAGCCGGTGCATCGCCATAGGCAATTCCCATCGCGGCCACAGGAAAAAAAGTATTTCAACAATTGCTCGCCGGCTGGTTAAATGAGTCCGGTCGTCGTCCGCTGGCGGTCGGCAACCAAAAACGAATCCAACCGAATTGAGGAAAAGTTTATGTCATCCGAATCCAAATGCCCGTTCCACCAAGGTGCCGGACTGGCCGGCGGCACGACCAATCGCGACTGGTGGCCCAACCAGTTGAAGGTCGAATTGCTCCATCAACATTCCTGCAAGTCCGATCCGATGGACAAGGGCTTCAACTACGCCAAGGAGTTCAAGAGCCTGGATTACGCGGCGCTCAAGAAGGACTTGGCCAAGTTGATGACCGACTCGCAGGACTGGTGGCCAGCGGACTTCGGTCACTATGGCCCGTTGTTCATTCGCATGGCCTGGCACAGCGCCGGCACGTATCGCACCGGTGACGGGCGCGGTGGTGGCGGGCGCGGTCAGCAGCGGTTCGCACCGCTCAACAGTTGGCCGGACAACGTCAGCCTCGACAAGGCGCGCCGGCTCCTCTGGCCGATCAAAAAGAAATACGGAAAGAAAATTTCCTGG
>CAYSDO010000100.1:0-11606 GCA_964429665.1 uncultured Bifidobacterium sp.
AAAAGGGGTGGCTTGCGTAACTTGACTGGCAATATATGAACGAGTTCAACCGTCGAAATTTTCTCCAAGCTTCCGCCATCAGCGCTGCCGCACTAGCCAGTCTGTCCATCTGTACGGATGCACAAGCCTCGATTCTGCCGCGCAAAACAAAGGTAAAGGTCGCCAAAGGCGAGGTGATTCTGTTTCAAGGCGATTCGATAACCGACGCCGGGCGCAGTCGCGACAAGGGGAAGGCCGACGTTGCGAACAACCAACCCGGACTTGGTAATGGCTATGCGTGGCTGGCAGCGGGGCAGTTGCTCGTGGACAGGCCGGCGGACGAGTTGCGGATTTTCAACCGCGGCATCAGCGGTCACAAGGTGTTCCAGCTTGCGGAACGCTGGCAGACGGATTGCCTGGACCTCAACCCGGATGTATTGAGCATTTTGATCGGTGTGAACGACATCTGGCATTCGCTCGATCCCAAGCTCAACTACAAGGGCACGGTGGAAATTTACGAGCACGACTATCACTCGCTTGTGGAGCGCACGAAGCAGGCTTTGCCGAAAGTGAAGCTGGTGGTATGCGAACCATTCGTCCTGCGTTGTGGTGCGGTGACCGACAAATGGTTTCCCGAGTTCGACAAATATCGCGCCGCAGCGAAGCGCGTGGCGGATAAACATCGCGCCACATTTGTCCCGTTCCAGGCGATGTTCGACGCCGCGATCAAGTTCGCGCCGCCGGAACATTGGGCGGGCGACGGCGTGCATCCGAGTGCGGCGGGCGCGGCATTGATGGCTCACTTCTGGTTGAAGGCCGTGGGTGCGTAGAAGCGACGCCCTCGTCGCTTGGTTGTGGCGGCGACGCACAAGTCACCGGGTCCTTGAAGAAAAACTATTGGGGGTGGTTGGACGACGCGCCGGGGGCGGCGCGTCCACGCAGAGGCGACGAGGCGTCGCCGCAACGTTCACGCGTCCCGTATGAAACTCAGATTCCCAGGACGCGCATTTGTTTTGCTGGCTTTGACTGCGACACTGTTGCTGACCACACAAACTGGACGGAGGTGACCAACTACGTGCGCCAGGTTCACACGAACGAAGCCATGGTGAGCCTGACCGATCCGACCCCCACGCCCGCAGCGCGAGCGTTCTATTGCGTGAATGCGCAAGGACGTTAAGTCAGGTTTTGTGCTGACGAGGAATCCGCATCCCAGGAAAAGTGAAAGCCTGCTGTGTGATTGCATTTGCGACCGTCGCAGCTATTCTCGCCGGGCCATGCAAAAACAAGAGAAGCCTCCTGTGGATCCGGAGTTGAAGCGGCGCATTCAGGAACTCATCGCCTTCAAAGGCGGCGGCTACAACGAGGAAGCCGTGGCGGACATCATTGAGAATGCGTTGAAGATTCTCGCGGACGTGAAGGACACCGGCGACGTGCGGGTCATCCAGACAGCCGTGCGTGAATTGCGCTATGCCTACCGGCTCTTTGCGCCGTATGCAAAGACGCGCAAGGTCACCATTTTCGGCTCGGCGCGGACGGGTTCGACCAAGATGGAATATCAGCAGGCCGTGGAGTTCGGTCAGAAGATTGTGAAGTCGGGGTTCATGGTCATCACCGGCGCGGGGCCGGGGATCATGCAGGCAGGACACGAAGGCGCGGGGCCGGAGAATAGCTTTGGCGTCAACATCCGCCTGCCGTGGGAGCAAACGGCGAACCCCGTCATCCGCGAAGACAAGAAACTCGTCACGTTCAAGTATTTTTTCACGCGCAAACTCATCTTCATCCGCCACTCGGACGCCATCGTGCTGTTCCCGGGCGGTTTTGGAACCATGGACGAGGGTTACGAGGCGCTCACACTCATGCAGACCGGCAAGAGCCAGCTCATGCCGCTCGTACTCGTGGACAAGCCCGGCGGAACATATTGGAAGACCTGGGATAAACATGTCCGCGAACATCTGCTTCGAGACGCGCTCATTTCTTCTGATGACTTGAATCTTTATCGCATCACGGACAACGCGGACGAGGCGGTGAGGATTGTGACGCGGTTTTATCGCAACTTCCACTCGACGCGGTTCGTGAAGGACCTGTTCATCATCCGGCTTAATCACGCGCCAACAGAATCGGCCATCGAGGCGATGAACGAGGACTTTGCCGATATCATCACCGATTCGCCGATCAAACGCATCGAGCCGACCGTCGAAGAGCGCGAGGACAACGATCATCTGGATCTCCAGAGAATTGCATTCGGTTTTAACCGTCGTGATTACGGGCGGCTGCGTCAATTGGTGGATGTGTTGAACAGCCAGTAGGAGCTCCAGTGACATTTCGTCACCCTGTGCGGCTGGATACTATAATCCAGCCGCGTTTTTCTTTGGTCATTGCGTTTGAATTTCTCCGTGGCTTCAACAAGTATTCAGCCCGTATGGAATGGATCACTCAACCTGAAATCTGGATCAGTCTCTTCACGCTGACAGTGCTGGAGATCATCCTTGGCATAGACAACATCGTTTTCATTTCCATCCTCGCCGGCAAGCTGCCGGAGGAACAACAGGCCAGGGCGCGGCAGACTGGACTCATGCTTGCGCTTGTCACACGCGTCCTGCTGCTCTGCTGTCTGGCGTGGTTGGTGGGATTGACCAAGCCGTTGTTCGAGATTCCGACATTCGGGATACTCCACGCACCGCACCCTGTGGCGGGCCGTGACTTGATCCTGCTTTTTGGCGGGCTTTTTCTGCTCTGGAAAAGCACCCATGAGATCCACGAAAAGCTGGAGGGTGAAGAAGGCGAGGTCACAAGCCGCGTTACACCCAAGTTCGCGGCGGTGGTTTTTCAGATTCTCCTGCTCGACATTGTGTTCTCGCTGGACTCCGTCATTACAGCCGTCGGCATGGCGAACAAGCTGGGCGTGATGATCGCTGCGGTGATGCTCGCGCTGGTGTTCATGCTCTTCTTTGCGGGGCGCATCAGCGACTTCATCCACAAGCATCCGTCGCTGAAAATGCTGGCGCTGAGTTTCCTCATGCTCATCGGTTGTGCGCTGGTGGCGGAGGGTTTTCACAAGGAGATTCCCAAGGGCTACATTTACTTTGCCATGGCGTTCTCGGTGGGCGTGGAGGCGCTGAACATCCGCATGCGCACGAAAACGAAACCCGCGCCCGTGGAACTGCATCAACCATATCGCTAGGAACAGCCGGACTCCGTAAAATTGCGGCATCGTCGATTCGCGTTCCCGAATCCGCGGCTGATTTTTCTCGCGGAAGCGAAGGATTTCGGGAAAATCCCGCCACTATGAAATCCCGTTGGCGCTTCGCGCTCGGCATCGGGTTGGCGGCGATCCTTCTGCTCGCTGCGCTGGGCGCTCTTTCGCCGCGCGAGCCTGAACATGAGGGCAGGCGCTTGAGCGACTGGCTGCGTGAACTGCCTGTCGCCGGATCGGGTTTCGCGGAGCGGCACCAAGCCGCCCGCTTCGCCGTCAACTGCATCGGCACCAATGCCATTCCGTTTTTGCTCAAATCGCTTCGGGCACGCGATCCGCAATGGAAGGCCGACGCCGTCCACTGGCTCTACGAAAAGTGCGACATTAATTATCTCCCTGTTCTTGCAGACGCCCGGCGCGAACTTGCCGTGAGTGGATTCCTGGCGCTTGGTCGCGTTGCCGAGCCGGCGATTCCTGAACTTCAGGCGCTCGTCACCGGCCCGGACAAGGAGAACGCCTACTACGCGATCAACGCGCTCCAGGCCATCGGCAGCCCGCAGACCATGCCGGTGATTTTTCATGCGCTCACGAACGACGACGCGATTCTGCGCGAGGGCGCGCTGTTTTCCGTCGGCAATTTCCGCAGTCACGCCCACGCAGCCGTCCCGCTGCTTGTGAAGTCCCTGCAGGCAAACGAAAAGGAAGTCCGCGCAAACGCCGCCAATGCCATCGGCCAGATCGGAATGGAATCCGCCATCGCCGTGCCCGCGCTCATCGAGTGTCTCAAGGACAGCTACGCGCCGGTGAAACGCAATGCCATTGTTGCGTTGTCCGGATACGGCACGGATGCCGTCTCAGCGCTGCCGATGTTGCGGGAAATCGCCGAATCAAAGGAGGAAGACCTTCGCCGCGTTGCGCGCCTCGCGGTCGTGCGTGTGCAATGCGAGATGCGGGACGGGGCCATCATTCGCGGGCCGGTGGATCGAAAACGAATCGCACTCGCCTTCACCGGACACGAATTTGGCGAAGGTGCTGAAACCATTCTCGAAACCCTGACCAACCATCAGTCTCGTGCCTCGTTCTTTCTCACCGGCGAATTTCTGACGAACCACACGTTCTTAAACATCACAAGCCGCATCCAGCGCGAACGCCACCATCTGGGGCCTCACTCCGATCAACACCTGCTCTATTGCTCGTGGGACGCCGCGCGCACCAACCTCGTCACCGAGCACGAATTTCAAAAGGACCTCTTCGCAAACGTCTCCAGGATTCCGGACGCACAACAGCCGGGTTTCCGCCGATCCCGCTACCTGCTTCCGCCTTTCGGACACTACAACCGCGACATCGCCGACTGGACACGCACCTGTGGGTGGACGCTCATCAACTACACTCCTGGTACGCGATCCAACGCCGACTACACGGGTGAAGCTGAAACAAACTTCGTTTCATCGCAGGCCATCTTTGACAGCGTGCTCAGAAGAGAACAGGAAGACCCCCATGGCCTGAACGGTTTCATCCTCCTGTTCCATCTCGGCAGCGGGCCGGGCCGGGCGGATAAATTCCATGTACGCCTTGGCGAACTCATGGATGCGCTCGGAAGCAAAGGCTATGAGTTTGTGCGCGTGGATGAAATGCTCCGCCCGCCGCGCGACCCGAACTTTGGCGGGCCGGTTGGCCGGGGATCCCGGTAGGAGCGCGGACGGTCCCTCGCCCGCAACGCTCGCGCACACGACGAGGTCTCCAGGTTTTCCAATGCTCGCCTTGATGATCACGTGCTGGGACCGGGGAACGGTCGCGCTCCGTCAGAAGCGCTTCGCGCCTGTGCATGACGAAAAGGATTGGCAAGGCCCGCAAAACATTTTTCTCGCGGCGCGGTCTAACAGGAGGACAATTGTTTCAAGCATGAACCCGCGTTCCCGCAACATCATCGCCTTCCTGGTCGTCGTCGCGATTGTTTTTACCGCGTGGCTCGTGCTCCGTTCACGCGAGCCGCAATACGAAGGGAAGAAATTGAGCGAGTGGCTGGATCAGTATCGCCATGACGATTTTGAATCGGGCCCGGATTCGGAAACCGCAACAGCGATTCGATCAATCGGGACGAATGCGATTCCCCTGCTGCTGAAATATCTTTCCGTAAAGGATTCTGCTTTGAGGAAACAGATCGTTCAATTCGCCGAGAAACAAGAGGTATTCAAGCTGAACATCCCGTCTGCAAACGCCTATCACGAAGCCGCCATTGGCGGATTCCATGCACTCGGTGTGTTGGGCAAACCAGCCGTCCCATCGCTCGTGACGTTGATGAACGACACGAATTCGGGGCCGTCTGCCATGCGATGTCTTTGCTGTATTGGCGAAGATGCCGTGGGTGTCTTGATCCAAGGACTGAGCAGCACGAACTCCGAAGTCCGTGCTGCATGTGCATCGGGGTTGGGGGAAGTGGGGACAAATCGTCCTGCAGCTTTGCCAGCACTGATTGCATTACTTAGTGACCCAGATTCACAGGTGCGTTTTTCGACGATATTTGCTATTGGGAGATTCAGACACAATCATCGAGAGGTTGTGTCTTCTCTTGCTGAGAGGATGGGCACTCTTGATCAGAGAGAAGTGGGATTTATCTCAAGAGTGCTCGCCCAATTTGGCAGTAATGCGTTGCCTGCGCTGCCAAAACTCGAACAAACACTCTCGGAAGGAAAATCCTCGTGGCCAGTTGTTGCGATAACCATTGAATCAATCAGTCCTCGAACAGCCATCCCTGCTGTTCTGAAATTGCTGGCCGATCCCAAAACTCAAGTCCGTGACAGAGGGGCGCGGGTTCTTGGAAGATTTCCCGGCGTCATGCGCAAGGATGCAGCCGCAGTATTTGATCTGGCACGCACGGAACACGACCCGCAGGTCTTGCTCCAGTTTCGCATTGCTGCTCATCGGATTCTGTTGCGTACGAGAACCAATGCCGTGCCGGAACTGGCGACGTTTCAAAATGGAATTCTTGTCCGCGGCCCGTTAAGCGAAAAACGCGTGGCGCTCTGTTTATGGGGCGATTTGTTTTCCGAAGGTGCCGAGGCGATCCTGACCGAACTTGAATTGCGCCAGGTCAGCACGTCATTCTTTTTGACGGACCAGTTTCCGGCAGATCAGGACCCTGCCCCAATGCTCGGCCGGCTTTTCGACAAACGAAACTACTTGGGAAACGTGTGGGATTCTCTTCACCCGGCTTCCTATGCCGAAATCCCACCGGCTTTCAGGGCCCGCTATGGATTGCCTTCCGCTCCAAGCATGCCAGCAACCGTCCCGGTCGAATCGCGGGCAAACGTGGACCAACCAACGCAGAATGAATCAAAGCCGGGTGTGCAACCGTTTTCCGAGTGCGTACGGCAGAAGCACATTGACGAGGGATTGGAGGATTTCGTGCTTTTGCCTTCTCCATCCAATGACAGCTGGTGGTTAAAGGGAACAGATAACGCCAGCTTGACCATCATCGCCCCAACCCCCGGCACCCTTTCCGGCCTGGATAACACTCAAGAAGGCCAGACCAACTTCGTTTCTTCACAGGCCATCTTCGACAGCATTCTCCGGCGCGAACGCGAAGACCCAAACGGCCTGAATGGTTTCATCCTCATGTTCCATCTCGGCAGCGGCCCTGGGCGCACGGACAAATTTCACCCACGCTTCGGCGAGTTGCTCGCTGCGCTTGCCGCCCGCGGCTACTCGTTCGTTCGCGTGAACGAATTGTTTGAACGCGGACAATAAAGAGATGCGGCTTGATTCGCTGACCCTGACGCAAGATTTTGCAAAACCGTGACAACTGCGGCTTGCCCTTGGCTTAGGCTTGCTCACAAATGGAACGCACATGACTGTCGCCCGTAATCAACGCAAGCCGACTTTCCTGTGGCAAGGGGTGCTGATTCTCGTGCCCGTGGCTGTGCTGGTCGCGGCAGGACTGTGGACGCTGCGGCAGGACCGGGTGGCCATCGAACATGACGCGCGGCTCCGGGCCGGGCCGATTGCCGCCACAACCATTGCCGAACTCCAAAAACGGCTGCACCCGATCAACGTCACATTCCGAATCGAAGGACGCTCCCGCACCATTCACAGCTCCACACAGGAACTCTGGTTTGAAGTTCGTGCAGACAACGCGCTCGATCAGCAGTGGCCTTTCACTTGGCCGCCCACGCCCACGCCGTTTCCAACCAACACGGTCGCGCGCATGAGTCCTGACCGGGCCCGACTCTGGCTTGATGCAGGCCATTCCTATCAAGCTGGCGATTGGATCCAAGCCATTAAACTCTATTCAAACTTCGCCGCCGAAGGCCCGATCGTGACGGGTCCGGTCGCACCAACGGATGGGGGCAGCAATGAGCGTTTGCGAGGGGAGGCCAATTATCGAATTGCCACTGCATACGAGCGACTGGAGCAGACCAATCAAGCCATCCTGGCTTATGACGATGTGCTATTGAGCTTCCAAAATCCGTATAACTTAAATGACACGCGCTCAGAGGCTGGTCTCTCATTGCCTCATCTCGCGGCAATGCGAATCTTCAACCTCGCTGGCGCAGCCACGAATCTTCCACCCCGCTGGCTATCGAATTGTCTGCCGGTCTTGGAACTGCTCCGTAATGACGGCTCGCCCTTCGGTGGAGAACTCATCTCCCGTTTTCGCATGCTCTTAATTCCTGCTCCGAATGACCTGATTCTTCCAGAATCCTTGGTCGAACAACCCGAGAGATTAAGACAATGGCATAGGAAGATGTTGGAACAGAACTTCAAAAGAGCCGAACGAAATCAATGCGACTTCTGGAGTCTTAAGCAGGAAGCGTGGCGGCTTTACCACGAGGCGGCGGCGCTTTACCAAGGGCGGAAAGCCTTCTGGCCCGAACGATTTTGGGTGGACGGCGAATATCCATGGCTTGCCGTTTTGCAGGAGCCGGCGGACGCGGAATCAATCGCCACCGGTCGCCGGGTGTTCTGTGCGTTACCAGAATCCCGTCTTGCGGAAGAGGTCGCAGGCGTCGCGAAGCAGGCCGACCCGCTGGGCCTCTTCGCCGTGAAGGCAGACATCTGCGGGCGAAGTCTCATCGCGCAGTCAGGCAAGTCCACGGACTGGAAGTATTCTGCTGTCACCTGCACGGCAAATTCCCCCCAAGATTTCGTTTCGATCACGGTCACACTGGCAGATCCCGCCGCATTCTTCAGGGCGCAGCGCAAGCGCCAGTTGTGGTTTTGTGGGTTGATGCTGGTCGCGGCGGCTTCCTGTGTGCTGTCGTTTGCTTCCGCGTGGCGCGCATTCAGCCACCAACTCTCCCTCAACGAGCAGAAATCCAACTTCGTTTCCAGCGTGTCGCATGAATTGCGCGCGCCGATCGCGTCGGTGAGGTTGATGGCGGAAAGCCTGGAACGCGGTAAGATTTCCGAACCGGCCAAACAGAACGAGTATTTCCGATTCATCGGCCAGGAATGTCGCCGGCTGTCGTCGCTCATCGAGAACGTGCTCGACTTCTCCCGCATCGAACAAGGTCGCAAGCAATACGAGTTCGAATCGACGGACATCGGCTCGTTGGTTGAACAGACCGTGAAACTCATGTCGCCCTACGCCGCCGAGCGCGGCGTGTCGCTGACGTTGAACTCGGAACTCGGAACCTGGAACTCGGAACTGTCTGTGGACGGTCGCGCAATCCAGCAGGCGTTGGTGAACCTGATTGATAATGCCATCAAACATTCGCCGAAGGATTCCGTCGTGACGGTGAGCCTTGAAGTGTCAGGTGCGAGGTGTCAGGTGTCAGGTGACGATAGCGCGCCAAACCTGACACCTGACACCCCGCACCTCGCACTCCGTGTCACCGACATCGGACCTGGCATTCCTGACTCGGAGCGCGAAAAGATTTTCGAGCGGTTCTACCGGCTCGGTTCGGAGTTGCGGCGGGAGACGCAGGGTGTTGGAATCGGGTTAAGCATTGTGAAACACATCGTCGAAGCCCACGGTGGCCGCGTGCGGGTGGAGAGCGAAGTGGGCAAAGGCAGCCGCTTCACAATTGATTTGCCATTGACTAACAACAAAGAAACAAAGGAACAAAGTTGATGAGAAATCCATTTGCAAAACCTCTTCGTTGCTTCGTTCCTTTGTTGTTCAAATTCTCATGTCACGCATTTTGATCATTGAAGACGAAACGCCGATGCGCACGGCTCTGGCCGATGTGCTGGAAGGCGAGGGTTATCGCGCACTCACTGCGGCCGACGGCGAAATCGGCCTGCGCAAGGCCGTGGATGAAAAGCCCGATCTCATACTGCTCGACGTGATGATGCCGAAGCTCGATGGCTTCGCGGTGTGCGCCGAGTTGCGGCGCTTGGGAAATGCTGTTCCGGTGCTCATGCTCACCGCCAAGGGCCAGATTGAAGATCGTGTGAACGGACTCGACGCGGGCGCGGATGATTACCTGGTGAAACCGTTCAGCACGGAGGAATTGCTCGCACGAGTGAGGGCGCTGCTGCGTCGCTCGCAACGGAAAACCAAATCTCCGACGAAGCTGAAGCTCGGCGATGTGGAGATTGATCTGGCGCGGCAGACGGCGATGCGCGGTCGAAGGCAGGTTCATCTCACGGCAAAGGAGTTCGCCATGCTGCGCCTGATGGCCGAGGCGGTTGGAGAGCCGGTGACACGGGAAAAGTTTCTGGACGCGGTGTGGGGCTACACCTCGTTTCCGACCACGCGCACGGTGGACACACACATCGGCAGCCTGCGCAGCAAGATCGAGAAGAACCCCGACGCACCGCGTTGGCTCAAGACCGTCCATGGCGTCGGGTACAGGCTTGAAACCTGACTCAACCACAGATGGACATGGATGAACACGGATTTGAAAACAGGCGAAGCCGATTTTGCAAAAGCGTGACAACTCGAAACTTCAACCGCGCCATGATTGAAACCATGAAAACCAACAACGCACTTCTTTCAACGCAAAGGCGCGAAGACGCCAAGGCGCAGACAATGCGGTTCGGAGCGCGGGCGGTCCTCCGCCCGCAGCGCGTGACGGATGAGAAGGACGTGAGGAAAGTTCAACGCCGCCATCACCACGGAGTGCTGCGAGCGGGGACCGCTAGCGCTCCTTTGCTTGCATCTTTGCTCCGCCTGACGCGCCATGGCGCAGCGACGGCGGTTTGCGTTTTTGCGTTAATGCCCCTTGGCTTGGGCGCAGCCACCAATGACCTAAGCGGGCTGTTGCAACGCGGATTGTTCGAGGAGGAGGCGAACCGGAATCTGGATGCGGCGGCGCAGGCTTACCAGACCGTGAGCGCGCAGTTTGACAAGGACCGCAAGCTCGCCGCCACCGCCATCTTCCGGTTGGGCGAAATCTACCGCAAACAGGGCAAGACCAACGAAGCCACGGCACAATACGAACGCATCGTGCGCGAGTTCGTAGATCAGGACACTCTCGTCACGTTGAGCCGGCAGAATCTAGTCGGCTTGGTCGGTCCTGCAAAGCAGTCGGCGGGGGAAGCAGACAAGAGACTGGCTGACTTGGAAAACAGATACCTGCTGCTCAATCTCCAACTGGCACAGGCCGGCAACACCGAGAGTCCCGCCACAATTGTGCGTGTGTTGAATGATGAAGAGCTAACCAAGATTTGGAACCGCCACCAAGAGCTCTGGATGACGTACACCACGAACAAGGCTGTGAAACTCGATTTGGATAAGACCTTGGCTGAGTTCAACCTTGCCCAGAACAAACTCATCAAGCAGCGGGAAGCCGATTTGGAGAACCTGCGCACGCTAATCGCAGCCGCAAGTGCCGATGCGAGTTCCTTCGCAAGCGGGACAATGGATGCTACGAAATCCTCAGTGGCCACAGTGTCGGACGACGAGGAAGCCGAAATCCGCCGCCTCCAGACAATGATCCAGAACAGTCCCGATCTCATCAACGCGCCGTGCCAAGCCGTGACTGGCAATCTTACGCCGCTGGGCCAGACCGCGAGAAAAGGCCAGTTGCGCGTGGCGAAGTTTCTCCTGGATAACGGCGCAGCCATTGACGGTCGGTCAGTCGGGGTCAATTGGACGGCGCTGCATTTCGCGGCGGACGGCGGACACAAAGCAATGGTGGAGTTGCTCGCCGGGCGAGGTGCCAACATCAACGCCCGAGACAACAACGGCGAAACCGCGCTGCACCTGGCCGCCGCAAAAGGTTTCTGGTCGGTCGCCGAGGTGTTGATTCAACGCAAGGCGGACGTCAACGCGCGCAGCAAAAAGGAGAACGAAGGAGTAACACCGCTTCACCGCGCGGCCACCCAGGGCCACTCGGAAATGGTGGCGCTCCTCATTTCCAAAGGGGCGGAAGTCGATGCGCGCGATGCGCGCGGGATGACTGCGCTTGGCCGCGCGGCAATTAGCGACCACACGGCGATCCTCAATCAGTTGCTTGCCGTCGGGGCGAAGCCCCGGCGAGTACTT
>CAYSDO010000101.1:0-11588 GCA_964429665.1 uncultured Bifidobacterium sp.
TTGGAGGATTTGTTCGACTTCGCCGCGCGATTGCAAAAGAAACACAAACTCCAGGTCGCGTGCTTCGGTCACGCTGGCGACGGCAATATTCACACGAACATCATGGTGGACTTCAAGCAACCCGGAGCGAAGCGCCGAAGCGAAGCCGCGCTGGACGAATTGTTCCGACAGGTGCTGGCGTGGGGCGGCTCGATCACAGGCGAGCACGGCGTGGGTATTGCCAAGAAACGTTGGTGGCCACTGGCTGTTTCCGCCGAGGCGCGCGGACTTCACCGCACCGTAAAGCTCGCTCTCGATCCCAAGGCGATTTTGAATCCGGGGAAGTTTGTTTAATCTCCAACGTCTCCGCTCTTTTCTGCTTATCTCACCGATTATGCACCGCTCATTGTTACACTGAGGTGAGGAACTTTTTTCCGCACCAAACATCATACGGTTGCCATGCACCCGCCACCGCGCGTAGAAAAGACTTTTCAGAGTCAGATGGTCAGATATTGTCATGGCATGTTCGTTCGGCTTGGAAATTGTCTATTGATCGTCGCGCTTATCGGCGTGACGGGTGGACATTGGGCCGTGCTCCAGACGATCGCATGGACAAAAATGCTGGCTGACAATCTTCAAACAGCCACGCTTGAGGCAGCTTTGACAAAAACTTTCGATGGCAAACACCCCTGCAAGCTCTGCAAATCAATTGATGCTGGCAAACGCGCCGAGAAAAAAGCTGATCTGCCCTTGGAGATCAAAAAGCTGGAGTTTGTTTCGCAATGCCCGGTGTTCGTTTTTTCTGCACCACAGGATTTCCGGCTCGTGCCGGTGTTCGCTTCCATTTCTGACGGATTAACTCATCGTCCGTCCGTTCCCCCTCCTCGCAGTTTCACTGCATAATCCCGCGTTGTTTCGTTGTGCCGTGGCCGGACATTGTTCCGGTGTGCGGAAAGTTTCCCTGATTCGTTTGCGTCCGATTGGATGCATCTGGTTTGTATGAGTGGGCAGAAGACTGTCAAAGCCTTCACGTTAATCGAGCTGTTGGTGGTGATCGCAATTATCGCCATCCTCGCCGCGATGTTGTTGCCGGCCCTTAGCCGTGCCAAACAACGCGCGAAGGCTACGTCTTGCCTAAACAACTTCAAACAGATCGGCATCGCCAGCCGGATGTACGCCGACGAAAACGGAGATTCCTTCCCGCAGTCCACTCATACGAAAGCCTCGTGGGCCGTTACGCTCCAGCCCTACTTGTCGGGCACAAATTTACACCGTTGTCCGGTCGATAAGGTCCTGACACGGCTTTACAGTTACGCAATAAACGACTTTTTGACGCCGCATCCTTTTGGCGCCACGGATCTCGATTTCTCCAGGACGACAGTCATCCCGTCACCGGCCTTAACCCTACACATGGCCGAGTGCGCGGATGCATTTTTGGGATCGGATCACTTCCACTTTATCGGCGGGGGCGATGCCCCGGCTCAATTCGCAACCGACGTCGCGGTGACCCGTCACCTCACGACAGCGAATTACCTTTACGCCGACGGTCATGTGGAAACGCTGCGCTGGATGCGGGTCAAAATGGAACTTGTCCAACCGGGCTCCCGCTTCGTCAGCCCGGACGGACAGTCACATTAGAACCCAAAAAAAACGAAGCAGCTTAAAACAAAATGAAAAAATCAATCAGTAAAAAATGGTCGCTGCCTGTACTCACGCTCGGCCTCGGTCTCGCCGTGTCTGGCGTGCAGGCACAACACATCAACGCCGGAGCGCTTGGCACCGGTCAGTTGTACTTCCAAAACGTCTCAGGCTTCGTGAACGCCTCGGGTTTTGTGATCACCAACCGTGAGATCGCGTTGCTTCAAGGTGCTCCCGCGCTGACCAGCCCGGGATTGTTTGAAGTCTCCGGCCTTTCGTTCACGGCCTTGGGGGCTACCTCCAATTCCGTGCACAACTCCTCACCCTTCGCCGCATCGCTCGGGTCATTCATCGAGTTGCGACTGGAAACCGTTCTTTCCGGCCCCGCTGGCGGAACGTTCAGTTTTTGGGATCACGATGCAATCACAAGCCCGACTTACACCTTGGGTGTTGGGGCATCAGGCACAAGTCTCATCGAACTGAGCGACGTGAGCCTTGGTGCAGGCACAGTGGGCGGTGATCCATACGGCCACCTGCACGGACGTCGTTATGCCGTGGATCTGCCGGGGGATTATGTCGTCGGCTTCCGGTTGATTGATACATCCGTCAACGGTCTGGGTGGCAATCCAATTCAAACCCCTTCGGACCTTTACCTGCTGACGTTTCATGCGGTGCCGGAACCGTCCGTCATTGCTCTCGGCGTGCTGAGTGCGGCAGTTTTGGGATTTGCCACGCGGCGTCGCCGCAATAACACGGTGAAGTAAACAACCCGCATTTGGAAACATGCGATGGGGTGGAGGTCAGCACCTCCGCCCCAATCGGGTTAAAACCTAAACAGATTTGTATGCCATGAAAAAACTCCTTCACGTCGCGTGCGGAGCCAGCCTGATCCCGATGCTCGCGATGGGAGCTCATCATCACTGCATCATCTCCGGTTCGCCGGACGCCCCCGGCACCCCGCTCACCTTCAACAACGATTATGCTCTGGCAGCGGGCACCTCCGGCTTCGTGTTGACGCTTGATTACAACACTAACACCTACGCCGGTTACTACATCACCGCCGGCCTTCTCAACAACGTCGCGTTCACAAGCGAAGGCGACGAATCCACCACACATCCCGTGGACGGCACGCAAGTGCGCGTCCGCTTCGTCGCCGTCTCCGGGCCACCCGGCGGCAGCTTTGGTGTATGGGATGTGCCCGGTTTCGGCAACGGCAATAACTCAACGACGCTCACCTTCAGTCTCCCGGTCGGCACGACCAACGGCACCAGCTCAATCCTCGTCAGCGAAAATTCCGGCGCTCCATCCGATGATCCCTATGGGCACATTCATGGCAGACAATTTTCTGCGACCAAGCCCGGGCTTTACCTCGTCACCTTTCAAGCGTACGACAACGCGCACAATGGCGCGGGTGGCGGGCCGTTGCATACGCCGTCGAGTCTGCTATCCATTTACTTTCAAGCCGGCCCGGCCATCTCTGCCATCACGCACAGCACGAACGAAGTCGCCATTTCGTTTCCGTCTCAAGTGGGCAAGGACTACTATCTGGAAGCCTCGGCAAATTTGAGCGACGCGAATTCCTGGCAGACGATTTCTGGTCCCATTTCCGGCAACGACGCGTTTCAAATCTTCACCGATCCCAATTGGAACGCTGATCAACGCTTCTATCGCCTGCGACTTACACCAACACCGTAAATCATGTCGCCACGCCGAACCCCGTTCCGGTTTGCCTTGTTGCTCGCCATCGTGAGCGGCGCAGCGGGTTTGGCGCATCAAATCCTCTGGACCCGCCGCCTTGTGGATGTACTCGGGGCCAATGCTGACACTTTCTCCAAGGTCATCGGCGCGTTCTTCGTCGGGCTAGCGCTTGGAGCATGGCTGGCGTCCCGGTCAAAAACATCTGCCGCCAACTTCTGGCAACGTGTCGCCCTGGCCGAATTCGCCGTCGCGCTCTTTGCCTTGCCCGCATTGTTTTCCGCCTCGCTCAGCGATTGGGTTTACCGAACCACCACTCCCGCCCCGCTGCTGAAACTCCTGCTCCCACTCCTGCTCGTCACGCCGCCGGCCACCGCGATGGGGCTCGTAATGCCGTGGCTGATCCGCGCCCTGTCGGCCAACCAATCATTCCATCCCAAACAAACCGTCTGGCTCTACGGAATCAATACTCTGGGCGGCGTGCTGGGACTCGGCGGCGCTTTGCTGTTCGCGTTGCCGACCTGGGGATTGTTTGGCGCAAGCCTCGCGGCCATCAGCCTGAATGTCTTCGTCGCAATGGGAGCGTTAGCGCTGAATCTTTCCCGTAGCAGCCGACGCGAGGAGGCTCTGACTTCGCCATCCGAAACCGCCAATCCGCAATCCGCAATGAGTCAGAGCCTCCTCACGTCGTCTCCTGCAAATGCAAAGTTGCTCGCCTTCGCCTCCGGTTTTCTCGTCCTCGCCGCTGAGGTCGTGTTGCAGAAGCAGGTCGCTCAAGTGGCGATCAATTCGCTGTTCTCCAGCGCCATCGTATTGACGCTCGTTTTGATTTCCCTCGCACTTGCAGCAGGGCTGACGCCTCTGCTGATTGCCCGCGCCGGAGATTCCCAACGCGCCCTTCGTTTCGCCCTCGCTGCCGCTGCGCTGCCTTGCGCCACGCAACCAGTCCTGTTTACCGAACTCCGCGACGGCGTGAACATCCTCGCCTACGAACTTCCGCCCGCCACCTACGCGTGGGAACTCATTAAACTCGGTGGCATCGCCATCATTCCCCTACTGATGATGAGTGGTTTTGTTTTCCCGTTGCTGCTTCGCAACGCCACTGCCGGAACGCCACCTTCGGGCGACAGCAACATCGCCCGCCGGATTGGCGTCTTGCTCGCGTGGAACGGACTTGGTGGCTGGCTCGGAGCGGAACTGGCCGAAGCTATCTTCACGCCGCAACTCGGGCTCTGGCGCGGAATCGCGTTGTTGGGGTTAGGCTACGCCATTCTATTTTTGATTTACGATTTTCGATTTACGATTTACGCATCGCGGGCCGAATCGGGCGCAAATCGTAAATCTAAAATCGTAAATGCCATCGCAGTCGTGAGCGTCGTTGTCGCAATCGGCTGGTTTGCCGGAAATCTCCCGCAAGCCACCGTTCTCCGCACCGAACGCCTCGCCAAACTATCCGTGGGCCGCGAAGGCGTGGTTGCCACGCTCGAATGCGGCCCGGGCGATTGGCGGATGCTCTTCAACAACAGTTACACGCTCGGTGGCTCGCGCGCGCAGTTCAATCAAGAACGGCAGGCGCTGCTACCGCTACTGCTGCACGGCAATGCCAAGTCCGCTGCCGCACTCGGCGTCGCCACCGGCGGCACGGTGGCGGGCGCGACCTTGCATCCCGAAGTCGAGCGTGTGGACGCAGTGGAACTCTCGCCGCTCGTGCTGCAACACGCAAAAGAATTCTTTGGCCCATACAATCGCAACATCTTTGCGAATGCGCGGGTGAAGTTTTTTCAGGAGGACGCACGTTGGGTCATCGCTCGCAAGCGGGCGGCATACGATGTCGTCGTCGGAGATCTGTTTCTGCCGTGGCGCACTGGCGAAGGAAGATTGTTCACGCGCGAACATTTTCAGAACGTCCGCCGCTCGCTCAAATCAGATGGAATCTACTGCCAATGGCTGCCGCTGTTTCAACTCACGCGCCCGCAATTCGACGCCATCGCCCGCACGTTTCGCGAAGTCTTTCCCGATACTCTTGTATTGCGCGGTGATTTCTATTGCGAGCTACCCATCCTGGGACTTGTTGGCGGACGAACGCTGGAGGGAATTGATTGGAAACACGTCGAGGCTGGTTGCGCCCGACTTCGCGCTGCGGGCATCACAACCGATCCACTCGTGCGCCATGTTGAAGGCGTCGCGATGATGACGCTTGCCCCGCTGCCCGATCCCGGCCCCGGTCCGATCAACACCCTTGCTAACAGTTGGCTTGAATGGGATAGCGGCAAAAACGTCATCGGCCTACAAACCCCGTGGTTCATCGGCATCCCGAGCGCCGAGTATGTGCGCGACGTTTGCAATTCCGGCCACGCGTTGGTGCCCGCCGAACTCCGTCCCGCGCACGAAGCCGGACAATTTTTCCTCACGCTCGAAATCGCTGCGAAGATGAACCTGCCCGCTGCTGCTGAATTGGAAGCGCAGATTCCACAACGCTTGCCCGCCACTTTGCGTAATGACACTTCAGCCCAGTGGCATCAATGGCCGTGCCGCGTGAAACCACAAATCGCCACCGCCACAAGCCCGTTGCAACCGAACGCTCCTTCTACTATGCTGCGATAAGCCGATGCGATCCGGTATAAAAATCATCACCGTCCTGCTGCTGGTCCTGACCTTGGGCCTGCACTGGACGTTGCTGCAGACGATCGCGTGGACGGGCATGATTTTCAGCTACTCGCGCGATGTTTCCTTCTCTGAAGCCGTAAGCATGACCTTTGACGGTGAACATCCTTGCCCGATGTGCAAAGTCATCAAAAAGGCGCGGGCCGAGGAAAAGGACCAACAGCAAAAACAGCAGGTGAAGCCTGGTTTCAAAATGGACTTGGGGCTGGTTTGGCAATGCACGGCTTTTGATTTTTCGAGCGACCACGAAAGAATTTCCTCTCCGAACTCTGACGCATCGATCCGTTCCTTCGAACCTCCCAAACCGCCTCCCCGAGCGGTTTGATTCTTCCTCAAAATTCTCGCCGGGCAATGATGCCCGAGTGTTGAAGTCGTTTCGCTGATTGCCTCGGCGCGGACGGCAAAAAAAATCCAATTGCTCCCATCGCCTTGCCCTGCCCTCTGGCATCGGCTCGGAAATGCGGTCCGTTGGTAAGTCGGAAAATCTTTAACCCTTTGAAAAGTTTGTTTATGAAAAAATCTATACTCGTTGGTTTGACGGTTGGTTTGGTCGGTTTGAATTCAGTAAACGCCGATACGCTGGTGAGCGGGTCGGCCACGATTGATTATGACAAGACGGCGTGGGACTCGCTGGCTTCGGGCGTTGGCCCTGGGCCGGTGTTGACGCTCGGCGCGTTCTTCAATCAAGCGGACTCCAATGCCCGCACGCAGTCCCAACTCCAAACCGATCCCAATCCCGGTGGCCCGGCGTCCTACACCGGTCAGGTCTATGCCATGAACGACGCGTCCGTGGTGAACCTGCCGACCCGTCACACGCAGCCGACCACGTTTGCTTACACACCGGGAAGTTTGAGCAGTCACACCGGCAGCATCGGTCTGGGCGGCGTGGCGCGCTTCGATGTTTATGGCGGCTTCGCCGGAACGCTGCTCTATGGCGACTATACGTTGCAATATGATGCGGCCCGCTCGTTCTTCGGCGGCACTGGATGGTATCTTAAGGCCAACATCCCTCCCGCTGGTGCTGCGTTTGACCTGCTCAATGTCAGCATCACTGAAGCTCCCGGCACATTCACCATCTCAGGCGATTTGGGAGTTACCTATGAAGTGGCCAACGCTCTGTATAACACACCGAGCGATACATTGAAGGATGTGGGCAACTTCACCTTCACAGCCACCACCGTCCCTGAACCTTCCGCGCTGGCATTGCTCGGTGTCGGTGCGTTATTGCCGTTGTTGCGGCGCAAGAAAGGCAGCGCGAATTGATCGGCCTGCAAACACGAATCAATTACGTGAAGATTAAAATGAAAACTCTTCTGTCACTCGCCGTGCTGGCTCTCGGCACGACTCTCATCACGAACGAAGTTTCGGCAGCCGTTTTGCCGAACACCGCGGCCACCGGCGTCGCGTATCTTACGTACGATCGCGCCGCATGGGCGACCATTGCCCCATTTGCGGCTTACACCGACATTAGTGGCAATCCGACCGGCCTCTCCGGCGCTTCCGCCGATGCCACCGGACAACGCTGGATGTTCCCCGACCGGTTCGAGGGCACGAGTTGGGTCAGCGCGCCATATCCCAGCGCTTACCTGACTGGGCCTACCGCACCGTTGGTGCAACCGGTGGGCGGCTTTGCCCTGCCCGTGAACACTTACGGCGTGAATAGCTTCGCAGCGAATCACAAAATCACGTCGTACAACTCCACCTCCAATCCGAACGGTTACATCGGACTCGGTGGCTCGCTCAGAGCTACCAGCGACTTCAATGAACCTGGTGCTTCCGTCTGGTGGGAACATCTCGCGTTGATGCAAGACTCGACGGATTCCATCTGGAAGTTGTTCGCAACCTCCGGCCCGGGCCAAGGGAGTGTCTTTGAACTGGTCAACGTCACGACTGAAACCGTCAACGGAAATCTGCACCTCTCCGCCGACTACGTGTTCGGTAACACTGACTGGTCGCAGTTTCTCAACTTCAGCAACGGCGACATCAACACCAGCGCGGTGATGGGACACATCGAACTCGTCCCAACCGCTGTTCCCGAACCGTCAGCGTTGGCGTTGCTCGGTATCGGTGCGTTGCTGCCGTTGCTGCGGCGCACCAAATCCGATAAACGCTAAAACTACCCAGCGCGCGTGCGGGTTGGGTTCGTCCGAATCCAACCCGCATAGCAAACTGAAATCTCAACATGAACAACCAACGCTTTTTGATGGCGGGGCTAAGTGTTGTCGCACTCGTTGCGGTCAATCTCTCTTCTTCCGCCGCGCTCTACCGCATCACCAGCGGTTCAGTCGCCATGACCATCACTGAAGGCCAGGCCAACAGCGTTTCCGAGTTCGACGCTTACTTCGATGAAAGCAAATCCCGCGCGGAAACGCTCGCCGATGTCGCGCCCGGCAACGCGCCCTTTGTTGCAGGCGCTTCAGGCGTCACGCTCACTGATCCGATCCGACCCTACGGCGTTGTGCCGAATCCGTTTCCCGGCGTGCCCGGTTCGTCGCGCAGTCCGCAGAAAACCACGCTTGTGTTCGATCCTGCCGACGTGATCGGAAGCTGGACACTGTCGAACGATTCGTACGGTTTCACCGGCAACATCACCAAAGGCGAACAAATCGCGCTCACCAGCATGCAACGCTACACCGGCCCGTTCACCGGCGTCCTGCTTTACGGCGACTTCGCCATCCGCCGGACTTCTGCCACGGATCTCAAGCTGACCAGCAACATTGATTTCCTGAACGCCGAGTTTGCGTCCATCACGAACCCGGTAATCTCGGTTGTCAGCAACACGCTCACCATCAGTGGCGCGTTGCGAATTGACCAAGGTTTGTTTCTGCTCGACTCGTCTGCGATACCGGGAACGGTCATCGGCAGTTTCATTTTGACAGCCTCCATCGCGCCCGTGCCACCGCCAGTCATTCAGCAACTCACGGTGGACGCCAACACCGCCACGCTCCAAGTCACGAACGGCGTGCCTGCCGGTAGCTACTCCGTGCTCACAACCACGAACCTCGCATTGCCGATGAGTTCATGGGAAGTCGCCGCCGCCGGGACATTCGCCGACGACGGCAATGCCACCAACTCCATTCCTGTGAGCGCCGGAGACAATCAGCGTTATTTCCGTCTGCAACAACCGTGAACCGACGCAGCCAACAACGCCGAGCATTCACGCTTGTCGAACTGCTCGCAGTCATCGCCATCATCGCGATTCTGGCGGCGTTGCTGTTGCCTGCATTGTCCGGTGCGAAACGTCGCGCCAAACGCACGATCTGTTTAAACAACCTCAAGCAGTTCGCACTCGCCGACACGATGTATCTCAACGATCACCAGCGGTTGCCGCCGGTGAACGACTTCGTGCCAAGCAGCACGACGTTGGATCGCCTCACGACGATGGCGCAGTATCTCGGCGTCACTGTGCCGCCCGGACCGTTGACCTCGTGGCCGAAGCGCGCCGAGCAACCGCGCTGGATCAATTGTCCGATGGCCATCGAATCCGGCGTCGCGGAAGGCGTCACGCTCGGCTCAGGGATTTACACGGGCTACGTCTATGTCGGCGGCATCGAGGAGTCGCAACTGATCACCGTGGGCCTCGCTACCGTCGTGAATCCCGGCCAAGCCGCCGACACTCGCGCCACGAAGCGCGGCGTGTTGTGGGCCGACATCCTTGATGAGTTCAACACCTCCGATCCCCGGCGCTTCGAGTTCTTTCATCTGCGCAAGCCGGTGAAATATTCCGACTTTCGTTTTCACGCCGAAGAACTCGACGGCATCTATCGCGCCTGGTCCGACGGCGCGGTGGAATGGACCAAAGGCAGCCGCCTAAAACTCACCGGTGACACCAGCCCCGACCTGCGATTAACGCACGTGCTGGGGAATTATTACTTCTGAGCCAAACAAAACCATGAACCAAGAATCCCTCAATCGTCGCGACGCACTCCGTTTGCTCGCCCTTGCCACTGCGGCAGGCGCAATTCCACATTCACTCCGCGCCGCCGAAACCAACGTCGCCCCCGCCGCGAGCAAGCCGTTGCACATCCACCCGCAACAACAGTTGCAGATGGGTAGCGAACAGATTGCCATTCTCGTCTATCCCGAATTCACCGCGCTCGACGCGCTCGGACCGCATTACTTCCTTGCGGGCATGATGGGCGCGACAGTTCGCTTCGTCG
Organism: uncultured Bifidobacterium sp.; assembly: GCA_964429665.1. Taxonomy (GTDB): domain Bacteria; phylum Verrucomicrobiota; class Verrucomicrobiia; order Limisphaerales; family JADLHS01; genus JADLHS01. Next base: position 10,137 of record CAYSDO010000101.1, read on the forward strand.
CCAAGACGCTTGAGCCCGTTCCCTGTGAAGGCGCGAGCAAAGGCGGGTTCTGCGTGAAACCACAACTCACGTTCGACGACTGCCCCGAGCAACTTGACCTCCTGCTCGTGCCCGGTGGATTGACCGGCACGTTTGCCGCCATCGAAGATAAAGCCACAATCAACTTCCTGAAAAGCCGGGCCGCGAAAACCAAATTGGTCGGCAGCGTTTGCACCGGGTCGCTCGTGCTCGGCGCAGCGGGCTTGCTCAAAGGCCGCAAAGCCACCAGCCACTGGCAGACACTCGAAGTCTTGAAAGATGTCGGCGCAACACCCGTAGCCGAGCGCGTGGTGTTCGATGGCACAGATCGCGTCACCGCCGCTGGGGTCAGCGCGGGACTCGATTTGGGGTTAGCACTCGTGCGGCGCTATCGCGGCGACTTCTATGCGAAAGGCCTGCAACTGCTCGGCGAATACGATCCGCATCCGGCATTTCCCGGTGGCGGCAATCCCAAAACCGCTGACCCGACCGCCGTGAACATGCTCAACATGATGCACGCGCCGATCGTGGAGAAATTTAAGACCGTCATTGCACAAGCAACAACCAGATGAGTTCAACGTGAAAACGAAAAAGCAATTACTACAGTTCCTTGCCATCGGTTGGGCCACGACTAGCTTGCTGCTCTCCGGCTGCGGACGTCAATCTGAACGCACTCGGCAAGACACCGCCCATACTACTGCAAAGACAAACCTAACCATCTATCAAGTCAAAGGCGTCTTGCGCGAAATCCGGAATGGCGGTTCGAAGGCGTTGATCGCACACGAAGACATCCCAGGTTACATGGAAGCGATGACGATGCTGCTCGATGTCCGAAACACGAACGAACTCGCAAACCTTCAACCGGGAGATCAAATCACGTTCCGCATGTTGATTACTGACGATGGCGGGTGGATTGATCAAATAAAGCGAACCGGCGTCACCAATGCGTCTGTCGCCACACCGCCGCCGGTCGTCAAAATGGAGGCACTGAAAACCGGGGCGGTCTTGCCGGATTACACCCTCACCAACCAATTTGCTCAGTCCATCCGATTGAGCGACTTCAAGGGACGCGCACTGGCATTCACATTCATTTTCACACGATGTCCCTTCCCCACCTTTTGCCCGCGCATGAACAACAATTTTGCTGAAGTTCAAAAATTGATGTTGGAACGGCAGGCAGGAACGAACTGGCATCTGCTTTCAATTTCGTTCGACCCGGAGTTCGACACACCGGAGCGAATGGCTATTTATGCGCAAAGTTATCACCCTGACCCGGCTCACTGGAGTTTTGCCACTGCGGCGGATGAAACAATCCGCAAACTTGGTGGGATGTTTGGTCTGGCCTACTCAAGGGACGGTGCGCTCTTCAGCCACAACGTCCGCACCGTGGTGGTGGATGTTCAGGGGCGAGTTCAGACCGTGTTCACCAACAAC
>CAYSDO010000102.1:0-11546 GCA_964429665.1 uncultured Bifidobacterium sp.
TCACAAACGATTCACTCGCATGAAACTTCTCAAATCTCCCATTGTCGCCTCCATCCTTGGACTGGTTTTGTACATTGTCACCACTGCGATGGTCTGGAAACCTGCACCACGCCAGGATACTTCCCAAACCGACGAAACCAATGCAGATATTGTCGCGAAAGCCAAGGGGGTCGTGCCTTCGTGGGAATACCAAAACCCGGATGTGGACATGATGATCGAGGAGTTGAAGAAGGAAAGAGCGGCGCTGGACAAACGCGAGAAGGATTTGAACGCGCTCGCCGAGCGCCTGCAGGCCGAACGCATGGAAATAAATGTTGTCACGCAATCCGTCTTTCAAATGCAAAAGGAATTTGATGCCAACATAGCGCGCGTCACTGCGGAGGAAGTCGTCAACATCAAGAAACTCGCCAAGACATACGCCGCGATGTCGCCTGAGGGTGCGGCAGTAATCATGAAGGAGCTGGATGACAACACGCTTGTGAAAATTCTTGCGGTGCTGAAAGACTCCGAGTCCGCCCCGATCATTGAACTACTCGGCAAGCAAGGCGACGCCGCCGCAAAACGCATGGCTTTGGTCACGGATCGTCTCCGCACGTATCTCTCCACGCCCAAGGAGACCAAGAAAGGTTCGGCACCGTGAACTCTCCCATTTTACAAATAGGGAAATCCACGGCTACGGCGCTGCCGTTTGATGTCACCAACAGCAAACCCGCAACGGGCGGCGGCAATTTCGACGCCGAATTGGATCGCGCTACTTCACCGCGATCACGCTCCGACCACCACACGGACAAGCTTTCAGAACGAAAGCCGTCGCAGCCTCGATCTTCCAAGTTGGTCAGCATGAAACGTCAGACAAAAACCGACCTGACGAACAGAGCCTCGAACTCAGTTATGCAGCAGAAAGCAAGGTCTGCCGCGTCGAATGTGCGAGGTATCAACTCACCTGACACTTCGCACCCCGTACCTCACGCCTCCGACGCTCAGCCCGCACGGGAACAGGAAGACGATTGTCTTGCTGGCGCTCTCGCCGTTGCAGCACCGGCAAAGCCCGTTGAGACAGTGACGAAAACAAGCGCGCCCGCGAACGGGGAAGAATTTGAAGGCGACGGGATTGCTTCTTCAGCGACCGTGGGTGTTGAGTCGGCTGACGCTGAGGATGCGGCAGGCTTGAGTTTCACCGGCGGCGCAATCGAAACGCAGACAAGCGAAAGCGAAGCGCAAACCGGCAAATCGTTGCCCGCCGGCTTTGAGTTTTTGGAAAAGCCAGAGGTCATGCCCGGATTGGCCGTCTCGTTACCGGCATCTGACTTTGGCGTGCCAGATAGCGCGGTGGCTACCAAATTGATTTCGGTTTCAGACGCGTTGCAAAAGCGGATTGAGGCTGTGCCGAAGGATGATGTCGCAATTGGCACAGGGTCCGGGCTTGAAGTATCGCTACCTCAAGTGGCTGCTGAAATTGGGTCCGCTGCGGATGTACTCTCATTGCAACGTGAAGTCGCCGGACTAGAAGCCGGAGCTGCACCAGTAACGGATACGAACGATTTGACGCAGGCTTCAGGTGATCAGCGGCCCGCACGAGCGGTACGCCGCGCCGACACTGCCGGAAATGAAAACGGTAGTGGCATATCCGCTGCTAATTTAGCTGCAACGATGAAAAACGTGCCGAACAAGGACGAATTTGCCGGGTTAGGCAGGCAGGATTTGCCGGGTGAGAACTTTTCTGCCGGTCGTACAGTTTCCAGCAACGCCACCAAAACCCCGGTGGCTGAATCCTTGTTCACGATGGGAACCGTGGCTACGGCAAAATCTCTTGATGGTCGCGGCGAGACAATCGCAGTAGATGACATTACGAGATTCCAACCTGCACGCATCGAACGTATAGGTGAAATTATTTCCCGTGAAGTGCGGATGTTCAAGCGCGCGGCAGACGACCAGGTGGACGTCGTTTTGACGCCAGACACAAAGACGCAGATTTCATTGCGGTTGCAATGGCGCGATGGCCAGGTGGAAGTGCAGGCGAAGTGCGAACTGGGTGACCACCGCGCGTTGAGTCTGCAGTGGGCACAATTGCAGACATCGCTCGCCCAACAGGGCGTCAGGCTCGCCCCGCTGACCGAACGCACAAGCACCGGATTCACGGAGTTTTTCTCACCATCAAGTTTTTCACATTCACAAAACAGCGGCGGGCAACGGCAATCGCCGCCACAGCCACCTGCGTCTGAATTGCCTTCCGCACCAATGGTGTCGGCAAGCCGTCGGGCACTGACAACAAAAAAGGCTCCAACCAACGACCGTTTCGAAACCTGGGCTTAAGGAAAACCATGTCATCCGTACCTTCAATTCTTGGCGTCAGCACCACCAGTAACAACATGCCGGGCGGTTCGGCGCGCGTGCCTGTGCAAGTGCTCGGCCAGGAGGATTTCTTAAAGTTGCTGGTAACACAGATGCAGCAGCAGGATCCGATGAACCCGCAGAAGGACACGGAGTTCATCGCGCAAATGGCCTCGTTCAGTGCGCTGGAACAAAGCAAAACAATGCAGCAGGACATGGCACAGTTGCGCGCAGGATCAATGCTTGGAGATACGGTCACGGTCAACCGTCCGAAGGACACTCCGCTCACGGGCGTGGTAGATTCGGTGGAGTTTTCAGACGGCAAACCGAGCCTGATGATCGGGGGCAATCGTTACGAATTGAGCGATGTGCTGACTATTCTGCCGACGCCAAGCCAGTCTTTAGCACCGTCTACGGCAGATACCTCTTCATCCCAGACCACAAACTGACGAAAGAGAAAGTCCTATGAACGCATCAACCATGATGGTTAGTCATGCAATACCAAGGCAGCTTGAGCCCAGCGACCTGGTTCTGCACATGGCTCAAGCGATGATCGGTCGCTCGGTCGAACTGAAGAGCGGGGCAAAGAGAATTACGCACGGCATCGTGTCGGGCGTGTTGGAAGAGGCAGGGAAGCCGCGAATCGTCGTGGGCCGTCATACATACGACATGAGCCAGATCCTGGCCGTGACGCCCGCTTAATAAACAACAACAAAGAAAGCGAAACATCCATGCTTCGAGCATTAAACTCCGGGGTCAGCGGCATCCAACAGTTTCAAAACCGCCTCGACGTTATCGGTAACAACATTGCCAACTCAAACACCATCGCGTTCAAGGCTGCGCGCTCGGACTTCTCCGACGCGTTCAGCCAGACGTTGCAGGTTTCCAGCGCAGCATCCAGCGGCGCTGGACAGGCAGGCATGCAGGTCGGTTCCGGCGTCACCACCGCCGCGGTGAAAAACCTCTTCACACAGGGCGCAATCAACCGCACCGGCGTCGGCACGGATCTGGCCATTGACGGCGATGGCTTCTTCATGGTTCGTGATGCCAACAGCGGAGAAGAATACGCGACACGCGCAGGAGATTTCCGTCTTGATTCCAGCGGCTACCTCATCACCAACAAGGGGCTCCGCGTTCAGGGTTACAATGCAGCGAACATTTCACCGGGTTCTGCGAGGGGTGACATCCTGATCGATGATTCTCTTGCACCGGCCACCACGGCGCCTGGGGCCTCAATGACGACGTTCAGCATCGGGCCCAACGGTACCGTGAACATTCACATGAATGATGGGACTGAGTACGTAACGGCCCAGATTCTCCTTCAAAAATTCAGCGATCCTCAGGCATTGCTCAAGGAAGGAGACAATCTCTGGTCCGGCATTGGCGCGGCCGGCCCGCTCGGCGGCAGCGGCTCTGCAACCGCCGAAGTGCCCGGCACAAACGGCCTCGGCACCATCGATTCCAGCGCGCTCGAGCTTTCCAACGTGGACCTAGCAAACGAATTTGCCAACCTCATCAGTACGCAACGCGGATTCCAGGCGTGTGCCCGCATCATAACCACTTCCGACGAAGTGCTGCAGGAACTCGTCAATCTGAAACGTTAACCCGTAATTCTCACGCACAATTATTATGTCCGACAAAAATGCCGAAGCACCAAAACCCGCGGAAGGCGCCGCTCCTCCGTCCGGCGGCATCAAGGCCATGTTGCCGCTCATACTCAACGTCGTCCTCATGCCGGTGATGGCTTACGTGATGACAGTCTTTGTGCTTCTGCCAAAAATCAATGGCAACGCTGTTCACGCTGAAGCCAAGGCTGAAGACGGTGGACACGGTGAAACCGCCGCTTCCGGCGGGCACGGGGAAAAACCCAAGGAAGGCCACGGCGAAAGCAGCAGCAAGGGTGGTCATGGCGGCAAGGAAAAAACCAGTGTTCCTCTCAGCGCCAAGGTGCTCGTCAACGTCTCCGGCACCGCCGGCACACGCTATCTTCTCGTCAACATCACCCTCGTCGGGAACAACGCGCAATTAAAGGAACAGGTCGAGAAGGCTGACGCACAATTGCGTGACGTTGCCTCGAGCGTGCTGGCAGTGAAAACGATCGCGGACATTGACAAGCCCGGCGCGCGCAATCTTATCCGCACCGAACTCGTCTCAGCGTTCAACAGCGTGCTCGGCGACGGCACGGTAAAGGAAATTTATTTCACCGAGTTCGCAATCCAGTAACACCCACATGGAGACCGAGGGAAACAATCCGGCGCCGATCGAAGCTGCGATTACAGCGCCAGCCGAGGTGCCAGGTGCCAAGTGCGAGGTGTCAGGTGACCTGACGCCTGACACTCCGCACCTCGCACCGATTATCGAGCCTTACACCTTCCCTTCCCGTGAGCTTCTCAACGGACCCGAACTGCGCAGACTCACCGCCGACTACAATGAAATCCTTAGTGTGCTTGCGCGGCGGTTTGCATCCTTGTTCCGGACGGAATTCGATCTTTCACTCGCCTCGTTCCAGACACCCACGTTCCGGCAGTTCGCCACGAGCTATCCGCAGACGACCCATTTCACGCTGTTCAAAATCGAACCACTGCGCGGCATTGGTTTGATTGAGATCAATCCTGCCTTCGCCCTCGCCCTCACTGAACGGCTCATGGGCGGACCCGGACAGTTGGATGCCTCCTCGCGCAATCTGACCGAGATTGAAATCGCTCTTTTCGATCAAGTGGTGCAGATGTTCACCCAGGGCTGGTGCGAACACTGGGCAGCTTACAAACCCCTCAAACCCGTGGTGATCGGTCACGAGAATGATTCGCGATATCTGCAGACATCGCCCTCCGATGCGCCTTTGTTTCTGGCCACGGTCAACGCGCATCTCGGCGATGTCTGCTCAAAAATTCAATTTGCTCTTCCATTCAGCTCGCTTGACCCGTTACTCGAAAAAATCCGCGCCGAACTCGCTCCACCGGCGGACTCATTGCCGGCACCTACTGCTGCGCCAGCCAAAGCCGCTGCGTGGAATCCGGCTTATGACGACGTGCGCATGGCCATCACCGCACAAATGCCCGGCCCGCAAATCACCGCGCGTGAATTGCCCAGGCTGAAAGTCGGCGACGTATTGGATTTGCCTGCTGAATCGGCGAGTCAGGTGCAGTTGCGACTGGGAGACACGGCAAGATTTACGGGCCGTCTCGGCAAGTGTGACGACAAATGGGCCGTGGAAGTAATCCAGGTTTTGAAAAGTTAAGGGACAAGGGAACATGAACGCCTCAGAATATCCTCCAAACCTCGACATGGTGCTCGATGTGCCGGTGAATCTCACCGCCGAACTCGGCTCGTGTCATCTGCCGATGCGGGAAATCCTCCAGCTTGCACCGGGTTCCGTGGTGCAACTCGACAAGATCCCCGGCACACCGGTCGAACTCCGTGCCCACCACAAGCTGGTGGCACGCGGCGAAGTCGTCGTCATTGAAAACCGACTCGCCATTCGTATCACGGAACTGGCGGTTTCATCTGCCGAATCCGGTGTCACAAAAACTTCCCAGTAGCCGCTTCGTTTTCATTTGGTGGATTGGCTTGTTGAACCGCTGTGGGTAAACTCCACGGCTGATATGTCACAACCTGCGCTGCCGGACGAGAATTTTGCCTGCGATGAGTGCGGGCGTTTTGGTGCGATTGATTTTGAGAGCCGAAAAATCTGCGCTGACTGCTACGAACACAGCGGTTCGTGCTGCCCCGCGTTTGGGAAGGAAGAAACAGAACAGGGCGGTTGAAATTGAAACGCTCGCGGCCGCCAGCGCTCCATCAATTCACTCCAACCCGCTCGCCTTGCGCGCCCGCTTGAGAACCTCAGTAGCTTTCGCTCGCGCCCTAGTTGCGCCGTCAGCGAGGACTTTGTTCACATAATCGGGATTGGCGACAAGTTCGGCGCGTCTCTGTCGAGCCAATGAAAAATATTCCCAATAGAACTCGAATAATGTCTTTTTCAGGTCTCCATAGCCCAAACCACCGGCCCGCAATCGTTCTTCCCATGCGTTTGCCAGACTGGGCGGCGCGACTAGTTTCAGTAATTGCAGGGCGATATTCTGATCCGCGTCCGGCTTCGGCTCCGCAGGTTGGCGGCTGTCCATTTTGATTGCCATGATCTTTTTTCGAATCACCTTTTCATCGCCGAAAATCTCAATGATGTTGCCATAGCTCTTGCTCATCTTCTCGCCGTCAATGCCGGGCACTTTCGCCGTCTCACCCTTGATCTGCGGTTCGGGAATCACGAACGTCTGGCCGTAGGCTTCGTTGAACTTGGTGGCAATATCGCGCGTCATCTCGACGTGTTGCTTCTGGTCCTGACCGACGGGCACGACGTTCGAGTCGTAGATCAAAATGTCCGCCGCCATCAACACAGGATACGCAAACAGGCCGTGATTCGGTGAAATTCCCTTGGCCAGCTTATCTTTGTAACTGGTGGCGCGCTCCAGCAACCCCATCGGCGTGAGCGTGGAAAGCAGCCACGAAAGCTCACAAACTTCCGGCACGTCAGATTGCTTGAAGAATACCGCCCGTTTTGGATCAAGCCCGCACGCCAGAAAATCCAACGCCACGTCCCGCGTGTTCTGGCGGCGCTCGTCCGCATTGAACAGGGAAGTCATCGAGTGATAATCCGCGATGAAATAAAACGCCTCACCCTTTTCCTGTAGCTCGATGGCGGGTCGCATCATCCCGAAGTAATTCCCGAGATGCAACGCGCCGGATGGCTGGATGCCTGACAAAATTCGCATGGCAAAATATACCTGGGAAACGGCAATGCGGGAAAGCAGGAAACTTGTGACGATCCGGCATTTCCAATGGAAACACGAATCACGGACACGTCGCCTCCATACTTGATTCCGATTTCGAAAGCCGCTATTCCCAAAGCATGGACTCCCGCGAAGCGCTCGTGGCACTCAATCTCATCGAAGGTGTCGGGCCGGTTCGTGCCCGGCAACTGCTGGAGCACTTTGGCGAGCCGACCGCGATTCTCAAGGCCTCCAAAGCACAACTCCTCCAGGTCCATGGCATCGGCGATGAAACTGCCACGGCTATTTCCGGTTGGGAGAAGAATATAGACCTCGACGGCGAGATCAAACGCATCGCGGATTTTGGCTGTCGCGTTGTAATCCAGCCGGATGAGGAATACCCGCCAATGCTCAAGGAGATTTATGATCCACCCTTCGTGCTTTACGTGAAAGGCTCGCTCACAGCGAAGGATAAAAACGCCGTGGCCATGGTCGGTTCGCGCCAGACCACGCACTACGGAATTGAGGTCGCCCGTAAGCTTGCCTATCAACTGGCCTACGTTGGCGTCACCATTGTCAGCGGCGGAGCACGCGGTATTGACACGGCAGCGCATCAAGGCGCCATGAGCGCCAAAGGCCGCACGGTCTGCGTGCTTGGCACCGGCATCAACATCGTCTTCCCGCCGGAGAACAAGGAGTTGTTTGATCGCATCGCCGAGCAAGGAGCCGTGGTGACCCAGTTTCCATTTAATCGCAATGGTGATCGCCAATCGTTCGCAATTCGCAACCGTATTGTGGCTGGCATGACGCTCGGCACGCTCGTGGTCGAAGCCAACCTAACCAGCGGCGCGCTGATCACTGCGAATTTCGCGACCGAGTACGGGCGGCAGGTCTTTGCAGTTCCCGGCCGGATTGATTCACCACGCAGCAAGGGTTGTCACGATCTCATCAAGAAGGGCGCGAAGCTTTGCGAGGACGCGGAGGATGTGCTGAGTGAGTTTGAATATCTGTTTCCGTCGAGCAATAAGCCGCCGTCCCCCGGCGAAACAGGCGTGCTGCCCGCACTCGAACTTTCCGAGAACGAACAGAAGGTTTATGACTCATTACGAGCTGAGGATGAATCGAGCATTGATGAAGTCATCCGCCGCAGCGGCTTGCCCGCCTCCGCAGCCAGCGTGACGTTATTGAGCCTCGAGATGAAGCGGGTGATCAAGCAACTGCCCGGAAAATTATTTGTGAGGAACAGATAGGCTGAGGCAAGGGTCGCCGAGGCCGATATTTCTGAACCCTCCTTCGATTCTCTGTCGATCAAGAATGAGGGCGAGGGCGAGAAAAACATCCACAACTCCCAGGCGTGACTAGAATCTTCAAAGCATCCGCCGTCGGTCGTGCTGCGAGAGCCACGGCCGCGGAAGTTTGATCCAGTGCAAACCGGTGAGTAATGAGCGGACGCACATCCAACTGTCGTGAGAACACCATCTGCGCCACTTCCTTTTGAAGAGTAAAGTCTGCCGAGTAACTGCCAAGGAAATCCTTCTCATCCACGCATACTGATGCCGGATCCAGCTTGAAAACATCACCTCGCCTGGTGTGAGCAAAGAGCATCAATTGTCCGCCTCCGCGCAGTAATGCCTGTGCTTCCAATGCCACAGCATCTGACGGCACGGCGATGATTGCAGCATCAAGTCCAAACCCGCGTGAAACTCGCGAGACAAGCTGTGACAGTCCATCGCCCGGCACGAGGTGCGTCCAGCGCGCTCCGAATCGCCGCGCGAGCTTCAACCTCGATGCCAGCAGGTCGGTAGCAATTACTCGTATGCCTAGGATTTGCAACAGGCGCGTGAACATCAGTCCGATTGGCCCCTGCCCGGCCACGAGCACAACATCACCCGGCAGAATGTTCAAACGGCGCAAGGCTTTGAGCACCGTGTTGACCGGTTCGAGCATTGCGCCCTCCTCAAAGGAATTCTTTGAGGGAATTTTTACCACGCCCGGCAACACGAATGGCATCACGCGAACGAATTCTGAAAACCCGCCGCCGGCTGGTTCGAAGCCGGCAGTGATACCCGTGCGTTTGTAGGTCTCGCATTGAGCAAAGGCGCGGTGACGGCAGAAGTGGCAGTCCAAACACGGAATGTGATGATGCAACGCCACGCGATCTCCAACCGAGAAACCGCGCACACGCGCGCCGATGCAGACGACTGTGCCCGATGTTTCATGCCCGAATACCCGCGGCGGCGTCACTGTGCCGTATTGAATCTTTTTAATGTCCGTGGGGCAAACGCCGCAGGTGGAAACCTTGACGAGCAGATCGCCCGCGCCGGTGCGGGGAACGGGCAACGTTTCGGTGCGCAGATCATTCGGACCGCGATACACCGAAGCCCGCATGGTTTTGGGAATATCGAACACACGGAATTCTTACCGGCGGCAGCAAAGGATGAAAACAAAAACATGGGTCATACCGTTTAAGCCTCACATCAAATGAACCTTTTGCCGTGCTTCCTCACTTAATTGCTTGAAGCCACAGCGGGCTGCCGTGAACCATGACCGCGAACGCCCCAGTGCAATCGCCCGAATCACACGATCCACCCGATGATCAGCAGCTCATTGCCGCCATCAACAACAGCGACGTGGCGGCGTTCGACGTGTTATACCATCGTCATCGCGACTGGGTGGTGAATCTGGCTCATCGTTTCACTGGAGACGAAAATCTAGCGCTTGATGTCATGCAGGAAACTTTCCTCTATCTTTTGAGAAAATTTCCCGGCTTCACACTTACAGCCAATCTAAAAACCTTCCTTTATCCGGCCGTGAAGAATCTCTCCATTGCAGCAAAGCGGAAGGCAGGCCGCGTCCAATCCACCGAGGGCGAGCAACAGTTGCTCGAACAATTGGCATCCGCCGAGATTCCGCTTGCGCTTTCCTCAGACCTGTCAGCGGCGCTGGCCAATTTGTCTCTGGAGCACCGCGAGGTCATTCTGCTGCGATTTGTGGACGACCTTACGATGGCCGAAATCGCAGTGGCAACGAACGTTCCGGCTGGCACGGTGAAATCCCGTCTGCACAATGCGCTCGCCGCGCTCCGGCAGGACAAACGTGCCCGGGATTTTTTTGAAAGTTAGTTTGTTGGCTGCGTCCGGGAACACCTGTTTCCGCCAAGAATTTTTATTTCCTTCAATGCGCCTAATTCATACCCTGCGTGTTGGCTTGGGAAACCCGGCCCTTGAAACTGAAATAGAACATTATGCCACTGACACACACCAAAGACCTTTTTGCCAAGGCGCTCAAAGGGAAATATGCGCTCGGCGCATTCAACGTCAACAACATGGAGCTTATCCAGGCCATCGTCGAAGCTTGCGAAGAGGAAAAAGCTCCCTTGATGCTGCAAATCTCCAAGGGCGCGCGCCAATACGCCAACCCGGTCTATCTCAAGAAGCTCATCGAGGCTGCTGTCAGCCTGAGCAATATCCCCATCGCCATTCACCTCGATCACGGCGACACGTTCGAGCTGTGCAAGGAGTGCATTGATGAAGGTTTCACCAGCGTGATGATTGACGCGAGTCACGAGCCTTTCGATAAGAATGTTGAGATCACCAAAAAGGTTGTCGAATACGCACACAAATACAATTGCTCGGTTGAATCCGAACTCGGCCACCTCGTTGGCGCTCAGTTCGACGAAGGTGAAGAAGGCGGCGCGCATTCAATGAGCGGTCACTACACCGTGCCCGAAGAAGCGGTGAAGTTTGTTAAAGAATCCGGTTGCGATTCACTCGCGGTTGCCATCGGCAACAGCCATGGTGCCTACAAATTCAAGGGCGAACAGCATCTCGATCTCGAACGCCTCAAGCTCATCAAGAAGGCATTGATGGACGCAGGAATGGGTGATTACCCGCTCGTGTTGCACGGAGCCTCAAGCGTTCCGAAATACCTCGTTGACGAGGTCAATAAATACGGCGGCAAGATGCCTGATGCCCAAGGCGTGCCTGAAGCGGACATCGAAGTCGCTCGCCGCACGGGTTGCACGAAGGTGAACATTGATACCGACCTCCGCATCGCCATGACCGCTGCCATCCGCAAGGTGTTTGCAGAAAAGCCGGGCGAATTCGATCCGCGCAAGTACCTCGGACCTGCCCGCACATCTGTAAAGGACCTTGTGCGTCACAAGGTGAAGAATGTCCTCTGCAGCGCCGGTCACGCATTTGACTGAGCGCCGAATGTCTCTCCAAAGCCCCGCGTTAACACTGCGGGGCTTTTTGTTTTGATTCATTCAGGACCACTCGGGTTTGCTGTCCGCAAATCTCGCCACTTTACTCGACAGATCCAACGGATTCTGAATCATTACCCGCGAAATGCTTAAGGCCATAAGAACCGATCGAGAACTTGAGTGCCCGCGCGTGGATGCCGGACTTCGTGCCCGTGGCTTGAACCTCAAGGCACCTCGCTGGGCCGATG
>CAYSDO010000103.1:0-9535 GCA_964429665.1 uncultured Bifidobacterium sp.
CGTGATCGGAAACAACGTTGTGTTCGGCAGCCGGGTGGTGGTGTTGAAGGGTGTGACTATCGGTGACAACTCTGTGATCGGTGCGATGAGCCTCGTGACAAAGGATATCCCGGCCAACTGCATTGCGGCTGGTGTTCCTGCAAAGGTAATCAAGCAAATTGAGTAATCCATCCAAAAGCAGTCACGCTCAAATCCTGAAATCGTCGGCGGTCATCGGCGGTTCCTCGGCGATCAACCTTGTGATCGGCATGGTACGCACGAAGGCAATGGCGTTGTTGCTCGGTGTTTCTGGCTACGGATTGTTTTCGATTTATTGGAATATCTCGGAGCTTGCGCGGATTGTCACGGGAATGGGCATTAACAACAGCGGAGTTCGCCAGATCGCGGAGTCTGTTGATACCGGTGACAGTCAACGTATTGGCCGTACCGTCACAACGCTAAGGCGGGTGGCTTTAGCTCTTGGAGTGTTGGGAGCGTTGCTGCTTTTCATTTTCAGACAGCCTGTTGCCCGCATTTCTTTTGGCGACGATACTCATGCCTGGGCGGTTGGGCTGCTTTCCGTGGCCGTCCTAATGGGATCAGTTTCGCAGGGGCAAATGGCCTTGCTCCAAGGAATGAGACGCATTGCTGATCTGGCGCAAAACAACATTCTCGGCGCTTTTTGCGGGACCCTAATCAGTGTGCCCATAGTCTTTTTTTACGGAGAGAAGGGAGTTGTGCCGGCGCTGGTGTTCGTGGCACTTGCAGGTGTTGCTTCGTCGTGGTGGTTTAGCCGCAATGTAAAAGTTGAACAAGTGGCAATGACGACACGCGATGTGACGCAGGAGGCTGCGGGAATGTTGAAGCTGGGATTTGTCTTCATGACCAGCGCGTTGCTGACAACGGGCGTCACTTATTGTGTTCAACTGATTTTGCGAAACAAGATCGGCGTCGAATCGGGCGTCGAGGCTGGAAAAGCTGCGGTAGGTTGCTATCAGGCGGCATGGTTCGTTGGCGGTTATTTTGCGAGCTTTATTCTTCAAGCAATGGGAACAGATTTCTACCCGCGACTGACGGTTGCCTCGAAGGACAACGCCGAGTGCAATCGTCTTGTGAATGAGCAGGCGGAAGTGAGCTTGCTGCTCGCAGGACCTGGATTGCTGGCAACTCTGACATTCGCTCCGCTGGTCATCCTCTTGCAGTATTCATCCAAGTTTGAGCCTGCTGTTGAAGTGTTGCGGTGGATTTGCCTTGGCATGATGCTGAGGGTTGTCACATGGCCGATTGGCTTCATCATCGTGGCCAAGAACGCAAAAAAACTTTTCTTCTGGACGGAAGTGTTCGCCAACGCGGTACAGGTGGGATTCGTCTGGTTTGGAGTGAAATACTTCGGGCTCACAGGGGCCGGTGTCGGTTTCTTTGGTATGTACGTGATTCAGTTTTTCACAATCTATCTCATAGTGCGCTCCCTGAGCGGGTTCCGCTGGACCACGGAAAACGTCCGGATTGGTTCAATGTATGGTGTGCTGGTCGCGGCGTTGTTCGTGAGTTCCTATTTTCTGCCTAAACCGGTTGTCCTGATTGCGGGTTCGGTGGCAACCGTGCTGACAGGAATCTTCTCCTTGCGAAAACTCTGTTCAATGCTGCCGGTCGAACGTTTTCCACGGCGAGTGCGCCAACTTCTGGGCCGGCTGCGATTGCTTCCGGCAAATTCAAATGCCTAGTGCCGATACAAAAGCAATGATGACTCTCGCGGTCGCTGCCTTCAACCAGGAGCGATTCATCCGCGATGCTGTGGAAGGTGCGTTTGCCCAGACGTATTCTCCGTTGCAGATCATTTTGTCGGACGATTGTTCGAAGGATCGCACTTTTGAAATCATGCGCGAAATGGCAGCGAACTATCGCGGCCCGCACCAGGTGGAGTTGAATCAAAATGTAACGAACGCCGGTCTGGCGGTGCATACGAATCGTGTTTTCGAGCTGACAAAAGGCGAACTGCTCGTTCTGAATGCGGGCGACGACGTTTCGCTTCCACATCGTGTCGAAGCCATCGTCGCTGCGTGGGAATTCTCTGGCCGGAAATCATTTGGGGTCCACAGTCAGGTCGTCCACATGGCGCAGGATGGAAGGGTTGAGGGTCAGAAGCCGCCGACAAAGCTGCGCGAGAACTGTTTCACATTTGAGAACGGCCCTGCTGAAGCGAAACGGTTCATGCGTGAAGAGAAGCCTGTGATTCTCGGTTGCAGCGCGGCCTGGGCGAAAGCTCTAGACGACCTTTTTGGTCCTTTGCCGAGGGAGGTGGTTTACGAGGATATGACGCTCGGGTTCCGTGCGCGGCTGCTTGGAGGAATGGCGTTCGTGGATGATCCATTGCTGTTGTATCGGCTTCACGACGCAAACATTCATCATGCGGAGATTGAGGAGCACGCGACGGTGGAAGGACTGCGCGCAGAGGAACGTCGAAGGAAAATTGGCCTTGAACGACGACTTGCTGCGGCGCGTTCGTTTGTTGCTGATCTGGAACGGGCCAGGGAATTGAAAGTATTGCCGGACAATATACTTTCAGACATCGCAGTCGCCGTTGAGGAATTCAGGTGTGCGAACGAAACTGAACTGAAATTTCGCGATGCAGGCTGGCTGGGGCGGCTCACCAATTACTCCGAGGTCAAGCGCCATTGCAGGTTGAGCACGCCGGAGGCGGGGAAGCTTGTCCAACAATTGCTGCCGCGCTGGTGCTATTTCTCCGCCCGCATCCTCAAGAGCCGCCTTCGCGCTGCAGGTCTGCTCTCCAAAGTGCTCTTTCTGTGAGTTCGAAACCACGCATACTTTTTGTCAGTCATGCAGCCACCCGAAATGGTGCGACGATTCTGCTGTTGAACACGCTGCGCTGGTTGCGCGCCCGCGATGAGTTTGAAATGGAAATCCTGGTTCACGGCAGGGGCGAATTGCTGGGCGAGTTCGAGGCAATAGGACGCACAACTGTCTGGCGCAATCCGGGTGGGTTGCTCGAAGGATTTCCAAAAGGTATCCGCGATGCATGGATGCCGGGATTTGAGACGGCTGGATTGAAATTGCTGACGGCCGGTCGGCGTTGGGATTTGACTTACGTGAATACCGCTGCCGTCTGGCGGGATGTTCCATTCCTGGCAAAGCGCTCCCGTCATGTGCTCTGGCACATTCACGAAATGGGTTACGCATTGAGGCTTCTGATCGGTGAAGAGCGGGGACGGGAGATGTTCCGTCTTCCGTCACGATTTGTCGTTGTGTCGGAATCTGTGAGAGACACCTTGAAAGATGATTTTGGCGTGGGTGTCGAACGAATGGATGTGATCAACGGCTCGGTGACAGTTCCGAAAGTTACCGATGAGATGCGCCGAGAGAAATGCCGTCAAATTCTCAAACAATTCGGCTGGCCCGAAAGCACATTTGTGGTTGGCGCATGTGGCGCCATGGGCTGGCGCAAAGGGACGGATGTTTTTCTACAGATCGCAAGAGAGATGACCGGGACGAAGCCCGACAGCGATGTCCGTTTTCTCTGGATTGGCGGTGCGGCCAAAGGTGATGAAGCATTACGGTTCGAACAGGAGGCGCGTTTGTTTGGTATCGAGGACCGTTGCCGCAGTGTGCCGACTACCGGGGATGTGATGGATTACTATATGGCCATGGATGTGTTTGCACTGACGTCGCGCGAGGATCCATATCCTTTGGTGATGCTGGAAGCAGGCGCTTTTCATGTGCCTACGGTGTGTTTTGACCGGTCGGGTGGTGGTCCGGAATATGTTGGCGAGGATGCAGGATTGATTGCGCCCTATCTGGACGTGCAAGCGTTTGCTTCGCATCTGGAGACATTGAAAAGATCCCCTGAGATGAGGGCGCGAATGGGGGACGTGGCAGCCGAGAAGGTTCGCTCGCGGCATGTGATTGAAACACAGGGGCCAAAGATACTGGCGAGCATCCAGCGTTGTCTGGGTTCGGAGAAATAGATTGAAACGAATTTATGGAAAAAATGAAAATAGCAGTGGTCGGTCTTGGCTACGTTGGGCTTCCCTTGTCACTTCAGTTTGCACGTTCAGGCGTGACGGTGCTGGGGTTGGACATTGACACCAACAAGGTGGATTCCCTCAACCAGGGAAAGAGTTACATCAAACATATCACCGCAGAGTCCATCGCGGAGGCTGTTCGCGCAGGGACTTTTTCTTCATCAACGGATTTCAGCCGGGTGAAGGAAGTTCAGGCGGTGATCATTTGCGTTCCCACCCCACTCAACAAGAATCGTGAGCCGGACATTTCATACATCATCGAGACGGGCAAGGCCATGGCGCGTCATTTGCAGAAAGGGACGCTCGTCGTTTTGGAATCCACGACGTATCCCGGCACCACCGACGAAGATTTGCGCGAGGTTTTGGAGATTGGATCAGGGCTCGAAGCAGGGAAGGATTTTCATCTCGCGTTCTCGCCTGAGCGCGAAGACCCGGGCAATCCTGACAGCAAAGTTGCGAGCATTCCCAAGGTCGTTGGAGGCTACACACCGGCCTGTCTCGAGAAGGCCAAAGCGCTTTATTCGAAAGCCATCAAGACACTCGTGCCAGTGTCGTCATGTCGTGCTGCAGAAGCCACGAAGCTCCTTGAGAACACATTTCGCGGTGTGAACATCGCGCTCGTCAACGAACTCAAGGTTGTTTACAGCGCCATGGGTATTGATGTCTGGGAGGTGATCAACGCTGCCAAGACCAAGCCGTTTGGTTTCATGGCATTTTATCCCGGCCCGGGACTCGGCGGGCATTGTATCCCGATTGATCCGTTCTATCTCACCTGGAAGGCGCGTGAGTACGGTCAGAACACCCGCTTCATCGAACTCGCTGGTGAGATCAACACAGCCATGCCGGAGCATGTGATTCATTGCGTGGCCGACGCGCTGAACGAACGCAAAAAGTCGGTCAATGGAAGCAAGGTTTTGATCCTTGGGCTCGCCTACAAACCGAACGTGGATGATGAGCGTGAGTCGCCTAGTTACGTCCTGATGGAATTGCTCCAGGCGCGCGGTGGTCAGGTGGCCTATTACGATCCTTACGTTCCGGTCATCCGGCCCACCCGTGAACATGCGCATTGGACCGGCACCAAATCTGTTGAATGGAATAAGGAGACGATTTCCAGCTACGATCTGGTTTTGATCGCGACGAACCATGCCAACGTGAATTACAAGCAGCTTGCCGAGTGGTCACAATGCATCGTGGACACGCGTAATGCGATGGTGGGAATTTCAACGAAGCCGGGGCAGGTAACCAAGGCCTGACGCCAGCACAAAATCTGAATCCAAAAAGCGCAGAGGAGTTTATCTTCTCTGCGCTTTTGTCTTGCTCAAAAGGATTCAGGCGCGCGGTGGTAATTTCTTTTCAACGCGTTGCCTTGCAAGTTCTGCAAACCTTGGCAATCCGCCTTCGGTCGGTACTTTTACCTCGCCCTCGATCAACGGACGCGCGTAGGCGATGAATTTTTCGTTAGGGAGAAACCCATCATCGCTGAACCAATCGCGCGGTACGAGATGTTCCACGTTGGCGATGTCGCCGAGCGGTTGGAGTCCTGTCGTCCATTGATACGGTGCGTCAGAGGTGCGAACAATCTTGGCCATGAATCCGCTCTTGCCTTCAGCACCGGCGCGCACCGCAGCTTCGCCGCAGGCGGCAGCTTCAGTGACATCCGTGAGGCTCGCATAGTGCGCGGCTGACCGTTGCGCATAACCGAGCTTCACCGTGCGCGACTTGATCTTGAGTTTTTCCTGCACGAGTTCAGAAAGACGTTCAGCCGCACCTGAGAGGACAACGTGGCCGAACGAGTCACGGGCAGCACTGTCGGCGGCGATTTCGACTCCCTTGTCATTCTTCAATCCCTCTCCGACAACCACGATGCAACATTTGAGTTCGCTGACAACTTCCTTCACGCGGGCAAGGAAAGCTGCCTCGTTAAACGGAATCTCAGGCGACAGAATGATGTGCGGGGCGTCTGCGGCTTTGCGCTTCGCGAGCACCGTGCCGCCCGAAATCCAACCAGCAGCGCGTCCCATGACCTCGACGAGAACGCACGCGCCATCATCAGTTGCCATGCCGGTGACATCAGCCGCTATTTCCATGACCGATGTCGCATTGTATTTGATCACTGAACCGTAGCCGGGACAGTGGTCGGTGTGGGGCAGGTCGTTGTCAATCGTTTTGGGCACGCCGTTGACGCGCATTTCATAGCCGCGCTTCAGGGCTTCCTCGTGAACTTTGTGCGCGGTGTCCTGCGAATCATTGCCGCCGATGTAAAGAAAGTAGCGGATGTCGTAGGCGGCAAAAATCTCAAAGAGCCGATCCATGTCGCGCGCGGCCTGTTCTGGTTTCTTTTTGAAATCAATCTTGTAGCGGCACGTGCCAAGAGCGGCGCCGGGCGTGTGTTTCAAACCTTCGATGGTCCTGGATTTCTCGTCATTGATGTCAATGATCTCCTCGTTGAGGATGCCGAGAATGCCATTGAGCCCGCCGTAGATTTCTTCGATGCACTCGTGCCGGCCGGCTTCCTGGATGACACCGGCGAGACTGGCGTTGATGACGGCGGTGGGTCCGCCGGACTGCGCGACGAGCAGGTTTCCAATAAGTTGTGACATAAATTGATCGTGCCGGTTGGAGATTCGATGGGAGACAAATCCTTGCCCGAAATCGGGGGGCAACGTTGCCAATGCTCACACCAACTGTCAAAGCGTAAATGCGGCGAAATCCTCGACAGCACGCTTCCGTTTTGAAACACTCCGCGCCCGTGAAACAAACCATTGTGACGTTGGACATGGAAGGGGTGCTCACACCGGAAATCTGGATTGCCGTCTCCGAGAAGACGAAAATTCCGGAGCTGCGCCGGACCACCCGGGACGAACCGGACTACGACAAGCTGATGCGCTATCGCATCGAGATTCTCGACCGGCATGACATCAAACTCTCGGACATTCAGAACGTCATTGGCACTCTCAAGCCTTTGCCCGGTGGAAAGGAGTTCCTAGACGAACTTCGCAGCATCACACAGGTCATCATTCTCTCTGACACATTCGAGCAATTCGCACAGCCGTTGATGAAATCACTCAACTGGCCCACACTGCTTTGCCACCGGCTCATCGTGGAGAACGACCGCATCACAGGCTATCAACTTCGCATTGCCGACCAGAAGAAGAAGGCCGTTGCCGCGCTCAAGTCACTCAACTACCACGTCATCTCTGCCGGCGATTCCTACAACGATACCGCGATGCTGCTGGAAGCGAACGTCGGTTTCCTGATTCACGCACCGGAAAATGTGAAGCGCGAATTCCCGCAACTCAAAGCGGTGGAATCGCACGCGGATTTGTTGAAGTTGATCAAGGGAGGAATGGCTGGATAGAAATTTATTACCAGCTTTCCAAGGAGGAGAGCACATTTCCAAAACTAAAACGATTCTGGATTGAAACTTGAGTCAAGAATAGCGTCACTTGATGAAAACGGATGCGCGGAAGATCTCACCAACCATAAATACCTAGACCTCGATTCATTCGCATGCTTACCTACGTTCTAAGTCGTCGTGAGCGATTTCTTACGTTGATCTTTGGTAGCTTACTACTGCTTGTCGGCGCGCTAGGCAGCTTCGCTCAACCGCGTCCGGTGACAATTATCGTTGGACTGCTTACCGTCGGATCGGTTTTGATTCTTGCGGGCAGCTTCGGTCGTTTGCTGCTTCCTCGTTTCGTCGCGTGGTTGCTTCCAGAGAATTTAATTGTTCCGCAGTCAGGCCATGAGAGCGAGGATTTGACCGAACCTGACCAGACGGTAACGCATGTTTCCATCAGCAGCGTACGCTATCCAAGGATTCGCTGTGGCATGGAGCTTGAAGTCGAAGGAGATGAGGCTTTTTGCACCGATTGTTTCGCTCGTGCTGGGCAGTATCATGCTATCGGTTGTGACCTTGAGGAATGCCCCAAGTGTCGCCGGCAGATGATTTCCTGTGGATGTAGTATTGATGAACTTAGAGTGGCCTAGCATCGGTGCAGCCGGAAGTTATTTCCGCCCGTGTTCCGCTGGTTGCCCTTTCCTTCAATCCTCCGCCTTCGACTCCCGCGCCGTCAAATCCTGCACGGCCTTCCGCACGTCCTTGCCCTCGTAGAGCATTGCGTGGACTTGCTCGATGATGGGTGCCTGGATGCCGTGCTTGCGCGCCAGTTCGTGCGCTGAACGCGCGTTCGGATAACCCTCCGCCACAGCCGTCATGCTCGCGACAATGGCCTCGGCCTTTTCACCTTTGCCAAGCCGTTCGCCGAAGCCCCGATTGCGACTGAGCTTTGAGAAGCATGTCACCATCAAATCACCAAGCCCGCTGAGGCCAGTGAAAGTCTCAGCCTTCGCGCCGCACGCCACGCCGAGTCGTCGCATCTCGGCAACCGCGCGCGTGACGAGCGCGGCTTTTGAATTGTCTCCAAAGCCCAGCCCGTCGCATACGCCTGCGCCGATGGCGATGACGTTCTTCAATGCGCCGCCAAGCTCAACCCCATGCACATCGTGGCTGGTGTAAACCCGGAATGCAGGTCCGTGAAACAACGTTTGCACGGTTTGCGCAGCCACTGTGTCGGTGCCGGCCGCGACGATTGCCGTCGGGATTCCCTTTGCAACCTCCGTGGCGAGGGTCGGTCCGGACATTGCCACGATGCGCGACTTGGGGGCGTTGTCGGCCAGAATGTCCGTCATCGTCTTGCCCGTCTCGAACTCGATGCCTTTCGTCACACTTACGACAATGCCCTTGAATGAACCCAGACACTTTGTCGCACTCCGAAAACCTTTGGACACACTTGCGACGACAACAAGCTCCGCTCCTGTCACGGCTTTTGCAGCATCCGATTCTCCACGCAGTGACTTCGGCAATTCAATACCTGGCAGGTAACGTTCATTGACATGCGTACGGTTGATCATCTCCGCAGTTTCGGGAAAGTAATCCCAGATTGTCACCGCATGTTTGCGCTCCGCAAGAATCCGCGCCAGCGCCGTTCCCCATGCTCCTGCTCCAAGCACTGTGATGTTCATGATTCGGTCTTTGGTTTCTTGAAATTGAATCGATTTTCTGTTCCGGCGACAAGTCGTTGGATGTTTGCCTTGTGTTTGTAGATCGCCAGTCCGCCGATGATCAAGGTTACAACACTCAATGCCGCGTTCGTCTGCATGAACAGCACGGCCGCAGGCAGGGCAACGGCAGCAACAATGGACGCAACGGAAACGTAGCGCGTGACAACGAATGCCAGAATCCACGCTGCCAGTGCAATCAGACACGCCAGCGGAGCCAACGTCAGATAAACGCCGGCTGACGTGGCGATGCCTTTACCTCCCTTGAACGCAAGCCAGCAGGTGTAGTTGTGGCCGAGGATGGAACAGAATCCGCCGAGTGTGATCGCGAGGTCCTGATTCCAAAAACATTCTCCGCAGTCCGTGACAACAATCACATTCACCACGAAGTATCGTGCGAAGAGGACCGCAGCCGAACCTTTCCGCAACCCAACCGCCCTGCCGAGTTCACTCCC
>CAYSDO010000103.1:9545-11518 GCA_964429665.1 uncultured Bifidobacterium sp.
GGACCGCAGCCGAACCTTTCAACGCATCAACAAGCAGCACCAGGATGCCCGGCCCTTTGCCGAGCACGCGAAATACATTGGTCGCGCCCATGTTCTTGCTGCCGACGGTACGGATGTCCACGCCCTTCGCCTTCGCGATGAGATAGCCTGTCGGTATCGAGCCAAGCAGATAACCTGCGAGCGCCACGATGATGAATGCCAGAGTAAGCACGCCCGAGAGTGTAGGTTTGCGGCTGATGGTTCAAAGTTCAAAGTTGCAGGGCAGGGAAGTGTGCGTTTGTTCTGTTCTAATGGTCTGACATGAAAACATGCAGCCCTTGCGCGCGACGGCGTGTGCGTTAAGCTCCTCTCAACCTATGCCGAGTCATTTGCAATTCGTGCTGAATGGAAAGCCGGTTCCGTTGACGGGAGTTTCGCCCAACATGACTTTGTTGGAATTTCTTCGTCGTGCCGGACTCACGGGCTCGAAGGAAGGTTGCGCGGAAGGTGATTGCGGGGCGTGCTCTGTTGCGATGATCGAACGGGGCGCAGACGGAAAGCCAGCCTATCGAGCCGTGAACAGTTGCATCATGCCTGTGTGTCTTGTCGCTGGGCGTGAGGTCGTGAGCGTGGAAGGTGTTGGCTGTTCTGCAAAAATGCATCCCGTCCAGCGCACGATGGCCGAGGGCTACGGCTCGCAGTGCGGCTACTGCACGCCCGGTTTCATCTGCTCGATGTTCGAGGGTTACTTTCGCGACGATCTCCACACGCATGCCGACCTTGACGAACAACTCGCCGGGAATCTTTGCCGTTGCACCGGTTATCGTTCAATTCGCGACGCGGCAATTGAAGCATTTGCCGAACGCACAGAGAACTCGGTGGACCCTTTCGCAGAACGATTGAACACATCCGACGCCCAACTCGGTGCCGCGGAATATGAGTTCGCCGGAGAAAAATTCTTCCGTCCAACGTCGCTCGCCGACCTGCTGCGTCTGAGAAAGGAGAATTCTGATGGCCACCTCATCGCAGGAGCGACAGAGATCGGCCTCGACATCACGAAGCGTTACAAGAAATTCCCAACGCTCATTTCCACCGAAGCCGTGGCGGAGTTGAAGGAAATCAAATCTACGCAAACCGAATGGCACGTTGGCGGAGCGGTCACACTCACGGAGATTGAAGACAAACTGGGCGAAGAATTTCCGATGCTCGGCGACATGCTGCGCGTGTTCGGCTCGCGGCAAATCCGCAATCGCGCCACGATGGGCGGCAACATCGTCACCGCCTCGCCCATCGGTGACAGCGCGCCTGTGCTGCTGGCGTTGGATGCAAAAGTAGTGCTGGCAAAATTGCAAGACGCGGAAACAATTCCTCCTCACCTAGAGGGGAGGACCGGGGTGAGGGCGAGCGTTGAACAAAGAAGTGTTCTGACGGAACGAACACTCTCCATCACCGAATTCTTTGTTGCCTATCGCAGGACAGCGCTGCAACCCAACGAAGTTCTCAAGAGCATCATCATTCCACGCGGCGCTTCGGCAGTCAGGCTCGCGCGCAAATCGGCGTGGTTCAAAGTTTCCAAGCGTCGCGAGATGGACATCAGCACCGTGGCGGGCGCGTTCGTGGTGGATTTGGATGCGCAGAACGTCGTGCGTCATGTGCGCCTTTGCTATGGTGGTGTTGCGGCCATGCCTTCGCGCGCCAGGAAAACGGAGGCGGATTTACTCGGTAAAGCCTGGAGCGCGGAGACGATTAAAAGCGTGTTGCCGGTGTTGCGAACGGAGTTCGCACCTGTCTCAGACGTGCGTGGTGCGGCGGATTATCGCGCCGGACTCGTCACGAGTTTGCTGGAGAAGTTTTTTTACGATGACAGGAGTGTGGACGGCCTCGTCCGCGAGTCACTGACGACGAAGAAGAAACTCGCGGACGAGGCTGTCCGCGCTCCGGCTCACGAAAGCGCACACAAGCACGTCACGGGCGAGGCGATGTATGTGGACGAT
>CAYSDO010000104.1:0-11459 GCA_964429665.1 uncultured Bifidobacterium sp.
GTGCAGAACAAACGTGGTGCGTCCGGTGAGTGGAGGCACATTGGGAGCGCCGTTGTCCGTGTAGCTCCCAGCGAGCACCAGAAACAAATTCTCCGCGTCGGAGTCGGTGTTGATCGGTGCGATAATCTGACCGGCGCATCCTGTGAACTGACCTTGCGAGTGGGCATGATCGTTGTGTCCCAGCGACGGTTCGAGAGTTATGCCCGCACATGCAATCGTTCCATTGGTCGTGCTACCGTCCTCGACATCGGAAACCGCCAGTTGGTAATTTATCGCTTCACCCCAATCGAAAAACGCGCCGTTGCCCGGCTGGCGAATGGTTACCGCAGGTCTGTTGTTGCCGGCTGCGATTGCAATATTTGCCACCGTCTGACCGCCTTGAGAATCTGTGACGGTGAGTTGGGCGTTGTAGTTTCCCGGTTGCGTGTAGGTGAAAGCCGGATTGGGCGCGGTCGAATTCGTCGCGCCGTTGCCTAGGAAACTCCAAGCCAGGGTTATGACATCGTTGGTATCTTGATCGTGAGAACCGGTGCTGGTGAATTGCACGGTCAAAGGAACCGAGCCGTTATCTGGCGTTGCTGAGGCAACTGCCACGGGCGCATGATTGCCGCCCACATAATCTATCCGAATGATTTTGGCATCCGCGTTCCCGCCACCAAAACCGCTGCCCCACTCAATCATGTATAGCGCGCCATCGGGTCCGATCTCCATGTCCATAGGACGGGAAAACGTGAAGCTCGGGAGAAACGGATTGATCTTCAATACGTCACCATTGTCGTCGAGTTTCACCTCCTTGATGAAATTGCGCGACCACTCGTAGATGAAAACGGTGTTGTCGTAGTAGCGCGGCAGCTTGCGTGAGGAGACGAGGTTGGTTTGGTAATGATAAACCGGGCCACCCATTGCCGTGCGTCCAGAACCGCCGTTGACTTCGGGAAACTCTGTGGACGCAGTGTATGGGTACCAAATCCATGCGGATCGCGCTGGGGGCAAATTGGTCGGGCCAGTGTTGTTCGGGGAATTGTTTACTGGCGCATTTGGATTGAATGCGGCACCTGAAACACTCGTGGCAAAGTTGTAATCAACGTAGGGCTTGTTGTTGCCGACAAAATAAGGCCAGCCATAATTTCCCGCCGTGCGAGCCTGATTCCATTCGTCTTGTCCAGCAGGTCCCCGCAACGCGTCATCTGTGTTTGCATCGGGACCGACTTCGCCCCAATACAACCAGCCGGTCGCCGCATCCACCGAGATGCGAAATGGATTGCGGTTTCCCATGACGTAGATTTCCGGTTTGCCCGCCGAACCGTTGGTGGGAAAAAGGTTGCCGACCGGAATGGTGTAGGTGCCGTTGGTTTCTGGATGAATGCGCAGAATCTTTCCGCGCAGATCACCGGCATTGCCAGAGGACTTTTGCGCGTCCCACGCAGAACGACCGGGCCGTTCGTCAATAGGATCGTAACCACTGGACTCAAACGGATTGGTGTTGTCGCCGACTGAAATGAAAAGATTGCCTCCCGGCCCGAAAGTCAGCGAGCCGGCGGAATGACAGCATTGGTCGCGTTGGGTGGGAATGATCAGCAACATCTGTTCGGAACCCAGGTCCAGCGTGTCTCCGATCATCGTAAAACGCGAGACATGCTGTTTCGGTGTTGCTCCGACCGGCGAATAGAAGAGATAGAGCCAGTTATTCGTGGCGAAGCCGGGATCGAGCGTCAGTCCAAGCAATCCATCCTCCAGTTGTGTGAAGACGGAAAGTTGTCCCGCAACGACGATTGATGATGTCTGCGGTTTGTAGATTTTCAACTTGCCGCCGCGCTCCGCATAGAACACCCGCCCGTCGGGTGCCACGGCCAGTTCCATCGGGTCGGCAGGCGCAGAGTCGAGGATCACCTTTTGATAATTGGAATCAATTGTCGCTCCGGAATCTGCCGCCTTCTCGCCCGCCGCGAATTCAATCCCACCCAAAAGGTGCGCGAGGAACAGCGGTTCGGTGTAACTCGCCTGAGTATGGCCGCCAGCCGTGTACCACGCGCGTCCGCCGGAGTAATCGTGACACCAGGCAATCGGGTGATCGAACCCCATCGTGCCGCCGGAATAGGTCGTCTCGTCCAACGTTGCTAGCACATGAACGGTGCCGCGCGGGTTGATTTGAAAATTATACCATTCATCGGTCCGCACCCAACGCTTGGGCAGGGACGTTGTGGAGGGATGAATTTGATCAGCCACCTTGATCGTTGCTTGAGGAGTGCCCGCCGGGTGATTTGAGAAATAGGCACCCACCAGTCCGCCGTACCACGGCCAGGTGTATTCCGTGTCGCTTGCCGAATGAACGCCCACAAATCCACCGCCCGCCGCCATGTAGCGCTCAAACGCTGCCTGCTGCCCTGAATCCAAAATGTCGCCCGTCGTGCAAAGAAAAATGACGGCTTGGTATTGCGCCAGATTCACGTCGGTAAACGCCGCCGCGTCTTCGGTTGCATCCACGGAAAAATCATTGCTCGCCCCAAGTGTTTGAATGGCGGCGATGCCGTTGGTGATCGAGTCGTGGCGAAAGCCAGCAGTCTTGGAGAACACCAGCACCTTGTAGGTGTGTGCTTGCACGTGGGTCGTGCCGAAGACACAACCGAATAAGATCAACGCGACCACCAATCCGCGTTGCGAACACAACCGAACCATCCGCCGTCGTTGCAGTGTTGCGGACATAATACGAAAGAAATTCATTCGTTACCGGAATGAAGGCACGATAGTTCAACTGCAAAGAGGCGCAACTGTCGTATTGTCCGTCACACCAGTGCGTCCCTGCAATACCTCAGCGCGCGGGCGATTTCTGTCATGCGATCCGATCCGGAGGGAACCTTGTATTCAAACTCGATCGTGCCTTGGATGTTCCACTTGTTGTCACGGATCAGTCGAAGCACCTCTGCAATAGGTGTGTCGCCCTCGCCAAACGGTGTGTTTGGTCCGTTCTGCAGCTTTCGATCCTTCACATGGACGTGCGTGATGCGATCATGATGCTGCTTGAGAAAAGCGACCGGGGAAACGTTGTTCCCGGCAACAAAGTGTCCCAGGTCAACATTGGCGCCGTTATATTTTGCAAAGGAAAAGGCACGCTCCCAATGTCCAGGCGTGGTGGTGGCATGGCCGTGATATCCGACCCAGAACTGGTGTTTATCGGCAAACTGGCCAATGCGTTTCAGGTCTTCATCCTTGGTTGAGATTTCAGTGGAAATAGCCCGACCTCCCAGTGCCTTGGCCAGCGTGAACGCATAATCCAATTCGGCATCTGTCATCTTGAACACCCCGTCCACCTTTACGATCTCGATCAGCACGCCCGCCGCTTCATACTTCGCGCGGAACTCCGCCACACGATCCATCGAAACTGATTTCCGCCATTGCTCAAGTGGAGCGTCCTTGGCGGTTGGCGCACCGAGAAAGGCTTCCACTGGTTGGGTTCTCAGTTCCACCCCACTGAGGCCAAGTTGCACGCAGTTCTTGAGAATGTCGTCCCCGCTCATCAAGGGATTGCCAAAACTGTATGGCACATTGAGGCCCAATTGAACGCCTGCCACTTTCGAGTTTGGCTTGCCTGTCACCTGAGCCGGGGCTTCCGCAGCCTCCAGTTCGTCCAAGAACGACAGAGTGCTAGTGCCAGCAAGTGCCGCCAGCGACCATTTGGCGAAGTCGCGCCTGGTATGGGGCAACCTGATCACGGGCGGAGATTTGTCCTTGCTGTTCAGTATTTCGATGGGGATCTGTTGTTTGCCTGTGCTCATGAATTGCAATTTACGGAGTTGCTGTCCGGAGGAAAGCGTATTCTCCACTCCAAGAGAGTGAGCCGCAAAACCGGCCCAAATGGTGAACTTGCCAAATGAATCGTCCTGCTCGTTCCTTGCAAGCATCAAGTTCACGACGGCGGACTCGTTTGGCGGTTTGTTCGGTGGCAAGTCACCTGTGAAACTGGACGCGGCGGATATTGATTCCTACGTGACGGACAGGGCGATGGACGGACTTTTCAAGGTGGTGGCGGAGGAGGAAAAGAGCATCCGGGCCAATCCCGTGGCGCGTACGAGCGATCTGTTGCAGAAAGTTTTTGGTCCGGGGAAATGATTGGTCGGATCCGTCGAACTGCGACGAACCTGACCGCGCAGAGCGCCGTCCCTAACTTTCCTGGAGTTTGCGACTGCCGTTCCACCGCATTTTTGTGCGCCTTGAATTTGATTCTCGTTCTGTCACTCTCTGCCGCTCAAAATGAAACTCAGTCCCGAACAATCACTGGCCGGCGTCCTCGAACCTGTCTTTGCCATCCGAACTGAAAACGATCTCGGCATCGGCGACACCGATGGCGTACGTCAGATGATTGACTGGTGCGCGCGACATGGACTCAACATTTTTCAAACGCTGCCCATCAACGAAACCAGCGACGACAACTCGCCTTACAACGCCATCAGTTCACTGGCGTTGGAACCAACGACCATCGCCATCACGCCCGCCGCGTTGCCGGACATCACGGCCACGTTGTTCAAGCAGATCGCCAAGCCTGCGTTGCTGGCGGAACTGCGCGTGGGTGCGGTCAATTATCCCAAGGTGAAAGCGCTCAAACGCAAATTGCTCGACGTGGCGTTCGCAGGCTTTCTCAAAAAGCATTTCAATGCGGAGACGAAGCGGGCGCTCCAGTTTCGCGCGTTCATGCAGGAGAACGCGGACTGGCTTTCGGACTACGCGTTGTTCCGCGTGTTGATGGAGGAAAATGGCGGTTCGCCTACGTGGGATCGCTGGCAACCAGAGCATCGTGGGCCGCGTCGGGCACGGACATGGTTGCTTTCGCTGCCAGAGAAGCGGCGCGACGTGCTGAGTCGAAAGCAGCTCTTCTTCGCGTACGTGCAGTGGATTGCGTTCGCGCAATGGCAGGACGTGAAGGCGTATGGCGCAAAGAAGAAGGTGTACTTGATGGGCGACATTCCGTTTGGCGTGGGGCGTTACAGCGCCGACGTTTGGGCGAATCGCGGCATTTTCGATCTCGACTGGAGCGGTGGCGCGCCGCCTGAGCGAACGTTCAAAAGCGATCCGTTCACCGCAAAGTGGGGACAGAACTGGGGCATACCGAATTACCGCTGGGACGAATTGCGCCGGCACAATTTCGACTGGTGGCGCGTTCGGGTTGGCAACATCCAGAAGGTGTTTCATCTCTTTCGCATTGATCATGTGCTCGGATTGTTCCGCATTTACTCGTTTCCGTGGACTCCGGATCGCAATGCCGAATTCCTGCCGATGAACGAGACGGAAGCGGCGGATCGTTGTGGCGGGCGTCTGCCGGGCTTCAAGCAGTTTCCTGATGACACACACGAACACAAGGCAGTGAACCAGGCGCAGGGCGAGGAGTTGTTGCGCATGATTCAGGAAGCGGCAGGCGAAACCACCGTGGTGGCCGAAGACCTGGGTGTGGTTCCGGAATATGTGCCGCCGACGCTGGAGAAGCTTGGCATCCCCGGCTTCCGTATTCCGATGTTGTTCCGCAACCACGATGGGTCTTACTCGGATCCGAAAAGATATCCGCGGCTCTCGCTCGCTCAACCGGCCACGCACGATCACACGCCGCTGGCATTGATGTGGGCAGAGTGCTGGGCGAACATTGACGCTGGTGAATCGGTGGAACACAACCGTGCCGAGCTTCGGCGCATGATGCACTTTGCTGGTCTGCATCACGAGGAGACGTCAAGGGAGTTCAGCGAACGATTGCACGAAGGCTTCATGCGCGCTGTGATGCATTCACATTCGTGGATTGCGGTGTTTCAAATTACGGACGTTTTTGCGCAGCCGGAGCGATTCAACACACCAGGCTCGGCATCTAACGCCAACTGGTCCCACCGCCTTTCTCATACGGTAAAGCAGTTCGACAAAACTCCAGCGCTCGCGGTGAGGACCCGGATGCTTTCGCGTTTGGCGAAGGAAAGCGGACGGAGGGCGGGTGGTTAGTTCCGGAGTACAACTTGAGGTCCACGGTCCACAGTCCGGAGCCCGCCTTCGAGGGTGAAATTTATTCGTGGTTGAAGATTTTGGGACACGGGTTGGCGATTTTTGCCTTGTTGTGCCTCAGCATTTCATCCAATGCGCTTTTTATATTCAGGATTGCATCAACAGATTTCATGGTTCACTTCAAAGTGAGATTGGCGGTTTTACTGAAGCATCTTCCAACTTCATGCCTCATGCCGGTACACAGCCTGCTTAAGATCGCGTGTTGTACCGACGCTCCAAAGGAATGAATGAACGCATTAACATCCTGCATCTGGAAGATGACCAGGACTATGCCGATCTGATTCGCGAACTGCTCGTGCGGGAGGGTATTGACGCATCCATTCAACTTGTTTCCACACGAGAGGATTTCACTCGCGCTTTGTCCACGGACAACTTTGACCTGATCCTTGCGGATTACACCCTTCCAACGTGGAACGGAATCCAGGCGCTGAATCTGGCAAAGGAGAAATCGCCGGGCACTCCGTTTCTGCTGGTTTCAGGAACGGTGGCAGAAAATGTCGCCATCGAGAGCATGCGAGGCGGCGCAACCGACTATGTTTTCAAACATTTCCCTGAGCGACTTGGACCGGCGGTGCAGCGTGCGATTCGTGAAACGGAGGAACGTGCGCGCCGCAAGGTCATGGAGCGGCAGGCGACCATTCTGGCGAGTCTGGGCCGTAGCCTGAGCACCGTCACCCGGCCCGATGAGGCGGCGCGCGTCATCATGCAAAGCGCGGATCAAATGTTCAGCATGGATTCCTTTACGCTGGATTTGTATGAGGCCGAACCGGATCTGATGCGGCCTGTATTGAACGTGGATACCATCAACGGCCAACGCACGGAGGTGAGAACCAGCGGCAAGACAAACAAACCAAGTGCGCGTGCGCGGCGTGTGATGCAGAACGGGCGTGAACTCATTCGCCGGAGCGACGGAATCGAGTTGTTGACGGATGCGATTCCGTTTGGGGATACATCCAGGTGCTCCGAATCAGTCATGGTTGCTCCGTTGCGTGATGGCGAAAAGGTCATCGGGGTCGTGTCTGTGCAGAGTTACACTCCGAATGCTTATACGCCAAATGACCTCGATGGTTTTCAAACGCTCGTTGATTATTGTGGCGGCGCGTTGCATCGCATCCGGGGAGAACAGATAGTGCGAGAGAGCGAACAGCAGTTTGGAGATTTGTTTGAAGGTTCGCCGGACGCAATCCTGGTGGAGGATTTGGAGGGAAACGTTCTCGATGTGAACCCGGCTGGCTGCCTTTTGCATGGGTTGGCGCGGGAAAACATCGTCGGGAAAAACTTCCTCGAACTCTTTCCACCTGATAAACGCGACGCGGCCAAGATTCTGTTTTCCAAACTTTCCTCCGAAGAGATTTCCCGGGCGGAAAGCGAGAGATGGACGGCAGATGGAAAGGCGACGCCGGTGGAGATTCGCGCCGGTCGCATCCCGTACCGTGGCCGGCCTGCCGTGTTGCTGCATGTGCGCGACGTGTCGAATCAGAAACGGCTGGAGGAACAGTTCCGGCAGGCACAAAAGATGGAAGCCATCGGCCAGCTCGCCGGTGGAGTGGCGCATGATTTCAACAATCTCCTCACAGTCATCCACGGACACGCGTCTTTGTTGCTGCTGGATGCCAGGAATCAGGATTCAGCCGATTCTTCGCAGCAGATTGTCGAGGCGGTGAACCGTGCGGCGGCGTTGACGAAGCAACTGCTGGCGTTCAGCCGGCGGCAGGTTCTCGATACTCGCCGACTGGACATGAACGAAGTGGTGAGTCACATGGGTGCGATGCTGGGCAGGTTGCTTGGCGAAGACGTGGCGCTGCGCGTTCGCTACTGGCAGTCCCCGGCTCCCGTGCAGGCGGATCGCGGCATGATGGAGCAGATACTTTTGAACCTGGCCGTGAATGCGCGCGACGCAATGCTCAAAGGCGGTCAGTTGAACATTCAAATCAGCGCGGTTGATGTGGATCGAGAATATCTGGAACGCCAGCCGCAGGCCAGGGTTGGACGCTTTGTTTTGCTTTCCGTGGGTGATACGGGCACGGGAATTCCGCCGGAGGTGTTGCCACGAATTTTTGAGCCATTCTTCACCACCAAGGAAGTTGGCAAAGGAACCGGCCTTGGCCTCGCAACAGTTTACGGCATCGTGAAACAACATCACGGATGGATTGAGATTGAAACGGAAACCGGACGCGGGACGACGTTCAAGGTTTATCTGCCTTCTTTGGAGGACGTGGCCTGCGAACTGGCGGCCAAGACTGTTGAACCGGCTGTGAGAGGCGGAAACGAATGCATACTCATCGTTGAGGATGAAAAACCGGTGCGGGAACTCGTTTCAACTTTGCTGCGGCGTCGAGGCTATCGGGTTCTCGAAGCCGAGTCGGGCCAGAAAGCTTTGGGTGTCTGGAACGAGAACAAGGGCCAGATTGATCTGGTGCTCACTGACATGGTGATGCCGGATCGAATGACCGGCTGGGAACTGGCGGAAAAACTTCAGGCCGAGCGTCCGGGATTGAAGGTGATTTTCACCAGCGGCTACAGCGCGGAAGTGGTCGGTCGTGAATTTGTTCTCCAGGTGGGTGTGAATTATCTACCCAAGCCGTATCATCCCCATACTTTGGCCAGAACGATTCGCGAGCGGCTCGACTCAAAGGAATCTTCTTAGACTGAATACGTCCTGTCTTCGGCGGAGTTCATTTTGCCTAGCGTGAATCTGTGCGGGCGCTCTCTACCATGGGTGTGATCCGGAATTCCAAATTATCCTTCACTTTTTCCGCGCAGCTTTTCCAGGTCTTCGGCCAGGAATTTTGTGACATCTTTGAAGCGGCTGACATTTTCAGGATTGATGTGCATCAAGGTCTGGTGCGCTTCGAGGCAGGCACGGGCGATTTCCTCCTTTGAAATGTCGGATTTGCAGTGAGTTGCAGATTCCTCCATTTCTTCAGGCAACCTTGTTCCCTTAGCCACCTTGAACAAAAAAAGCACACCGAGATTTTCCAGCAGTTCTATGATGCGTTCGTTGGCATTGCGCAGTTCAATGGCTTCGGGGTTCTCGCTGTCTTCGCTCTGGCTGGCCTTCAATCCAAATCCCGCAAGCACGCCAAGAAACGTGCTGTCCATGAGTGGACACCCGGAAAGCTCGACCACCACGTAATTATAGCCTTTGCCTCGCAGGCAGGTGATGATGTGTTTGAAGTCCACGCTGACGTTGAAGTTCGCACGGCCATTTACTTTCACGCAGGCGAAATGTTCGCCGACGAGCACGGACAAGATTGGAGCGGAGTTGCTCATGGGATTGTTACGCTGCTCGCGCCACCGGATTTTGTTGTTTGGGCGCACCGACAATTTGCACCAATGTTTGCTGCAGGACCAATGCCTCATCCAACGCGCTGGTAACAAGCCTCTGGTTGCATTGGAGCAGTGCATCCATCGCACTCACGAGTTCAGTCTCGGAATAATTCCTGACTTGAGACAGCGCCTTGAACAAGACGTATGGATTCAAGGCAAGCGGATTGTATTTTTTGTCTGCCGGCAATTGTTCGCGAGGCACGCGTTCGAGTTGCGACTTGAAGCTGTTGTAATCGTTCGTAGGCTTGATCCATCCTTCGCGCATCATTTCCTTCAACATCAGCAGCGCGCGGATCTTTGAAATCAAACCGTAGAGCAGGCCGATCTCGCTCTTGTCCTTGTCGAACTGCATTTCCCACAATTCCTCGTCCAGGCAGCGGAGCAGGGCGGGGAGGTTGCGGTTGCCCAGTGCGTCGCCCAGCGCAAACGCCCGCGCCATTTTGTTCTTCGTGCAAATTGTGTTCACGTCCACGAGTTCGATCTGCGCCCGGGCGCCAACAAACAGGCAAAGCTTTTCCACCTCGCTGTCCAGTTGTCGCGCGTGTGGCCCGACACATTCAATCAATTCCGAAAGCGCGGCTTCGCTGACTTCCTTGCCGCGCGCTTTGATCGTTTTTCGCGCCCATGCCTCTGCCTGATCCACCCAGTCCTTGTCGTTGACAGACCAGCCATCGAGCAATTCCACGTTGCCGATCTTGTCGAGTGTTTTGTAAAAAACTTTGCGCTTGTCCACCTTGCCGGCGCTGACGAGCAGCCGGACGTTGCCCCAGGAAAAAGTTTTCAGCTCGTCGGCAAGGATCGCAAGTGTTTCCGTCACATCGGCGGTGGAAGCCGTGCGTTCCTCACCCAGAAAATTGCAGTCACGCAGCCAGACTGCCTTGCCTGTGCCAAAAAAAGGAAGCGTCTGCAACGCCTCCCGTAGTTTCGCGATGGCCTTGAGCGCATCGCCGCTGTTTCCCGCCGTGGCGTCGATGATTTCGTGATCCATCCCGCCAAGTTCGGACGACCATTTCTGGTAGAATTCACGCGCGCGTTGTTTGACCGCGAATTCATCTTCTCCGCAAACAAGCGCCACCAGCCTTTGCCGGGCCGCAGTCTCGGCGGTGTTAGCAACGCTGGAGGTTTTGGCTTGAGGAGGCATCTAAAAAGTTTTTGCTGGCTTCGGCCCGGCCGAGGCCGGAGAAACCGGTTTGGGGTTGGGGGCAGCCATGGTCAGTCGGAAGATTCCTCGCCGCTCTGGTTTATTCGATCAAGAACTTCGCTCATGTCTTCGACCTGGTTGAAGAGCGACTGGCTGACGAATATGGGGCGTTTCTGCGCGGCTGCAATCGCAAGGCAATCGCTCGGGCGCGCGTCTATCTCGACGATCTTTCTGGCGATTTCGTTCTGCTGCTCAAGAATTAGCCGGGCGAAGTAGGTGGAATTCTTGAGTTCGGTGATGACGACGCGCGCGACGGAAATGTTGAAGCCCTTGAAGACATTCTGCATCAGATCGTGCGTGAGGGGACGTTCCTTCGGCGCATCGCGAAGAAAATCGCTGATGGTTTTTCCCATCTGCGGTTCGACATTGATGACGAAAACCTTCTCATCGTTCCCAACAAACAGCGCACAACCGCTGTTGGCTGGAAGAATTCCTCGAATCTGAACGGGCACAACATCGTTCTTCATGCGCCAAGGTTATTCCCTCCAGCGCAAAACACAAGCGCCTCGTGTCGTATCCACCTGTTCACACTGCCGGGAGTTTGTCCGGTAAACAGGTTTCCACTGAATGAATTACCCGTAGGTTACGTCGCATGTATATGTTGGTTGGGCCAAGAGATTCGCTGGACTTGAATCAGTTGGTTTGTCCATTATTGCCGTCGCAGATATTTATTTATTTGAAATCAAATGAACAAAATGAGTTTCAAACCCACAGTGGCGGCGATGGCGGTCTTCGCGCTGTCCATAACGCTCCCTGCCACCAAGGTAAACGCATCACCGTTTGTTTATGAAATGGAGCGGGAATTTCTCACATCGGGTGACTTCGATGGAGATGGTAAGACGGATGTTGCGCTTGTGGATAAGGAGAAAGGTCGTGTGCGCTTCGGTTATTCGTT
>CAYSDO010000105.1:0-11409 GCA_964429665.1 uncultured Bifidobacterium sp.
GCGCAAAGCTGATCAGGGTCGGACTCTGAGTGCGGCTCGCCCAGATTTGACTTACCTGTTTTTGCAATGATGCCGGTACAGCTTTTACGGGGTCACCCTGCAATCCTTCCGCCATGCCCTTGACGAGTTTATCCACTTCAAGCGCTGTCGGCGCGAGCGCAAGCAGCCGGGCGCAGGTTTCCAGATTCAATTCACTGCGTTCCGCCGCGTAGCGTCGCCCCAAGCGCTCGACGATAAAGCGGCTGACGGTGGATGCCTGCCATAGCGTGCGATCCTGAAACATTTTCAAAATCGACTCCCGGTCGCTGGCGCACTTGCTTTCGAGTGCCCACCATAGCAGCAACGGGATGTGTTTGTCGTCAGCGTCCTCCGCACGGAGCAGCGACTCGCGAAGGATCGAGAGCGCGTTCCTGCCCGGCAACCGTTTGAGGGAACTGGCGAGCTGGCTGCGAACGTCGGGATTTGGTTCGCTCCGGGCGAGCTGCAGCAATTCATCCTGAATGACCGGAGAAACATTGCCGGAATCGCCGAGCAAACGAATGGTCCAATAGCGTACCATTGGGTTCGAGTGCTGAAGCGTCTTTAGCGCGAGAGCATCATCAAAGCCGCCACTGGCGTTCAACGCCCAAAATGCCTCCAGTGCGAGATGGCCATTCTCCCTCGCGACGAGTTTTGAAAGCGCCGGCACCGCGCCAGGGTCGTGGCGATCCCAAAAAACTCTCAATGCCATTTGACGCCACCATTTGTTCGGATGCGATAGGAGTTGGATGAGTTCGTTCGTGGGCAGCTTCGAAATGTCGAACGGTTTTACCGGTGGAGCGCCAATGGTTTTCAAGCGCCAGAGCCGGCCCGTGGCTTTGTCCCATGTGTCTCGTGGGTCCAGATGACTGAGCCGGCTGTCGCACCAGTCTGCCATGTAAATTGCCCCGTCGGGGCCAGTCTTAGTGTCCACCGGCCGGAAGTGGCGGTCGGGACTGTCAATGAGCACCTCGGTATCATCGGTGCGAAAACTTGACGTGTCGCGCGAAAGCCGGCTGGCCTGATAGCGGCTCGTCAAGGCGAGGCCGGCGACCAGTTGCCCCTCAAGCTGCGGAATCGCGCCCCCTTCATAAATGATCATCGTCTGCGCAAAGCGCGGCTTGTAGCCCGTGTGGTTCATGTGTTCGAACCAGCCAAAGGCGTAGGGATTCATCAGTGGTCCGTGCTTGGCCCAGTTCTTGATGTAGCATCCGCCCTGCGCGTAATGCAGCCCTCGCGTGTTGTCGTAGTTCGAACCGGAAAAACATCGCCCCTCGGCGTCAAACTCCACGCAATACGTGTTGCCGCCGCCTTCGGCAAAAACTTCAAACGCTCGCGTGGTGGGCTGATAACGCCAGATGGCCTGGCCGAGAAACTTAACCCCGTTGATATCCGCTGTGCAGGTGCTGCCATGGGCACCGTAGAGCCAACCATCGGGTCCCCACGCAAGACTGTTTGCGCCGGAGTGCGTGTCTTCCAGACCGAAGCCGGAGAGGACCACTTCAGGATCACCATCGGGAATGTCGTCACGATTTTTGTCGGGATAGAACAACAGATACGGCGGATTCAAAACCCACACGCCACCCCGGCCCGTAACGACGCTACGGGCCATGTTTAGGTCACTGACGAAATCCTTCGCCTGACTGAACACGCCGTCACCCTTGGGGTCTTCGAGAATCGTGATGCGGTCCACGCCTTTGAAGTGATTGGGCGGTGGCGGCGGCACGCGGTCGTAAACCGCGCGTAGATACTGATCGTACTTCACAATCTTCAGTCCAGCTGGGAACGGATACTGGAGATATTGCACGACCCAGAGCCGCCCGCGTTCGTCAAAGTGCAGATTCAACGGCTGACGAATCACCGGTTCGCTGGCGACCACTTCCACTTCCAGACTATCGGCGACTTTGAATTGCTTGATTTCATCGGCTGGCGCAGGCGCAGGCGATTGATTGCCAAGCTCGCCGCCAGATTTGAAGGTCTTGAGATACTCCTGAACCTTCGGGTCGTATCGATCCGGCGGTTCGGCTGCTAAAACGTTCAATAGCCCTAGTGAGAGAATGGCAAGTGCCGATAGAGTACTTATGCGATCATAGTTCTTCATTTAGCGATCTCGGTAAGTGAAAATCTTGCGTTAAAACTTATAGTTTCCTTCCGTTTGCCACTCGTTTCAACAGCGATACGATCGTATCCTTGATCTTCGGCTCTGCCCCAATTTCCAGATAACTGGACCGTGCGCGCCAAGTCGTGTAGCCGCCGAGTTCAAATTGATCAGGCGGCGGGAGGTAGCCGTTGCAGCCGTTCGCGAGTTCAATCACCATTGTCAGTGCGAACGGGCTGGCCTTCTTTATGGCGAGTCCCGTGCTGCCGTAGGTTTCGCACGGGGTCGTGCCAATTCCGAAGTCGCCGATGCGCAGTGCCTGCAACTTTATTTCCTTCTTTGCAGGCCAGTCCGCCATCTTGACCGTCTCGCGTGCATAGTTTTCTTCCCAGGTGCGTGTTGGTCGGTTTCCTACATTTTTCGCGAGATATTCGCGCGCCTCTGTCACATCTGCTTTTGAGGGCAGCCGAACCTTGAACGATTTCTTTTGCTCAGCCATCGCCAGTGGTGCCCAGTCCTGGTAGCGCGCGTCCTTGAGTGCCCCCAGCGCTGCATCGGCCACGGCGCGTGCGACCATGAATCGGTCGTTCTTCCAGTTGGGCTTGGTGAAATCAATGCAGTTGGCATCACCGCTCGTGCCGTTGCTCATGAGCGCGACGAACGGTTTGCCTTCCTCGACGCCAAGTTCCTTTGCCATGACGCGACAGAACTCTGCGAAATAATCCGCCGACAAACCTGCCTCAGAAACGCCGGCATAGTGTGTGGAATAATTGGCCAGCAGCGCCAATGGTTTGCCATCGGCGGTCTGGACGGAGAGCACGGTAACGGCGGTATCCACCGGACCTGTCTGGCGGATCTTGTTGGTGTTGCCATAGCCAGGATTCATCATTGCGATGTTCGTGGCCTGGCCAGTGAACGCCACCGGCGGATTCGGCGCGATGCCCGGCTGCATGATCCAACGCCTGCAATGAACGAACTGCGGGCATTCTCCCTTGCCCCAGCCGACTCGTGCGGGTACGCGGTTTCGCCAGGCTTGAATAATCGCCTCAGCAATGCGCGGGATCAGGAATTTGACGTAGCCCGGCTCCACGTCGTTGCCGTGGCAGCTGTATGCTGCCGGTGCGGTGTGCGTGTGCGTCGAAGAAATCAACATGTGCTCGATCGGAATTCCGGTGACGCGCTGCGCTTCAGTTTTTGCAGCGTCCATTGTCTCGCGATCCACCATGCAACTATCCACCACGGCGATTGCGACCTGTGTTTTGCCGTCGTCCAGAACTACAGCTCTGACGTTGAGCGGATCGAGAGCTTTGTTGGCTATTGTGAGCGTAAGATTGCCGGCTGTACGAATTGGGAAGTTTGTGGGTGTAATATCCACCATTGCCGAGCCTGCGCGGAAGATGGCTGGTGCAGCGTGGCTGATTGTCGAGCCGATGAGCATCGCGGACAGAATAGTGAGGCAGGCAACGAATTCCAGATTTTGCACGCGCTTGGTCTTCGTCCGACAGGTGTATTTCTTTGCATCCATGGATTTCATTCTCATTCTCCTTTCAAGCACGCGAGCAGGTCGGCCACTTCCTGCTGGCTCATTGCCGTTTCCAATCCTTCAGGCATCAACGATACCTGACCCACCGTCAGTTTATTGATGCCGGAACGTGGGATGGTTTCTTCGATGCCTTGCGCCTGGCGCAATGTGACGCTCGCGGGGGATTCACCTATGATCAGGCCGGTAAGCTCGCGACCGTCCTTGCACTCCACCATGCACGCGTTGAAGCCGGAAACGAACTCGTAGTTCGGGTGGACGATGTGCAGGAGAATGCTCTCCTTTGGTTGATTCCGAATGCCGAAGAGGTCCGGGCCGACGTTGTGACCTTCGCGGTCAAGCCTGTGGCAGGAAGCGCAATGGGTCGTAAACGGTTTGCGCCCGTTGACTGGATTGCCAGTGAGCGACAGAACGGCGCGCGCCTTTTCGTAGGCCTTCATCCGGTCTCCTGTTTCAGCAGCGGCAAATAGTAGTTGAGCGCGTTCACGGATCGCGGCATCGCTGTGTTTGCGCAAAGCCTCGCGCTGCGTTCGGTTGAGAACATTTTCGGGAATCTGTTTCGTTTCGATGGCTGTCAGGAGTGATCTTACGTGACGCGGTTGGGCCAGTAACGACGAGACAACCACTCCGCGAGTGTTTGGTGGGAGGCCATTCCATCGCACGGGGATGAGCAACTCTGTGGCGGCTATATCGCCTGGCAAGCCGAGCAGCGATCGGACAGCTGCCAGTTGCAGTTCTGCAGGTTCTGTGGCGACCAATACCGGCAGCAATGCCGCACTGGCCTGCGCGCTTTCAGCGTTTACGAGGAATCCAATCGCTGCTTTGCGGGTGGGGACAGGTTCGACAGCAGATGCAGCGAGCCGCGCCGCTTCAGATGTGAAGCGCGACAATAATTCAGCAGGCAGCGCGACTGTCTTGCCGCGCGAACGCAAAGCCTCTGTCACGCCGTCGAGCGCTGCAATGAGCCAGGGGGACGGAGGAGAATCGGTGGGAAAGAACTCTGGCATTGCTCCGGTCTCCGCGCCGAGCACACGCCCGAGATCGGCCCAAAATTCCACTGGTGCCGGATCATTTTTATTTCCGGCGAGGTAACGGGCAAGTTGCAGGGCCTGCTGCTCGCGAGGTTTGAGTCCGCTAAGGATGGCTGCGCGCATCCAACGGTTCGTGCCGTCACGGACGGCGAGTTGTCCCAATACTTCGGCCCAATTATTGGCGCGTGAATCCTGTGTTCCTTGATTGAAGCCGAGTGCGAACCAGAATCTAGCGCGTGGATTGGGATCTGCGGCAAATACCGGGAACAGAGCTTTGGGGAAAGCTGGCACGCTGCGGTTTTGTTCCGTTAGGTTACGCCATGCATTCTCACGAATTGTTGGATTTGCATCGAGCAGGGAAACGCGTAACGCGTGATCGAGGGCTGGAGGCTTGCCTTGGTTTGCTGAGAGAATCGCCAGTAGGCGCAATGCATGAAGCCGCCGGAACGTGTCTGACGTTTCAGTTTCTTCGGCTATACAGTCCCAGCCTTCCGCTTGAAGGGTATTCATCCGCCTTTTGAGTTCGGTTTCCCCAGGGGATTTGAATTGTTTTTCGAGTAACGAAGAGAGCTTTGGGTCCGGCCTCTCGAGAAGCAGGCGCTGTGCAGTTTCGCGCTGCCATGCGTTGGGGTGGCCGAGTGCCTGGATGAGCTTCTGCGTGGAGATTCCCGCCGGGAACATTCGCTTGGAATTGTGGGCCTTGAACTCGTTTCCCGTCACCCGCCAGATTCGTCCCATGTCGCGACCGCTTGTGAAATCCGTCCGCTTGCAGACCTCGACGGGAAGATACTCAGGATGCTCGATGGTCTTGCGATACATGTCGCAGACGTAAAGCGCACCATCCGGCCCGGTAGCAAGAAAGACTGGACGAAACCAGTTGTCAGGCGAGGCAAGAAATTCACGGCCCTCATTCGCCATGCGCGAGGCGAAGGTTGGTCCGACTGGCGTGAGCTTGTCGCGATGAACCAAGTTTGCCGTCGGATCACAAGCAAACACGTCGCCGCGATACTCAGCCGGGAGTGCATCGCCGCGATAAATATGAACGCCACAGGCTGCGGTAAAGGTCCCCATGTGCGAATCGGCGGTGGTGAGATTATCGCTGATCGGATAGAGGCGCGCCGCGAAGTTCTGAT
Source organism: uncultured Bifidobacterium sp. (assembly GCA_964429665.1). Classification (GTDB taxonomy): domain Bacteria; phylum Verrucomicrobiota; class Verrucomicrobiia; order Limisphaerales; family JADLHS01; genus JADLHS01. The sequence continues at coordinate 5,821 of CAYSDO010000105.1, forward strand.
TCGCGCCGCCGATGAGATCGGTGACCATCGCCTCCGGGATGTTTTGGGTGTTTTCGTTGAGTGAATAATTTGGATTGCGCGCGAGGTGGCGCGGCGAAATGACCGTCTGCTGGATGTGGACGCGGTTCATGCAGTGGAAACGATTGCCCGCATCATCAAAAGTCTGGCCGAATTGTCCGCGTCCGCCGACGGGTTCGATTTCAAGTGTAAACGGATTGAGGCGCGCATCTGCTCCAATTTCCACGGCGGGGCGTTCAGGATGTCTCGGTGAAGTGATTTTGCTCGATCGCGTCAGCCCGCTGGTGAGGTAAATCCAGCCGTCGGGCCCAAGAGTCGGATGGCTGACGCGAAGCTGAGTGGTTGAGTTCGTGTCAAAACCGGTTAACAAGACGATCCGTTCGTCGGCTTTGCCATCGCCATCTGTGTCTTTCAAAAAAAGAATGTCAGGGGCGCATGTTGCGATGAGTCCGCCATTCCAAGGTGTGAGTCCGTTCGGAAAAGTCAGGCCGTCGGCAAATACCGTTCGGCGATCCATGCGCCCATCGCCATCGGTGTCATCCAGTCGTGCAATGGTCCCGGCGGGTGGTTGGCTTGGACCAGGGCCGGTGGGGTAGCCGCGGTTTTCGCAGACGAACAAATGACCTTCTGCATCCCATGTCACCGCGCATGGCTGGAAAACCAGTGGTTCCGCAGCGACGAGATCAACACTCAGACCTTGATCATGTTCGAAGGCTTCAAGCGCTTGAGCCGGCGTCGCCGGACTTTGAAATGCGCGCACGGACATTGTAAATCCAGTGAGCATGGCAATTGCGCTGCATCGTCCTGACCAAAGCGGCAAGAGACACCAACGCCATTGGTAAATAAATTGTCTGGCAGAGGTGCGATTGCGTTTGGGTTGCATTGGGTCGTCGGAACGTCCACAGCCTAAACTGACGTCGCGTTGCCGGCCAGATTATTGGTGAGCAGGCTGGACGACAAATTCATAAAAGCGAATCTCCACCAAACGAACGGAAATTTTTATCCACTTGGTTCCGCTTGCGATGTTTAACTGCATAGAAAGACCAGCATCGCGTGAAGTAATGGCGGTGTGTTCGATTGCTCGGCCTTGATTGTCCACGATTCCTGTTAAGCGCAGTTCGACGTTTTTTGGAAGAGAATCCTCATTCAAGCAAAAATCTGGGATAATAGAATCGTGCAAAGGTCGCAGGGTGATACATCCGTTTTGCCAATTCATGCTCAGATTTACCGCTTTGAAATCAGATGACTCGTTCTTAAACGCCAGTTCTGGGCTCGTCCACAATCGTTCAGAGGAAGCATCCTGTTTTTTCGATAGTCTCACTCGAAGTTTCCAAACTTCGCCAGGATCGAGACTATCGAAAGTGAGCAGATTGTGGTGTAACTCGTATTGCGAAATTGGCAAAGTCAGATGATTCCCAGTCGCATCGGTCGCCTCCATTTGATCTACAAGCCAGTCGTCTGTTACCCGACCTTTCTTCTTCACCTCAAAGCTGATCTTTGTGAACACTCTCTTGCCGTTCGGATATCGCTGACTTTTGATTGCCTGGCTGCCGGTTGTCAGTCCTATGAGCGATACCTCCAGATCACCGTTGGTTTGAATCGTCGGCAATGGGGTTGGCTTCCAAACTGGATATGGACCCGGAGTTGGATTGGGCAGCTTGAAATCTACCAGAGTAAACCAACCTTTTGCCTTTTCCTGCCATTCTGAATCAGCATAAATCCGGCACCTGAAAGTTCGCGCTCGACGTGGATAATTGTCGAAAATGAATGCGGATATCCCATCCACATCGCGGACGTAAAGCCCCGGGTGGGAATATGGACTTGCAAAAACTTCCCATTCTGTCCCTTTTTCATCACTAAGTGTCGCTTGAAACGAGCCGTCATGAAGCGCCGAGATTCTGTTTGATTCTTGTTGGCCCAGCCACAGCACAATATTATTACGGTCGGAGACTAACTGCATCGCAGGCGAAACCGGCGAGATTCTAAACTTTCCAAAACCTATTCCCTTTGAGGGTAAAACCCGGTAACGCAACTTGTCCCACATATCACCCGGGACGAACGTGTTGTTGGTGCCGTGTGTGACATCCAAGACAACAATCTCGCGTCCATCTGAAAGCTTGAGGACAAACGGTATTTGTTTTCGAGATAGAACCTGAACACTAACCAGAGCCAGCATTGTTGTTGCGAGGAACAAGGCCCAAATGTACCTGCGGCTTCTCATGGCTTGATGCCCTGATCTGTACATGGAAGCAAGTTGGAGTTGATCACAGGTAACACAGCAGGGTTGTATTGGAGATGTCCACGAGTGTCAACAGGGGCTTAATTACAGGGGCTTGCGAGCGTGTTATGAATGAAGCTGGTACGCATTGAGGATTCCATTTGCTTCAGCCCGGCGCGTTTTCTGAGGTGATGAGGTGAGTTACAGCCGTTTGATTGCCTCGAGCTGCGGGCAAAAAGCCTATAAAACGGTGTTCGCAGACAAGTGTACAAAACGGAAACCCGGACGGCGACTCATCAACCGTCCGGGTTTTGGTTTGCGACGTTCGTTCCGGTCTCCTTTTATTGAAGGAGACGCAGAGCGGATTGCGGAGTCGCGTTTGCCTGCGCCAACATCGCCGTGCCTGCCTGGACAAGGATGTTGTTGCGGGCAAAGTTAGTGCTCTCTTCCGCAACGTCCACATCCTTGATGCGGCTGTTGGCGGCGGTGAGGTTGTCTTTGAGCACCGCGAGCTGGTCGTTGTACGACGTGAGCACCGAGATGCTCGCGCCGACGGTCGCACGATCCGTGGCGACGACATCCACCATGGCGACGACAGCGGTTTGAGCCGCAGCCGCACCTGTGGTGAGGTCTGAACCAGTCAGGTCGTAAGCCGTGCCGTCAATACCCGTCATTGTGAACGTGGCGCCTTCGCTGTCCACCACGACGTTGCGATCCGTGCCATCAAGCAGGGCGACGCCGTTGAATTCCTTGGTCGCCAGGTCGTTGATGTAGGTCGCCAGCGAGCCGAATTCCTGTTGATACAATGCCACATCCGCCGGACCTTTGGTGACGTCCTGTGCGAGCACGGACAATTCACTCATACGATCAAGGGCTTTGGCAACTTTCTTCAGGAAGCCGTCCTGCGTCTGGCTGAACGAAACCGCGTTGCTCACATTCGTGCGCACTGCGTTGATACGGTTGATCTGCGCGTCGAAACGCGAAGATACCGCCAAGCCGGCGGCGTCATCTTCCGGTGAAGTAATCTTCAGACCGGATGAAAGGCGCGCGAGCGACTTGTTGAGTTGTGCTGTGGATTCTGAGAGCAGGCGGGCGCCTGTCTGTGCTGCGATGTTTGTGTTGATGACCATATACTAACTCTCTCCTTGAGTTTGCCTCCAGAAATGGAGGTCTCTTTGTGATAACGGCATCCCTGCCGTTGGCGTCATTTGTTCTGGGGCATCTGCCGTTCTCCCCTCTGGCACTTTTTGGCTGCCAGCCGCCTGTCACTAGACATGACGTGTATCGGCCACCTCTGAAATTACTTTAGTCATGCGAGGAGAAATGTCGGTTTAAGGGCTGAAACAGGCTAAAATCAATGCAAAACCTCGGAAGTGCGCTGTCTTCTTCCGCCAGACAATTGGAATTTGACTCGATTTCCGATCAAGCTTTCCCATCATTCCAAACCGATGACCGTCACGCTTTTTGTTCCATGCTTCGTGGACCTGATGTATCCGCAGGTAGGCATCAGCATGGTGCGCATCTTCGAGAAGCTCGGGCACAAGGTCGTTGTGCCGAAAGGTCCGGCGTGCTGCGGGCAGCCGGCGTTCAACACCGGTTACTGGGACGAGAGCCGTGAAATTGCGACCAGGGTGATGGAATCGCTTCAAGAAGCCGAGGTCGTGGTGATAGGGAGTGGTTCTTGTGGCGCGATGATGAAGGTGTTTTATCCGGAACTGTTCGCCGGAACAAAGCACGAGGCGATGTCCCGTGCTCTTGCGCTCAAGTGCCATGAGTTCTCCAGCTTTCTAGTGAACAAGCTCGGCGTGACCGAACTCGGCGCGAAGTTTCCGCACAAGGTCACTTTCCACGACGGTTGCCACGGTTTGCGTGAGTTGAACAACAAACGTCCGCCGCGTGAATTGCTCGCGAAGGTGAAGGGTTTGGAATTGATCGAGATGGGCGCGGCGGAAACCTGCTGCGGGTTTGGCGGAACGTTCTCGGCGAAGTTCCCCGCCATCTCAACCGCGATGGCAGAGGTGAAATGTTCCAGCGTCATTGAGACCCAGGCGGACTACGTTGTTTCTTGCGATTCCAGCTGCCTGATGCAGATTCAAGGCCTTGCCGACAAGCAAAAGAAGCGAATCAAAACGCTTCATTTGGCGGAGATTCTGGCCCAGTCATGAGGACGCACTCGACTCACTTCAACGAAGACGCCCGGCGGGTTGCGCCAGACACACGGCATCGCGGAATCATTCAAACCGCCATGGGCAAGTACGAGGTGGTGTGTGATCAGCGCAAACTTTGGTTCCAGGACTGGCAGGGAGCGCGGAATCTTGCCGCACGCACCAAGTTTGAGTCCGTTAATCATCTGGATCGTCACCTTGAACAGTTTGCCCGTTTGCTTGAATCGCGCGGTACGAAGGTTCATTGGGCAAGCAATGCAGAACAGGGACGTGATATCATTCTTGGCATAGTCCGGGAAAAAAGTGCGAAGGTCATCGTAAAATCCAAGACAATGACCTCGGAGGAGATTCACCTCAACGACGCGATGGAACACGCAGGCTTCGAGGTCGTGGAGTCCGATCTTGGTGAATACATCGTGCAGCTTCGCGAGGAGCCTCCCTATCATCTCGTATTTCCTGCAATGCACCTTACGCGGGGCGAGATCAAGGACACCTTCCAAGAGAAATTGAACGACGCGCCTTCAGACGATCCCGAGGAACTTACCATGGTGGCCCGGCGTGCCTTGCGGAAAAAGTACCTGCAAGCCGACGTTGGCATCACTGGCGCGAATTTCTGCATTGCTGAGACGGGAATGATTTCCATCACCGAAAACGAAGGTAACGCCCGGCTCACTGCGGCCTTGCCCAAGACGATGATTACGTTGGTTGGCATTGAGAAAGTCTTGCCGCGCTTGGAAGACCTTGCGTTGTTCCTGCCGATGCTCGCGGTGATGGGAACGGGCCAGGCTTTTACCTGTTACAACACGATGTATGGCGGACCTCGGCAGCCGGGTGAATCCGACGGGCCGGAGGAATACCACGTCGTGTTGCTCGACAACCAGCGGACCACGTTGCTTGCCGATGCCGAGCAGAGAGACGCGCTGGGATGCATCCGATGCGGCGCGTGTCTGAACGTTTGTCCGATTTTCCGGAACGTCGGCGGTCACACCTACGGTACGGTCTATGGCGGGCCGATTGGCTCGGTCATTACGCCACACCTGCGAGGGTTGAAGGACTGGAAGCATCTCAGCTACGCGTCTTCACTGTGCGGCGCATGCACCGAGACTTGCCCGGTGAAAATTGACCTGCACCATCATCTGTTGCAGAACCGTCGCAACGCCTCGCAAGGGCCAAAGAGCAGTCCAAGCT
>CAYSDO010000106.1:0-11280 GCA_964429665.1 uncultured Bifidobacterium sp.
CGCGTTGCTGGTGATTACAAAAAAAAGTTCTGTGCATTTTCGCAGTCGTGATAATATTCGCGATCAATGAATGACGTAGGGCGTCTGTCGCGCCTGGTTGTTTGTAATTTTATTTTCGTTCTCCTGCTCGCGAGCAGGACCTTCCCGGTTTTTGCCGCTGATCACTTCGACGAAATCAAGTCTCGCGGGGTGCTTCTGTGGGGTGCGGATGCAGAAGGCGGCGCACCTTATGTTTTTCCCGATCCGGACAAACCGGAGCAACTCACCGGCTTTGAATACGACTTCGCCGAAGCGCTGGCGGCGAAGCTTGGCGTCAAGGCAAAGATGGTTCAAAACCAGTGGGATCAACTCATACCGGCTTTGGATCGGGGCAACTTTGACATTGCTCTCAATGGTCTGGAAATCACCCCTGACAATCAGCAACACATCATCATGTCGCTGCCGTACTTTGTTTATGCCCAACAAATCGTCACGCGCAAGAGCACGAGTGGACGTACGAAGCTGGAAAAACTCAAAGGCAAAGCGGTTGGAGTTTTGTCCGCGACTGTTGCGCAGCGGATGGTCGAGCGAATGGGCGGAGCGGACATGCGGATTTATCCAGGAAACGTGGAGTGTTTTCGCGACCTGAAGTCGGATCGCATCGAAGCGGTGGTGCTGGACTTGCCAATCGCACTTTACTACGCAAAACCCGACGCAGAGTTGAAGCTTTCCGGCGAGCCCTTTGCCCCCGGCTACTATGGCATTGGCTTGCGCAAGCAGGACACGACACTCGCAGCCGCGATCAACAAGGCAATCAAGGAGCTTTCTGATGATGGCACAGTGGAAAAGATTTGTCGGAAGTATGGAATCTGGGATGAGCGACAGGCTGGCCTAAAGGATTACCAGCCGGAAGTCGTGACGCAAAGGAAGTCCGTCTCGACGTTGCGCGAGTGGCCAAAGTATTTACCTCTGCTGTTGCGCGGTGCGGTAACAACTGTGGAGCTTTCGGTTCTCGGCATGGCGCTGGCGGTGATGGTGGGATTGGTGATCGTTCTGATGCGGCTATATGCCATTGCTCCATTGCGCTGGTTTGCTCGGGCTTACGTTGAAGTCGTTCGCGGCACACCATTGCTCATCCAGCTTTTCCTCATCTATTACGGTTTGCCGCAGGTCGGCATCAAATTGAACGCCTTTCTGGCAGGGGTTCTCGGGCTGGGGCTGAACTATGCAGCCAGCGAAGCTGAGAATTATCGTGCTGGGATTCAGTCAATACCCAAAGGCCAGATGGAGGCTGCGTTCGCGTTGGGTATGAGCCGGTCGCAGGCGTTGCGTAGAGTCATCCTGCCACAGGCGTTGCGACTGGTGATTCCACCCGTGACGAATGACTTCATTGCGATGTTCAAGGACTCATCCATTGTATCCGTCATCACCATGGTGGAACTGACCAAGGTCTATGGCATGCTCGCCATGTCCACCTACGATTACATCGGGCTCGGGCTGATGACGGCGGGAATCTATTTTGCACTCAGTTATCCGGCCTCGATTCTTGCGGGCCGGTTGGAGGAAAGGTTGCGCTATGATCGCCGTTGAAAAACTGGTGAAATCCTACAACTCAAACCGCGTGCTGCATTGTGTTGATCACACGCAGGCACAAGGTGAAGCCGTCGTGCTTATCGGGCCAAGTGGTTGCGGCAAAAGCACGTTCCTGCGCTGCCTCAATCAGCTCGAAATCCCCGACTCAGGTCGTATCACCATCGGCGGTCTGACGATTGACGGTGGGCACATGCCTCGCACCTCAGCCGAACGCGAGCAACAGCGGCAGTTGCGCATCCGCGCGGGAATGGTATTCCAGCAATTCAACCTCTTCCCACATCGCACCGTTTTGCAGAACGTCACGGAATCGCCCGTTGTTGTGAAGGGCATTTCGAAGCCGGAGGCGGAATCACAAGCCCGCGAGCTGCTCGCCAAGGTTGGCCTGGAAAAGAAGGCCGATGCGTACCCGGCACAGCTTTCCGGAGGCCAACAGCAGCGTGTGGCCATTGCGCGAGCGCTTGCCATGGAGCCGCAGGTGATGTTGTTCGACGAACCGACAAGCGCTCTTGACCCCGAATTGCGCGACGAGGTGCTGCGTGTGATGCGACAACTGGTTGAGGAAGGCATGACCATGATCGTTGTGACGCATGAGATGCAGTTCGCGCGGGACATGGCTGATCGCGTGCTGTTCTTCGACGCCGGTGTGGTGACAGAATCAGGAACGCCCGAGGAAATCTTTTCCAATCCGAAGCACGCGCGCACACGGGAATTCTTGAGCAAAGTGGCGACACGTTAACCGTGTTGATGACTCTTCGTCCTTGCCGATGCATCACAAATTCAATTTCATGACGCAATGAACCCGATGTTTCCTCGTCGCGATTTTCTCAAACAGACTTCCGCCGCTGCCGGTTTTGCCGCATTGGGCGGTGTCAATCTGTTGCGTGCGCAGGATAGTCCTTCAAAAAAACTCGTGATCGGCATCATGGGATGCAACAACCGCGGCATGGATCACATCAGCGGATATCTCGGCGTTCCAAACGTTGAGATTGGTTACGTCTGTGATGTGGACCAGCGCGCGGTTGAAAAAGGCATCGCCGCGGTTGCGAAGAAGCAGGCACGAGTTCCAAAGGGCACGGACGATCTTCGACGAATGCTTGATGACAGGAACGTTGACGCCATTTCTATTGCCGCTCCAGATTTCTGGCATACCCCGGCAACGGTGATGGCCTGTGCTGCGGGCAAGCACGTCTATGTCGAAAAACCCGGCAGCCACAACGCGCATGAGTCCGAGCTAATTGTCGCAGCAGCCCAAAAGTATAGGAGAGTGGTTCAGATGGGTAATCAGCGGCGGAGCTGGCCGTGGGTGATCGAAGCGATCAACGCGTTGCATGCCGGTGAGATTGGCAAGATATTCTTCGCGCGTGCCTGGTACACCAATCGTCGGCCCACCATTGGCCGGGGCAAACCTGCGCCCGTGCCTGATTGGCTGAACTACGACCTATGGCAGGGCCCGACACCCGAGCGACCATTTCGGGACAACATTCTGCACTACAACTGGCATTGGTTCTGGCACTACAGCACCAGCGAGCTGGGAAACAACGGTGTTCACTTTCTCGATATTGCCCGTTGGGGATTGGGTGTTGAACTTCCGCAACGCATCACGTGTGCAGGGAATCGTTATCACTATCAAGACGATTGGGAAACGCCGGATGTCTGCGTGACGACTTTTGATTTTGGTACCTGTGCCATCGTGTGGGAAGGTCAGAGCTGTGATCCACGAGGATTTGAAGGATCTGGGTTTGGCGTCAACTTCTACGGTGAGAAAGGCGTGTTGAGCATCGCAGGCGACAACTGTCAGATTTTCGATCTGAGCAACAAATTGATCCGTGAGATCAGAGGCAAAAGAGACGGAGGTGAACATTTCACAAACTTTGCCGATGCGATTCGCGATGGAAGCAGGCTCAATTCCGGAATCGAAGAAGGCCAGAAGGCCACGATGTATTGTCACCTTGGCAACATCGCGTGGCGCACGGGTCGCACGATTGATTTCGATCCTCAAAATCGGAAGATCAAGAATGACCGGCAGGCCAGCAAGCTTTGGCAACGCGAGTATCGGCGCGGCTGGGAGCCGAAGGTGTGAGGAGTCGGATGACTGGATTTTTTTGTCGTGTGGCCAAGATTGGAATTACCCAATTGCTCAAGTACCCGACCGATATCGGGTAGAACAATGGTAAACAGTTTCCAGACGCGCAGAGGATTTTCTTTATTTTCCCGCTGTGCAATCCACGGAGATCGGGCAGGATTAACTCAGACATGAAACAGAAATTGATCCGTCTTGCGTTGGCATTGTCGGCGATGGCGTTTGTCGCTGGCTGCGAGTCCGACAGGTTGCAACGTTCCGACGCTTCACCGGGCATCGCCCTGCCGCCGGTTGAACGCGACGTGAAGTATGGGGACGACGTGCTGCTTTCCACGGCGGCAGCGCAGCCGCCTGGGATCGTGGATGAAGGCGCTCGTAGGTTGTTCGATGGCCAATCGCTTTCCGGTTGGCGTATCACGCCGTTTTCGGCTGCTGGTCCGGTGGAGTTGAAGAGCGGTCTTGTGATACTGCGAAAAGGTCAACCTTTTACTGGAATCGGTTATACGAACCCAATCCCCGCGACGAATTACGAAGTCTCCCTGGATGCCATGCGGGTTTCCGGCGACGATTTTTTCTGCGGACTGACTTTTCCGGTCCGGGATTCATTCTGCAGTTTTATCATGGGAGGATGGGGCGGTTCGTTGGTGGGACTTTCCAGTCTGGACGGTTCTGACGCATCGGAGAACGAAACCACCAAGTTCATCAACTTTGAAAATGGTCGTTGGTATCACGTCCGGTTGCGGGTGACGGAGCACAAGGTCGAGGCGTGGATCGAACAGAAGAAGGTGGTAAACGTGGTGACGACAGGTCGCAAGTTGACAGTCCGGTTCGGGGAGATCGAGCAGTCCAAGCCGTTCGGAATTGCAGCTTGGAACACAACCGCTGCACTGCGCGAGATTCGATTCCGTGAAGTATCCGGGCCGGCATCGGAGGATTAACTCCGAAATCCTAATCCTGAACGCAAGGGCAGGGCGGTCATGCCAGCTTTTGCTGGAAGCTCCTCCACATTTTCAGCGGCAAGGATCCCAGGACGATGAGTGCGACCTGGCTTCCAACGAAGAGCATCAGCCATTTGAACGCCGCATCCATGAATCCGTAGCTATGCAGGCCGATGCCCAGCATGTTCGTTCCGAACCATGACCATGCGGTGATGACGTTGCCGAAGATGGCCAGGTTGATCAGGCCGCGATCCTTCACGATTCCACCCCAGCGGGCGTGCAGGATGAGCGCGTTCCAGATGACTATGAGCAGCGCACCGTTCTCCTTCGGATCCCAACCCCAGAAGCGTCCCCAGGATTGGTCGGCCCAGATTCCTCCGAGCACAGTCCCGGTGAAGCTGAACAATGCGGCAAAGCAGACAATGGCATAAACCATTTTTGCGAGAGCCTTGCTAAGATCGAGTTCTTTTCGCGCTGCCAACGTTGGCGTAAAGACTCCCAGTATCACGTATGCCATTGCAAGCACGCCGGCGACGAAAGTTGACGCGTAGCCAAGTGTCACTACCACGACATGTGTTGCGAGCCAGAAGTTGGTGTCCAGCACAGCCCGCATCATTTCCATCGTGTCGCCACCGAGAGCGAGATTGTGCGAAATGATCAAAGTCACAAAGCCTGCGAGGCCCGCCACTGCGCTACCGAATCCGACCCTGTAGATGCGCTCAAGTACGAGCCCCAGCACGCACGCACCCCAGCCGATGAAGATGGCGGAGGAGTAGAGATTTGTCACCGGCGGGCGGTTCTCCAGCACCATCCTGTAAACGAGGGCGAAAGTGTGGACTACAAAGGCAAGGCCGACGAGATACGACGCTGAACGACGGAACGATTCGGAGAGGTTCGGCCACGAACCGAACGTCAACAAAGCGCCGCCTGCGAGCACGAACACAAAGATGTAGATGATCGTTGCATGTAGAAACAGCTTGGCTTGATTAAAGTAATATTCGGCACGCCCTTTTTTTAATTCCGCGACAAAGTCCTTTCCGAGCCAGTTCTTGTACCCCGCGACGGCGCTGTTGAACTCGCTGTTGTTTTTGTGCGAATAGGCATTTGCCATGCGCGCGTAGAAGCCAACGGCCGGTTGAATTTCCCCGCCCCGGACGGTTTCAAGCAGACTTGCGCCGACATTCGACCATCCATCGCGATCGGTCGCTGGATCAACGGGAGGGACGGTGCGTGGGTAAGAAGTGTTTGCCGCCGCCTCAATCTTTACCGCGATGCGCATGAACTTCTGGAGCGCAGCATCGTCAACTTCCCGACCAGCCTGTTGCGCCTTCATCGCCTTCAATCCATCGGGCAGCGCAGCCTGGAAGTCCGCCAGCAATTGGACGAAGTTCTCAGTACCCTCCGGTTGAATGCTGCTCTTGAGCCTATGATAAATGTTTATAGCATTGGCAAGTTTCAAGACCTGCTTCTGGTAGCTCGTCTGCTGTTCCGCCTTCAACTCCGAGGCTTTCGAGGCCTGCTTCATGATCTCACTGGTCAACGGGGACAGGTCGTTGAAGGTGTAGTAACGCAAACCGGATTTCTCGATGCCCTTGTCGCCAAGTTTTAGTTCGCTGATCAGGTCGGGGTGGTGAATCAAAAAGATGGATCGAGTGTTGGCGAGTTCAGGCGCGAAGAAGACTTCAAGCAACCACTCGGTGGATTTCAGCTTTTTAGGATGACGCCAGAACTGCCATGAAGGCAGCAGTTCAAGCGGAACGTCGCCGGTGCTGCGAATCTGGAGGAGTGAATTGCGCGCGATGGAATCGAGCGGCTGGATGCGTCCATTGAGCAACGCAGGGAGACGGCCAAATTCGGCAACGTGCAAGTCGCCATCCTTCTTGGGCAACATCACAGCAATGATTTCTGTCGCGAAGAGAGCCAGAAAAAACCAAGGCAAAAACTTCAAGATGGGTTTCATGTTGACTTACGTTTGGCGGCGAAGCCGATCAGGTGTGTCAGGAATTGCCAGATCATTCCTACGGCCACGAGCACACAGGCAAAATAGGGCGTGAGCCAGCCGGGATTGTCCACCACCTGCAAAACCGTGCCTTTTTCATCTGTTTTGTCCCAATCGGCCTGGAAAAAAGTCTCGCCAGCGTATCGCAACGGCTCATTCATACGGATGGTCACTTCGCGATCCTCCCCCTTGTCCGCACGTTCAAGACGCACGCGACTGGAGAAGTTTTTAGGCGTATCTGTCCCTGCGTATCGGTCGAACCGAAAATCAATCAGGTGCAGGCGGAATGGTTTGTAATAACGCACGGGGCGCAAAGAGATTTGATACTCCCTGCCGCCAGCAGTCATTTGCAAAGAGGCTAGGTGGCCGGAAACCAGTATCGCCTGGGATTTACCTGATGGTTCGATCAACTCAACTATTCCTGAAGGGACGTCTCTGGAGTCCATGGCCGTTGTTTTTGGCAGGCTCCGCCACCAAAGTTTTTGCCCCGTGCTACTGTCGGCCTCCACGGCGTCAAACCCTTGAAATGGTTGTCCTCGAAGGTCTGAGTTCAAGAAATAGGTTTTTACACGTAGCTTGAAAGGCATTTCCGGATGGGCCAGTTCGCCACCTTTGGCGAGCAAGCTCTCGGGAATCGCCACCACCTTGTCATCGGTTGCTTCCGAAACATCAACCACCGCGAGTTCCCATCGGCTGTTCGATTCTGAAAAATTTGAGTAAGAGCCTTCGCGGATTCTCATGTAGCTCTCGGTGGAAAGCATGTCGGTTGCGAACTGACCCAGGAGCAACAGAACGACTCCGAGGTGGATCATGGCGATGCCGAGCCGCTTTAGCCCCGGTTTGTAATAACGGAGATGCGCGGCGAAAAGATTGACGAGCAACAGTCCGCCGACCAGATAGCCGCCCGGGAAAATCGGAATACGAAGTGATGAGCCTGCCGGATGCCAGTAGATGAAGAGACTACGGAAAAACTCGTTTTGTGCCTGATAGAGGCCGAGTTTTACCTGCGCGATCGTGCCCCAGAATACGAGGATCAAACCACATGCCAGTAGAACTACTGCGAGCCGCACCGAGGTGAAGAATTTATAGGTGGCTTCGAGCATGTCAGTATTTCACTTCCTTGACGAACTTGGTGAAGGTTTCGCGTTGCGCTGCTGCGAGCTTGGGATCCCCCATCAATTTGTAAAACCATGTCTGTCCGTTTTGCGTTGTTGTCGCGCCGATGATCATTGCCGGCTGCCCAGTGCGACCATCTGTACCTGTCATTTCAATCAACGTCGCTTTGCCGCCTGTGACTTCAATCTCCTTGGCGTTCGTTCTCAATTCTGCCTCAGTCCACGGGGATTTGCCGATCTGGCCAAGCCACCGGTTCACGTTTGCAGCGAGTCCGCCGCCATCGCCGGACGATGTGCTGACATTCACGGCTGCCTGTGCGCCGGCGTCACCAGCGATCGTGAACTTGGCGAAAAGGAATTGCCCGCCGGAAACTTCCTTCCAGCCAGCGGGAACCGTCCAGCTTGGCCCGCCTTCGCGGGGTGACACCGGTGCAGATGGCTGGGCGGAAGGTGAAGGCGTGCCACCGATAGGCGGGTGACCACTAGGTAACTCGGCAGGTGCGGCGGTTTCTGCTACTTTTACAGATTTGAGAAACGTAACGAATGCGGGTTTCTGTGCGGTGACCAGTGCTTCATCTCCCTGCAATTTGTAAAACCACGTTGTGCCGCTGCGGTTCGCCATTGCGGTTACGATCTTGATGGCTTTATCGTCAGATGACTTGCCCGCGATTTCGAATATTTTTCCGGTTTCACCGCCCACGTCCACGGGGGCAAGTTCCTTGACGGCGTCCTCGGGAGACAATTGCTCCAGACCAACCTGCTGTCGCCACATGTTGACGATGAAAGGCTCCTTGCCCGACATGTCTCCCAGCGGAGTGACCGCTACTTGAGCGCTCGTTTCATTCGGGCCTGAGATGTTGAATCCTATCACGCGCATCTTGTCCGGGCCGGCTTCCGTCCAGCCTTCGGGTTTGGTGTATGTAATCGGGAGACGTGACTTAGCTGACGCTTCCTTTGGAACGCGATAAACCTTTATGTCCTCCGCGCGGCAAACTTGGGCAAGTAATATGGCCAGTGTGATGGCAGGGAATTGAATTGTCCGAATCTTCAAAGGGCATGGATGCCAGTTCATGCTGTCTTGGTAACGTTTTTTGCAGACAGGAGCAAGCCGTCCTTTGCCTAAAGGCCGACGAAACTTGTTCAAGTGGAACTCTTGCGAGCCGCAAAAACCGGGCTAAACTCACTCCCGTGAATCGCCCGTTGAACATTGTTGCAGGCGTCGGACTTACTGAATGAGCACTGGTTCGGTGCTTTCTCCGCGCCATCAACCGCGTTTTTCGTCCGCATCAATGAAGTCCACGAAGTTCTTGATGTCGTCCCGGTGGGTGAGTCCGGCCTGTTCCTTGCGCATCTTGAGACGTGCGATTCCCTCGGCGTCGTCCGCCTTCGGATAATCCAGCATCCGCGCCAGCAGGGCGGCTTTCTCCGACGCGGGACGTTTCACGTTCTTGTGAACCCAGTCGCAAACTTCACCGTCAGTTACCGAATGCTTCACCACTTGAAGCATCTGTTCATGCGTGACTCCGGCGGCCTTGAGCCAGCCGCCGTCAAACCCCTTGCCGAAGTTCGGTTGATAATCAGCATGCAACTTGCCTGCGAGATGCAGGCGGAGTTTGTCCACGTAACGCGGCAGGTGCGGCCAGCCATCCATTGTTTCGCGCGGACTGCGGGGATAAATGATGTCGCTCATGCCCGAATGATTGGCAGTCATCCCTTGGGTGTCAATCCTACCAGTGAAGCCACGAGAGTTGGTATCCTGTCAAAGGAGATCGTCGTTCTGCCTAGGCTCTGCAAAAAAGGCGTCCTTACGGACGCCTTTTGGATGGGTTGTTCGAGCCGGATCAGGTCGCGGCTTCGCCCACTTGGAAGCGAACGAAACGGCGGATGGTGATTTCATCGCCGAGCTTCTTTGCGACTTCGGCGACGTAATCTTTCACGCTGATTTCGGAGTTCCGTTTCACGAAACCCTGGTCCACTAAACAGTAGGTCTGGTAAAACTTTTCGAGCACGCCTTGGAGGATTTTCTCCATCGCCTGCGCGGGTTTGCCCTTGAGGCGATCTGACTGCGCGGCAATTTCGCGTTCCTTCGCGATGACTTCGGGTGTGACCTGCTCACGAGAAACGGCGAAGGGATGTCCCGCCGCGATCTGGAGCGTGATGTCTTTGACGAGTTGTTTGAACTCTTCGCTCGTCACGGTGCTGTCCTTGCCAGCGCCGACTTCGACGAGCACACCGACCTTTGCGCCGGTGTGGATGTAAGCGGCAACGAGGCCGTTGCCTGAAACTTCCATCCGGGCGTTTCGCGCGATTTTGATGTTTTCGCCGATCTTGCCGACGGCAGCTTGCCGATCGGCTTCGAGGTCAACCGACGCGTTCGCGGCGACTTTCTTTGCGATGTCGTCGCAGAAAGCGCGAAAGCTGTCGTTTCGGGCGACGAAATCGGTTTCACAGTTCACTTCCACGAGCACGCCGGACTTGCCTCCGGGGGTGATGTGCTGGGCAATGAGGCCTTCGCGGGCGTCACGCAATGCCTTCTTGGCCGCGCTGGCTGCGCCGGACTTGCGTAGATTGTCCACGGCCTTGTCCATATCGCCCTGGGCTTCGACGAGAGCTTTTTTACATTCCATCATTCCGGCACCCGTCATTTCGCGGAGCTTGCCGACATTTGCTGCGGTGATTTCTGCCATACTGTGTGAATTGATATTTGAGAGTTGTGGATTGATTAACCTGATCCGGAAAGACTCGGCGGTGTTCTTCAACTGCACCGCCGTGTCCACCGGAAATCATCAGGCAGCCGGCGTTTCCGCAACTGCGGGAGCAGGGGCGGCGGCTTCCGGTTGTTCCTCGGTCTTGCGACGTGAGGACTTGGATTCGAATTCAGCCTGCGCACGGGTGATGACCTGCCCAATGGTGGCGAGGATCATTCGCACGGATCGGATTGCGTCGTCGTTGCCGGCAATCGGATAATCCACGAGGTCGGGATCCGCGTTGGTGTCGGTGATGGCGACAACCGGAATCTTGAGTTTGCGGGCTTCGGCCACGGCATTGTGTTCGCGCTTGACGTCCACAACGAACATTGCGCCGGGGTTTTTATCCAACGTGCGGATGCCGTCAAAGTATTTCACGAGGCGCGCGGCTTCGCGGCGGATGACCGCCTGCTCCTGCTTGACGTAATTGTTGATGGATCCGTCGGCTTCCATCTTCTCGATTTCGCGCAAGCGGGCGAGCGATTTTTTGACGGTGGTGAAATTGGTGAGGGTGCCGCCGAGCCAGCGTTCCACGACGAAGTACTGGCCACTTTCCTTTGCGGTGTCCTTCACGGCTTGCTGGGCTTGCTTCTTGGTGCCGACGAAGAGCACTTTCCCGCCCTTGGTGACGGTCTTGGCCAGGAACTCGCACGCGGCTTCGAGCTGCGCGAGAGATTTGCTGAGGTCAATGATGTGAATGCCGTTGCGCGCGTCGAAGATGAACGGTTTCATCTTGGGATTCCAACGCTTGGTTTGGTGACCGAAATGGACGCCTGCTTCCAACAATTCTTTTACGCCGATGCTTAACATGTTTCCTTTGGTTGAGAGT
>CAYSDO010000107.1:0-11244 GCA_964429665.1 uncultured Bifidobacterium sp.
CCGTCACCGCGCGCGAATTCCACGACGAAACCCTCCCGCAGGAAGGCGCAAAGACCGCGCACTTCTGTTCCATGTGCGGCCCGCATTTCTGCTCGATGAAGATCACCGAAGACGTCCGCAAATACGCCGCCGAACAAGGTATCGCGGAAGAAGAGGCGTTGAAGAAAGGGATGGAAGAAAAATCCCGCGAGTTCACCGAGAAAGGCAGCGAGCTTTACGCGAAGGCGTAATTTGAGAATACTCCCTCAATGCAGACGATTCGCATCAAGGTCGCCGACCTTTTCGCATTCGAGGGAATGAAGCCCACGGATGACCTAACTGCGATTTCTGTTCTAGTCCTCAAAAAATACGGATTCCTGCCACAGCCAATAGTCGTTCAAGTCGATGGCGATGAAGTGGTCATCCAATACCCTGAGGAATCCACCACGAATCAAACCGAAGCCGCCCGACTTGCCGAACGTGCAGGCAAACGCGCCGCCGAGGGGAACTACGAAAAGGCAATCGGGATTCTCAAGCGGGCTCTGGAACTTCAGCCGACCCTGAACACCGCTCGCCGCGATTTGGCGATGGCTTATGTGGAAATCGGCGACGTCGAAAATGCCACAAACCACTTGATTGAAGTTCTCCGACTCAATCCTGGCGATGCGTGGAATTGGGTTGTTTTGGCGAACCTCTATTTCCAGAAGAAGAACGACAAGGAAACCGGCGAGAAATTTCTCCGCAAGGCGCTGGAGCTTGCACCGAACGATGCGTGGGCATTGAACAGTTTGGCCGCGCTGACGCACGAGAAGGGCAAGGCAGACGAGGCGATTTGTCTATTTGAAAAAGCGATTCAATCGAATCCCGAGTTCGCCAACGCTTACTACGGCGAGGCGATCGTCCACAACTCATCGCACAAACCGGATGCCGCACTGGAAACACTCAACCGGATGTTCGCCAGAGCGAAGATGCAGGACGCACGGTCGAAACCAGTTTACGACGGTGCACGCCAACTCTTCGCCAAGCTCCAGGTTGATCTGGCAGAACGCGACCAGTCGGAAGCGTTCAAACTCGTTCAGAACTACAAGGCCCAAATGGAATTGCTGTCGGGCTATCCGATTCGGATTCAGGAAGAGAATTTTGAAAGCAAGATTGGCGCGACGATTCAGATGGCGTGGAAGCACCGACGGGACTTCCATTTGGTAAAGATAAGAGCAGATTACCCCCCCCCATTAGTCAGTCATTTAGAGTGCCACGAACTCACCCATCTCAAGCTCGAATCTGAGGCTCGGAAGGCTGGCAAGAATCTGTTCTTTGCGACCACGGCCAAGACGCGAGAAACTGCGATTCGCTCAGTTGCCGGGGACGTGCGCAAATGGGAGAAGGCGGGATACCCCGAGCAGAAGGTTACCGAGGTCACGCGGACGCTTGTCGGCGGGCTTTGCGAATTCCTGTTCAACTGTCCACTCGACATGCTCATCGAGCTGCATCTGCGCGACACGTTCAAGCCGCTCCAGCCTGCGCAATTCCTCTCGGTTCGTAAGATGGCGCTCGAAGCCTGGCAGACAAACAGCAACCCAGAGGTTCGGCGACTCACGCCGCGAAAGATTTTTCAGGCGAGCCTCGCGTTGAATGGCGCTTACGGTTTGTTTCTCGATGATCTCTTCCACGGAGCTTCGGAATTCGCTGCGCCGTATCGCGGCCTGGAGAATTTCGCCCTCTCGCAGCGGCTGTGGAAACACTGGCAGGAGCGGGCGAAGAATCTCGGGCCGGGCGAAGAGTATCGGTTGGTGGATGAGTTCGCCGACGTGGTGGGCCTGCGGGACTGGTATGAATGGCGTCCTGACCCCGGCCATCACGAAGCGACCGCCGAACCGCTCAAGGAAGGCACGACCAACCCGGCCCTGCTGAAGCAGAAACAGCCCGCAGCCGTTTTCTATTTTCTGGACGCCTTTAAGCGCTTCGAGGCCATGACGCCGGAACAGGTGCGCAACGTTGCCTTTGAAATTGCGCTCCTCGGGAGAAACGGACTCGACTACGCCGCACCCGATGAGAGATACGAACTCCGCAGCCTTCCAGAACGGAAGTTTTCGGGGCTGCATCTGATGTGCCTGATGTTTGCGGGGTTCAAGCGCGTCGCACCCGAGCACGACGTGGGGATGGATTTGAACGACTCATTTCTGGCGGCGCTTGGCTTGTTCAATGCCGAGAAAGGTGGAGGAACTTGAATGCTACTTACCGTTGCTGAATTCCGTTCGCGTGTCGTCTATTCGCTGCCGACTCTGGTCCACCAACTTCAGGACGTAACAGGGCGACAGAGTCCCGAGGAAGCAGATGCATGGAAGAGTTCATTGCCAAAAGTCAGCAATGCGTTCAGCGCACCCGCTTTTCAGCCGCTGCATCTATATTTTGGTGAACGTGGCAATTTGTCGCTGGAATACAGGCTTCCGGCTTCTTCTTCGTGGTGCGACATGGTGTTACTCGGTGCGCACAAAGGACGGCCCGCCAGCGTGATTGTCGAACTGAAGGATTGGATGACACGCTCAGACAAGCCAGGCCCTTACGAGGGTTTGATGCTACGCCACACGGGCGCAACCCTCCACCCGTCAGACCAAGTTCGCGGCTACACAGAGTATTGCCGACGTTTCCATTCTGCGGTCTTGGATGCTAAAGCCGATGTTCACGGCTGCGTTCTTTTCACCCGGGAGAATTACTTTGGAACTTACAAGCAGCCACCGAATGAAGCGTTGGCGAAAGACTTTCCATGCTTTGCGGCGACGGACGGCATGGTTGACCCCGCGCTTGTGGAATTCTTCAAGCAACGGTTGACCGAAGCCAATCAGGAATTCGCCAAACAGTTTGAGTCGGGCAACTACCGGCAGGATCGCAATTTCGTCCGGCAAATGGCAGAGCAAGTTAAGGATGCTGCTGGAGGCCCTTTTGAGTTGCTGGACAATCAACGCTTGGGGCTAGCGCTCTGTCGCGCCGAAATTGAAAAAGCGATCTTCCGTTCCGATGGCACTGTGAAGAAGACGGTCATCATCATCGACGGTCCGCCCGGTTCTGGGAAATCTGTTCTCGCAGGCAAACTCTGGGCTTCGTTGGCAACTGACCCGAGGATTTCCAGCGGAAACTTTGTGCTGACTACAACCTCGAAGGCGCAGGAGAGCAACTGGCAGCACATCTTTGAACAGGTAGCACAAAATCGTGGAGGAGCAGGAGTGGTGGTGGCGGCAAACAAGTATGCACCGGAGACAATTCCTGGACTTGGTCAGTGGATGAAACGGTATCCCGGCAAGTTTGATGATCCGATGGACTGGCGTGGGCACTGCAAACTGATTGGCAAGCTTCGAGGTGGTGCTTGGATGCCTGATGACCAGATGCTCGTTTCGGTCGTGGATGAAGCGCACGCGTTGATCAATCCTGAGCATTCAGACGCTAGAACCCAAGCCGGTTGGCCTGTCAACCTTGGGCCACAGGCTTACCACATCACTCGTGGTTCTGTGGTTTCGATCTTTCTGCTCGATGGCGAGCAGAGTTTCAGAGAGCGCGAATCGACCACGATCAACGGCATTCTGGCATGGGCCAAAGAACTGGGTGCGGAGGTTTCGCCAGTAATCAGCCTCGCCGGCGGTCAGTTCCGGTGTGCGGGCTCGAAGGAATATGTCGAGTGGATCGACGAGGTGTGCGCGGGTTCTGACGCCGCATCGTGCATCGAGAAGTCAAAGCCTTGGTCGGAGCATCACGATATGGAGTCAATGGACGAGGTGGCTTTCGCAGCAGAACGCTACTCACCTGAGGGAACTCCGCTGCCGGCTCAACCAAAGCGTGGCAAGCTCGAGTTCCGCATTTTCGACACGCCATTTGAACTAGAAGTTGCCCTTCGAGACCGGATCAAGAACAATTCAACGGCGAGGCTCTTAGCTCCATTCGCCCGGAAGTGGGTGACGAAGGGCGTCGCTGAACCTCATGATCTGCCAGCGGACATGCTTGATTTTCACATCCCAGTTAAGACCGGGCAGAAGACCCGCAATTGGTCACGTCCGTGGAACGTCGTCCCTGGCGGAGTCGATTACACCCACTTCATTCAAGGTCCGCCGGGCAGTCGCATCTCAAAAGACCCTCTCGCAGAAGTGGGCTGTCCCTACGCGGTGCGTGGGTTTGACTTCGATTACATTGGTCTTCTTTGGTTGAGTGATCTGAAATGGAGAGACGGCCGATGGCATGTGTTCCCGAAGGAGGTTCATGAGACCGGGCTCACTCGGACGATCCAGCGAGCACGGCGCGAAGAGGATCAGAGCGGTCCGAACCACCAAGCTTTGTTGAAGAAGGTGCTTCAGTCTTACCGCATTCTTCTCACGCGGGCATTGAAGGGCGTTTACATCTGGTTTGAAGACAAACAGACCCGGGATCACATTCGTGAGTCCATTGGGCTTCCTTGAAATTGATCGCCACGTTCACAGGGCGTTTAAGTGAGTTGAATTTTAGAAAGTTTTGCACAAATGAAAGAAGCATTGTCCCCCAAACAACGCGACGAGTTGCTGGCCGCGTTGAAAGCCCGGTTTGACGCGAACAAGGCCCGTCACCAAGGTTTGGGGTGGGCCAAGGTGCAGGCGCGGTTGGAGGCCAAGCCGGACCAGCTGTGGTCGCTCGCGGAAATGGAACGCACCGGCGGCGAACCGGATGTCGTGGCGCACGATAAGAAGTCGGGCGAAGTCATTTTCTTCGATTGCTCCGAGCAAACGCCGTCAGGCCGCGTCAGCCTTTGCTACGACGACGAAGCACTGGCCGCGCGCAAGGAACACAAGCCGAAGGGCAGTGCGATGGGCCTGGCCGCGACGATGGGCATCGAGATGCTGACCGAGGAGGAATACCTCGCGCTGCAAAAGCTGGGCGAGTTCGATACGAAGCGCTCGAGCTGGCTTGCGACACCGGCGGATTTTCGCAAGCAGGGCGGCGCACTCTGGGGCGGTCGCAGTTACGGTCGGGTCTTCATCGGGTGCAACGGCGCGGAGTCGTATTATCAGGTTCGGGGATTTCGGGGATCGTTTAGGGTGTGAGCCTTAAGGCTGATCTGGAATCTCCGGCTCGACCAGTTGGTTCAGGAGCGTCAATGATTCTTGCCAGCCCAGATAGCAGAATTCGACGGGAATCATCGCGGGAATGCCTTCCTGCGTGATGTTCACTTCTGTTCCGCAGACGACTTGCTTGAGTGCGACGGTTGTGATCATTTCGCCGGACAAATTGGGATCGTCGAACTTGTCCGTGTAGCGCAGGAGTTCGTTGGGTTTGAGTTCAAGATACTTTCCACCGAAGGAGTGGCTTTTCTGAGTGTTGAAGTTGGTGAATGACATCTTGAATGTCCCGCCGACCTTGGCATCGAGGTGATGCACTTTGCCAGTAAAGCCATGCGGCGGCAGCCATTTGGCCATGGCGTCAGCGTCGAGGAAGGCTCGGTAAATCCGGTCCGCTTTGGCGCGGAGTACGCGGTGGAGCCGGACAGTATTGGTTTTGTTAGCAGTCATAATTCGTTTGTTGTTGTTCTTTCACCATTACGACGGATGAAACCGCCAAGTCAGGACATTTATCTACAGAAATTTCATTCGCGGGGCCGCCTCACTTGCGAAGGTTCAATCGTCATGCTCTACTGCGCCCATGGCACAACCATATCCCACCATTATTCCCGGACTGCGCAGCCCATTTGAGCAGGTCAATGGCATCGTTTATTTCGGCCGCATGTTGGACAAGATGCGGCTCGCGGCGGCAGGGAAATTACCCGAAGGCTGGCAGGCCGCGCGCGGCACAACCATGAAGGGCAGTTTCGATTGGCGCTGCTGTCTGTTTCTCAAGATCGATTACGCCGCGCTAGAAACGGAAACGCTCAAGGGAGATAAGACCGATGCGGAGTTGCTTGAGTGGGCGTTCGCGCACGGTCGCCGGCCAGATGAACAGGAAATCGAAATATGGAATGCGTTCATGACCAAACGCGGCTGGCGCGACGCGGGCACACAGCGATTGAACGAGCGCCTGGCCGAGATCGGTCTGCCGCCCGGCACAGTGCAGACAATGTTTGAGTTCATTGATCTGGACGAGGGGCGGATCAAGCCCGGACAGAAGTGAAGTGAATCGTGCTGGTGGAAACAACTACGCCTTCTTCACGAAGCACGCTTTCAAGCCGACAGCGATGCCGTCCACCTTGCAGGAGATTTCATGGTCGCCATCCTCCAGCCGGATGGGCTTGGATTTCGAACCGCCTTTGAGCACCTGCGAACCGCCACCCAGTTTCAAGTCTTTGATCAAGACAACACAATCGCCGTCCGTTAGCACATTGCCGTGGGCGTCTTTGACCACGCGCGGGCCAGCAGGCGCTTCAGGTTCGGCGATGCGTTCCCATTCGTGACCGCAAGTGACGCACTCCCATTTGGCGGGGTGATCCAGCACTTCGGTCATTTCACACATCGGACAGACAGGTTTGCTCATAAAGAAAAGGATAGTCGTATCCGATACCGAAACTCAATGATACACGCGAGCGGTTCCAGTTTTGAACTGGATCAATCGGCACGGTCATCCGCTGGCATAACTTGACTTATCGCGCTCAAGTACGACCTCGATAAATTTGATGCGGAAATGACATTCTATGCAGAAACATAAATGGGTCGGAGCAGCCATTACTTTAGCAAGCGATCCGGCTTCATTCCATCGTTGTTGCATCCTCGCAGTTTGTGACCTGTCATGACGCACCCTTGACCATGCGCTCGATGATGTTGTCCAGCGAGCGGGTAAGCTTCCATTCGGGATAGTGCGATTGAAATTTTCGCAGGTCGCTCATGTAGCAGATGTGGTCGCCTTTCCTGTTTTCGTCCACGTATTTCCAGTTCATTTTGCGGCCCAACAACGCTTCGATCTTGCTGATACATTCCAGCACGGAAGCGCCGTTGCCGCGTCCGCCGCCGAGATTATAGACCTCGCCGGGGCGCGGCTTTGCAGCGAATGCCTCAAACGCGGCGATGACATCATGACTGTGAATTTGATCGCGCACTTGTTTGCCCTTGTAACCGAAGATGGAATAGGTCTCGCCACTCTTCGCGACCTTCACCAGATAAGAGAGAAATCCATGCAACTGCACCCCGGAATGGTGTTCACCGGTCAGGCAGCCGCCACGAAACACGCCGACATTCATGCCAAAGTAACGGCCATACTCCTGCGCCACCACATCTGCCGCCGTCTTGCTTGCGCCGAACAAGCTGTGCAACGTGCGATCTATCCGACATTCCTCACTGATACCGTGAAAATCCTCCGGCCTTGCGTAATCCCAGCGCGTTGGCAGTTCCTTCAGCGGCACTTCGTTCGGTGCGTCACCATAAACCTTGTTGGTGGACATGAAAATGAACGCCGCCTCGGGATTCGCCTGACGACAGGCTTCAAGAAGGTTGAGTGTACCAACCGCGTTCACGTCGAAATCAACGAATGGAATTTCCTTTGCCTTGTCATGCGATGGCTGGGCGGCGCAGTGGATGATTTGATCGAACTTTTCCTTCTTGAACAACTCCAGCACACGCTCGCGATCGCGGATGTCCATTTCCAGGTGGGTAAAATTCTTGCATGACTTCGCGAGGCGTTCGAGATTCCAGCGCGTGTCTCCTGCCGGACCAAAGAATTCCCGGCGCATATTATTATCCAGCCCGAACACTTTGTGCCCACGCCGGTCATAATGCTCGGCTGCCTCCGATCCAATGAGTCCGCTGGACCCCGTGACCAGTATTTTCATGAAGGCGGAAGATAGAACCGAACGCGCGCAGCCGCACGATATTTCTCAGTCCGTGATCGTCCCGAGTGCATCTCCTCCGTACAACGCCGCAACTGTCCGTGGAGAATCAGGCGGCTCATTCTCCCGTTCATCTTTGCTTTCGGCGCTGAAACCCGACATTCTGGCGCAAATGAAACACGGCAGCCGTTTGGGGAAGCAACTCGTCGCGCCTGTTCTGCGCGGACGCGTGCTCGAGGCGTGGATCCAACGAAAACTCGGCAAGCTCGAACGCGCCTATACGCTGGCTTTGACCGAGGCCTCGGACGGAAAACCTGCACCAGAAACTCCCCGCCCGCTCGTCAAGTCAGCACCCTTGCGTCGTCTGCTTTTTATCAGCGACATCATGTGGGAAGGCCGCGAACTCACACCTGAATTGGCAAAAATCTGTGCCGTCGAGACGTTAAATCTTCATCCAACGCTTGAAACCGCAGTCTCTGGCAAACCTCCCGCCGCCGTTGTTGCAAAGGCAGTCGAGGCTTACATCCGTGATAACAAGAACTACGAGCCTGACGCGATATTTTTCTACGCACGTGCGTCACTCCTGAGCGAGGAAAGCTTCCATCTGTTGCGCAAGCGATGGAAGTGTCCGCTGTTCGGAATGAACCTCGACGACAAGATGGAGTTCCTGAACTACAAAATCTTTGCAGCCGGCAACGACAACTACGGCCACTGGGCAAAACAGTTTGATCTGAACCTCTCGAACGTACGCGCCGTGGTTGACTTGTATACCGACCGCGGATTGCCTGTGGCGTATCTGCCGGAGGGATTTCACCCGAAAGTCTCGGGACCGCCAACGAGCACCTCCGATTTCAAATACGGGTTTTCGTTTGTTGGAAGCAAACGCCCTGAACGTGAGATTTTTTTTCGGCGACTTCGTTCCATGGGCGTTCCTATTGAGCCCATCGGCTGGGGTTGGCCGAACAGCGAAGGCGGCAAAAACCCCGAGGCCACGTATCGCGCCAGTCAGATATGTCTTGGGATTGGCCTGGCCGCTCCTTCACAAACATTGACCACGCTCAAGACGCGCGATTTTGAATGTCCCGGCGCGGGCGCGTGCTATTTGACCACCTACAACTGGGAACTAGCGCTTCACTACGATCTGGGCCGTGAAATCCTTTGCTATCGGAATGAAGACGAGATGGCAGAGATGTTCAGCTTTTACCGTCGTCGTCCTGAAGCCTGCCTGAGCATCGCCAAGGCTGCCTACAGTCGCTGTCTGGCAGAACACACCTGGGAACACCGATTCCGAAAAATCTTCCGGCAGGCCGGTTTCAATGTGTAGATCATCTGCGCCAATGAGCCACTTCGACTACTACAAGTTTCAAGCAGAAGCGCGCGGGGTACGCACGCTGGCTGACGTCCATCGCTGCGCACTTGAAAAGGCTCACATTTATGATCGAATTGTGCGCCCGTGGTTGCCGGCTGATGTGAAGCAACTGATCGGTGAACTCGCCTGCGGCCATGGCAGTTTTCTTCACTGGCTCAAGACACGCGGTTACACGGAACTACGGGGAGTGGATTCGAGCCGCGAGCAGATTCAACTGGCCCGCCAGGTTGGTGCGGTCGTTGACGAAGCCGATGTGAACGTCTGGCTTGCCAGCCAGCCCCGGAAACATTTTGCCACCCTCGTTGGAATTGATCTTGTTGAACATCTGCCCAAGGATGCGTTCATGGAATTGCTCCGGGCATCACACGAAGCCCTGGTACCCGGCGGCAGCTTGATCCTTCGCTTGCCAAACGGTGATTCGCCATTCGTCGGCATGAATCTCTTCAACGACATCACGCATGTCTGGACCTACACGCCAAACTGCCTCGACTCTCTCGCACGGATGCATGGATTCTCACGGACTGAATTTCACGATGAAGGGGCAGCCGCCATCCGGGATTCACGCTGGCTGAAGGTTCCACTGGCGCAAATCAGCAGTGCAATTCTGCGGATGCTCGTACGATTTTCAACACGCGAAAGAATCCAGCATCTCAGCCCAAATCTTTGGGCGCGATTGGTGAAGTAGCAATCGGCCTGTTCAAGGTTTCTTCGCGACCAGCATTTCAAAAAGTTTCTCGTAAGCGTCCAATACCCGCTCCCAATCGTATTTCGCTTCACATGCGGCACGACCTTCCGCGCCGAGCCTGAGCCGCAAGCTTTCGTTGTCGAGCATCTGTTGGATTGCTTCCGTGGTCTCACCACCAGAACTTTTGACAAGGCCGCCGGGAAATTCGCTCACGCATCCGGCATTGGTTGAAATAAACGGAACTCCCGCAGCCATCGCATCCAGAATCGCCAGCGGCTGCGTTTCGTGTTTTGCGCCGAGCAGGAAAACATCCGCCGATTGATACGCTGCATAGATTGTATCCTTGGGAATTTTTTCAAGGAACAACACCCGCGCTCTTGTCTGCGTGCGGCGGAGTTCCTCCTCCACTTGCGCCATCCGCTTCTGATACGGGTTAAACTCCCCACCAATGAAAACCAGCGTGGCATCGTCACGATTAGCAGCCATAAAATCACGCAATGTTGCAATCTGGTTTTTGCGGTCGTCGTAATTTGCCACGTCCAGCAACATGAACCTGGTTGTTACGCCAAACGTTTTTCTAAAGTCTTCCCGCTTTTTCCCGAACTCCGAAAGATGAACTCCATTCGGAATCACCTCGACGCGCTCCGGACAGGTTTTGCCGGCCACCCAGCCGTCGAAGAACCTTCCCGCATCGCAGCGGGCACTCAGAAAAATGATCTTGTCGAACGCTCGCATCATGCGTGGCAATCTTGCGACGTAAGGCAATGAACGCAGCCACACGCCGAGCCCCCAGGGAAATCGCGGCTGCCGTTTCCACACCTGCGCGTCGTAACCATGACTGAGCATGATTTTTCGCGAGCGTGTCCGGGCAAACGCTGGGATAACGGTATCCGCCGCCCAGTTCTGCCAGCAATGAAACAGGATCACATCCGCCGAAGTATTGGCGACGAAATCCTGAAATTCATCAATTTCACCGCGATAACCTGAACCTGCCTGATACGAACCTTGAATGTCGAATTGCCGAACCTTGACTCCATGCGGCGCGTGGGCATCCGTGCGGCGCGGATCGAACGTGGTGACGACACTGACCTCGTGTCCGCGTCGTGTGAACCCGACCGCCTGAGTGCGGGCAACCTCCGCCACACCGCCCACCTGCGGTGGAAAGGTAAAACTGACGATGATGATTCTCACGGGCCAACGGCTCCTTCCTGCGTTCCCAATGGGGCGGTTCTTGATGGAAAGAATTTGTCGCGCAGACGGATTACAGGAAATTCAACAAATTCAGACATGGCAAGTCCTACAACGATTGCACCTCCCAGATAGAAACAGGCATACAGCCACCAATTACCAAATCCCCCGCCGTCCGGGGTCGCCGGGCGCGCCGCCGCGGGGGGGGCGGGGGGTGGCGGGGGGGGGCGGGGGGGGGGCGGGGGCGCGGGGGGGAGG
>CAYSDO010000108.1:0-11115 GCA_964429665.1 uncultured Bifidobacterium sp.
GGAAGGTTTTGGATTCCGCACGCCGTTCATCACCCAGATTGTCCCCGTGCTGATCAAACAACGCACTGTGACGCTGCATGCAGATTGTTTTTCCTCGGATCTGCAACAGGTCACGGTGGAAGTTTGCGTGTTGTATCAGGTGCCGGAGTCGTCGGTCGTGCAAATATTCCGGCAATACTCAGGTGACCCGTTCGACAGTCTCATTGCCCCGCGCGTGCAGGAGGCGCTCAAGGAAGTCACTGCGGCCCTGACTGCCGACCTGATCGTCAAACGTCGCGACGAAGTCAAAACCAACGCCATTGCCGCCTCCCGGCTCAAGATTGGCGAAATCCTTGACGTGAAAGATATCGTCATTCGCAACATTCATCTTTCCAAGGAACTCGAAACCGCCATCGAGAAGAAAATGGTGGCCGAGCAGGAGGCCGCGCAGGCCCGCTTCACCCAGGTGCAAACCCAGGTGGAGGCGGAGACTGCGGTGATTCGCGCTGAAGGTGAAGCCAAGGCCATCCGTGTACGGGGCGAGGCGTTGAAATTGAATCCTGCATTCATTCGCCTCCAGATCGTCGAGAAGTGGAACGGGAAGTCTCCTCTCGTTGTTCCGGCGGATCCAAACAATTCAGGACCGAACCTGCTTCTGCCGCTCGGCACAGTGAACGGTCTCCAAAAACCATGAACCCGCGATTGCGTGCCGTGCTGCGCGCCGCCGTGTTGATCGCGGTGGTGGTCGCCCTGTTTGTATTCTTCCCGAGGATGTTGGCCTTCACGGAAATGGCTGCCATCGAGCTGCGCTATTTCTGGTGGCTGATACTTCTGGTGGCATTGGCCTGCTGGCTGATCTGGGGCTTCAAAAAGCGCCCATAGCCTGGGCGGCTTGATCCGGCAACTGATCGCCAACGGCATCAAAGTAAGCCTGCAAATTGGTTTCAGGAATGGCGGTCCAGAAAAAGGTCGCCATTTTTGTTATAACACGATAGGAGGGGTAAACTATCCCGAACTCTGCGCCCTTCTACATCGGGTATGGGACAATTGGTTTGACCCTTGTGAAAGGATGGAGTTATGTCCTCATTCAAAACCAGCCGTTGTCATCGAACCAGTTTTTACGAACGCCAAACAACATAAACAAACGCTGACCATGACGAACCGACCACTCATCCTTGGACATCAGCACGGCAGTTTTCAATCCGTTCTGTTCAGTCGTTCGATCCATCTGATCGCATGGATGATTTTGGCCGCTGTTTTGGCGGTTGATGTTTCAGCGACTCGAAATCTCCACGCAGCGGAGCTCAAGGCTGGCGTAGCACGAATCAATATCACACCGCCGATGCCGTTCTGGCTTTCCGGCTACGCTGCACGCACGAATGCCGCCGCGTCCGTGCGCACTGATTTGTGGGCGAAGGCGCTCGCGATTGATGATGGCAGGGGCGGGCGAGTGGTTTTTGTGACAACGGATTTGATCGGCCTGCCGCGCGAGGTTTCAGACGTTGTCGCCGAACGAACCCGCAAGCTGTACAGACTTCAACGCTCGCAACTGCTGCTGAATTCTTCGCACACCCATTCCGGACCGGTGGTGTGGCCGAATCTAAGCGTGTTGTTTGACTTCGATGCGGAAGAACAAAAGCGCGCGATCCAATACACCGGGAAGCTGGCGGATGATCTGACGGCGCTTGTAGGCGAAGCGCTCATGAATCTTTCGCCGGCAAAAGCATCTTCGGGTCACGGCTCGGCGGACTTTGCGATCAACCGTCGCCAGTCGGTTTCAAAGGGAATTGGCCTGGGTGTGAATCCTTCCGGCCCTGTGGATCACGACGTGCCGGTGCTCAAAATCACATCACCAGAAGGATTGTTGCGCGCTGTGCTGTTTGGCTATGCCTGCCACAACACAACGCTGCAGGTTTACCCAAAGGTGGACTCCGACTATGCAGGCGCGGCGCAAAGAAATCTTGAGGCTGCGCATCCGGGCGCAACAGCGCTGTTCATGATGCTCTGTGGTGGTGATCAAAATCCCAACCCGCGCGGTTCCGAGGAACTGGCGGAGCAACACGGTCAATCGCTGGCCGCAGCCGTGGACAATGTTTTGGCTGGTGAAATGAAATCCGTCAGGGGACGGGTTCACACTGCATTCCAGACGACGAAACTCGATTTTACGCCGCATACGAGGGAACAGTTTGAAAAGGAAGCGAGCGAGACGAATGTCTTCAAGAAGCGCAGGGCGAAACTTCTTCTCGCCGCGTACGATAAGAATCAGCCGCCACGCCAGATACGCTACCCAGTACAGGCAGTTCGATTTGCCGATGGTCCCACATTCCTCGCGCTGGGTGGCGAAGTGGTGGTGGATTATTCCCTTCGCTCGAAGAAGGAATTTGCAGGCGAAGACATGGTTGTGGCTGGTTACTGCAACGAGGTGATGTGCTACATCCCATCGCTGCGCGTTCTGCGTGAAGGTGGTTATGAAGCAGTGGACAGCATGATTTATTACGGACGCCCAGGGCCATTCGCAGAGAGCGTGGAAGAAACGATCTTTGGTGCTGTGCGAAAAGTCATGAGGCAGGCCGGCGCAAAAACATCTGTATTGAAATGAGGGCAAAGCAGAAAATTGCCATTGAACATCGGCGCGACTCAAATAATGTTGTCCCAGCATGAACCAGGGAGACCTTATTCCCCTAGTGCTGTTGTTGCTCCTGTTTTTCCTCCTGGGTACGGGAAGCTTCATCATATTTTTTGTCATGCGCCTGTCGCGGCAGCAGCGGCAGATGTTTGAGTCCGGGATTGAATTGCGCCGGTTCTATGAACATTCCTTTCGTCGTGCGAATCGTCATGGCAGGCCGTTACGCTGGCTTGCCATCCGGAGTCGCAGTGTCACTGCCGTCCAGGCTGCGCTGGGCTTGCGCAATACAAAACCGTGGTCGTGGTCGGAGGGGATTTCTGGTGAACGCGCGATTTTTGTCGCCCCTCCGGTGAACGGTTGGATTCTTGTGGTGGGCAATGGCGTGCCGGATCCGTCTGATGATGTGGATGCCTGTTTCAGGCTGCTGTTGGAACTGAGCCGCAAGCTCGGCCACGCACAACTTTTTCACGCGGACCCTGTGCTTCATTACCACGCGTGGGCGCGTGCCGAAGCCGGACGTATTCTGCGTGGCTATGCCTGGGCGGGAACAACGCTTTGGAATCAGGGCGCGAAAACCGAAGCCGAAACGAGATTGGGCATCAAATGTTTTGCCTACGGCGAAGAATGTCCACCTGCGGGATTCGGCATGACTGACGTGCTGGCATCAAACGAAGAAAAAGTTCCGCTGCTCGCCGCGTACTGGAGTCTTGACCCGGCGGAAATTCGCGACAAGACCTTGGGAAGATCGCTGGGTGTGGCGGGAAAATCGGGTGTGAAGTTCTGAGTTTGAGGTTCGATATGGGTTGGGCTGAATGCCAATGGCGTGCTGAAGTGCTTACTTTATTCTTCTCGGTTTGCTTGGCACCGACACGCCGCTTTCGTTGAAGGCTTCGATGGCGAAACTGTATTCCTGACCCACGGTCAGCGCCCGGATTTCGAGAGTGGACTTTTGATCGGCGAATACTTGGTAGGTCTGATAGAGCTTGTCGTCCTGTATCCCCCACAAAATGTTGTAGCCGACCGCGCCCGGTGCTTTTGCCCAGGATACAAAGGCATTTCGGGCATCCTTTGCATCACGTCGCACCTTGAAGTTCGCGGGTGTTGCAGGTGGTTTGTCCCCGCTGTGACCGAAGACGCGAATGTCGCTGATCGCCAGATTCGGTGAGGCTACATAAATGTGTTCGTACCTGATGTGACGCGTACGCACCGGTCTTGGAAGCTCGATGTAGGCGTTTGGCCGGTCGCGTTTCTCATTTGTCAGATCGGCGATCACGTTCCAATTCTTGCCGTCGAGCGACTCGTGTAATTTGAACTGTGTGAAAACGCGGGCATCGCTGGCATAAATGTCGGATTTGTAGTCGGTGAAATTCACCTGGACTGCTCTCACTTCGCACGGACGTCCCAGATCAATGTCAATCCACTGTCCGGGCGAACTGGATTCTGCAACCCAGAAGCTGCGCAGGTTTTCGTCGGTCACGTTTGTCGGCGCAAACTTTTCCCGAAAGGACGAAGCCGTACATGGTTTGTGATAGGACAACAGCATCCAGCCGGTGAAAAGTTCCTGCGGGTTCTGCACTTTTCCGGTTGGGACGAAATGTGGGAAGTCGCCGAACCGCGTGCTGGCATGTAGCAATCCGTCCGCATCAAAGCCAGCCGGGAACATGGCGATGCGACGCTCGAAGTTGAAATTGACGGCCACCCAGGGCGTGCCGGTGTTCCACCAGTTCCCGAAGTTGTCCTGAAACGTATTGCCGTGACCAGCGCCTGTCACGCACCCGCCGGGCTTGTAGGAAATGGGATTGTTCCGAGCATACTTGAACGGCCCCAGCGGGTTATTGCCGACGTATGTCCCGTTGGCGTAAACATTATACTCAGTGCCCGGAGCGGCGTATTGGAGATAGTATTTCCCGTTGTGCTTTGTCATCCACGCTCCCTCCATGAAAGGCTTGATGGAATCACGATGATCACGCCCGAAGCGTTCCCAGCCGTGCAGTTCCGGGTGGAGCGTGAAGAGTTCCCCCGCAGTTTTGAGGTAAGTGAGTTGGTTGGTGTAGTCGAGTTCGATGCCGTAGATGGGGTACAAATTTGAGGAGCCAAAATACATGAACCACCGATCGGTATCTTCGTCGTAGAAAATCGCCGGATCCCAAGGGCCTGCCGCGCCGGGCACGTATGGCAGCAATGGATTGAACAAACTCAGCCTGCCATTTTCGGGCGTGGTGGTGACGTATATCGGTCGCCGCTCAAATGTGGATTGAAAGAGGTAAAGCTTGTCTTTCACCGACAATGCCGCAGGAGCGCACATGTCTTCCTTGGGCCACTCTTGCGGTGATACATCTGGTTTCACGAAGCGCCAGTTCACCAAATCCTTCGAGTGCCACCAGCCTCCCGAGATGGTGACGAAGAGATAATACTCCCCCTTGTGATTAACGATGACTGGATCGGCACCGGAGCGATAGGAGATGTGATTGGCCTTCTGCTCGAAGTTGTATTGGTAATCTATGTCAATGGGATTGCAGAAGGTTTTCTGACCTGCCAACTCGCCCGAGCAACTCCCGACAATACTGAAAACCAATCCAACAATCATCAGGCGAATTCGACTTGGTGAGGTCATCGGAGATTTGTTCTTGTCGGGGTGCAGGGGTGATTTCGTATTGCAATCTGCTTACAATTCCAGCAAACAGCCTGAAATTGCACATTTTGATTCTTCCTGTCGAGCGGGAAGCCTCTTTGGGCAGGCTTCGATTCGGGCTGATTTCCAGCAGTCAACCGGCAACCTCCATGTGGGTTTTTCAAAATGAATGGACAACTCGGAATACGTGGCCCGGCGGGCGTTTGTAAGCCACGTTTCAAACGGGAATTCTCCGTAGTTGAAATTCACGCTGCCTTCCATCAGAATTTGCCAATGAAAAATCCATTGTGCCTTCTCGGCTTACTCCTTTGTGGTTTGACGTTCGGTGTCAAAGCTGCAGCCGAGGACAAAACATACAAGATCGCAGTTATTCCGAAGGGAACGACCCATGAGTTTTGGAAGTCCATTCACGCGGGAGCAAACATGGCGCATCGCGAGTTGACCGAGAAGGGAGTAAAGGTGGAAGTCATCTGGAAAGGCCCTTTGCGCGAGGATGACCGCGACCAGCAAATCCAGATGGTTGAGAATTTCATGACGCGTCACGTGGACGGAATTGTTCTCGCACCGCTGGATTCACAGGCGCTTGTGGCGCCGGTTGTGAATGCCGTGAAAGCGAAGATTCCGGTTGTGGTGATTGATTCAGACCTGAAGTCAGACAAGCAGATCAGTTTTGTTGCAACGGACAATTACAAGGGCGGCACGATGGGTGCGGAACATCTGGTGAAACTGCTTGGCGGCAAGGGCAACGTAATATTGCTGCGTTATGCCGTGGGATCAGCCAGCACCGAAGCGCGAGAGGCGGGCTTTCTGGATACACTCAAAAAACACCCCGGCATCAAGGTCATCTCTTCCGATCAATATGCCGGTGCAACACGCGAAACCTCCTATCAGGCGGCGCAGAATTTGTTAAACCGCTATGCGCGCGAGGCGAACGGAATTTTCTGTCCGAATGAAAACGCCACGGTCGGCATGGCAAAGGCGCTGCGTGACATCGGCAAGGCAGGCGGCAAGATCAAACTCGTGGGTTTCGATTCAGGAACACAATCGGTTTTGGATTTGAAGAAGGGCGACCTGCAAGGGCTCGTCGTGCAGAATCCTGTGCGCATGGGTTACCTCGGTGTGATGACCGTTGTAAAACATTTGCGTGGTGAACCTGTGGAGAAGCGCATTGATACAGGTGTGAGCCTGGTCACTCAAGAGAACATGGATCAGCCTGAGATCAAGGACTTGATAAACCCGCCGCTCGAGAAATACTTGAATTGAGTCACGAGTGGCATCCCAACGCCAATATTCAATCGCCCGCGCGCTCAATGTCTTCGGACCGTATATCGGTCTGTTGTTCGTAATTGGTGTGTTTTGTTTGAACAGTGAAGTCCGCCCCTACTTTCTTACAGGCGCAAATCTCAAGATCATCCTGACGCAAACCGTCATAGTAGCCATCTGTGCTCTCGGGATGACGATGATTATTGTGGGCGGCGGAATTGATTTGAGCCTCGGCTCTTCAGTGGCTCTGGCAAGCGTGGTTGGTGCGACGCTCATTGCCAAAGGAGTTTCGCCGATGTGGGTTGTGCCCCTGACAATTTTGTCCAGCGGGTTTGTTGGTGCGATCAACGGCGGGGTCATCGCCGGTTTTCGGATGATGCCGTTCATTGTGACGCTTGGAATGATGGGAGTGGCGCGCGGCACGGCGAAGTGGCTGGCCGGAAATCAAACGGTGAATTATCCCGAGTCGCCGATCAACCGTATCATGGCGCTTGAGTCGCCTGAGCAATTGTTTCCGCTTCCATGGGGCGTGTGGCTTACTTTGGTGCTGTCAGTGGTTGTGGCTCTGTGGATGCAACGCACCATCTTTGGCAGGTACATCTTTGCGATGGGGGCAAATGAAACAGCCACCGTTTATTCCGGCATCCGCGTGCTCAGGCACAAAGCGGCTACGTACGTGCTGGCGGGACTTTTATTCGGCGTTGCAGGATTGATGCAGCTCTCGCGTCTGACGCAGGGCGACCCTTCGGTCGCTCTTGGATTGGAGCTCGACGTGATCGCGGCGGTTGTCATTGGCGGAGCAAGCTTGAACGGCGGCAGCGGGAGTATTGTGGGGTCACTCATCGGTTCTCTTACCATGGCCGTGCTCAGGAACGGATCAAGCCAGAGTGGCTGGCCGAATTACATGCAGGAAATCATCATCGGGATGGTCATCGTGGCAGCAGTCGGGCTCGACAAATTCCGCCAGCGTAAAGCGCGGACGTGAGGGCCCGTTTGCAAAAAAGCAACCGCACAGAACTGCGCGGTTGCCAGAGGCAGCTTGCCGGGTAACAATTACGATGTGGTGGGGAACTAAGACAGTGCCAAAAAATAGCGGTATGAATGTTAATGACAGTCGGGATGTAGTCACGGTCTCTGACTTGCGAGTAGCAGTCATAGCTGTATCAATTGGCATACTGATCCAAGCTCTATCTGCATTTGCTTACGAATGCTTCCACTTTGAGGAGTTAATGACCTACTTACGTTCACTGGCAAGTAATGGTCAAGTCTCAACAAGGCTGTTTGGTTCCTTCTTGTCGCCAGCATTGCTTCAGTGTCCAGAGTGGATTCTCTTGGCCGTAACGACATTTGCGCTAGGCGCCCTTATGCATGGAAGTGGGAAAAGGGTTTCAATAGGCCTTTCGTGCGCTTTTCCCCTTGTTCATGGAATCTCAACGCTGCTCGTTGGATGGTGGTATAAGTTCCCAATAATGATAGGAATTCCGTTATTAGTTCATACGTTTATCATCCCACTCATTGCCGTTCCAATTGGGATATTGGCTTGGAAACTTGGTTCTTCGATAAATCCGAAATTAGACTCAAACTAAATTCTTAAAAGGTTCAGTCCTGAAACGGAAGTTGGTGGATGGCAAGAACCAAGTGACGAAGTGGAATTACGACGAGTTCGGGCGGGTGACGAACAAGGTGGATCAGGCGGGGGCGGAAATCCTGCGTTACAAGTACGACCCGGACCGCTGGTTGACAAATCGCTTTTTCACCCCGGCTGTCCTACCGGCAAATCCTCTGGCAATGGAACGAACTCACGGATTTTCGCCCAAAGCGGACCGAAGTCCTTGTTCACGTCGCCGCTCAAGCAGTCGGTGATTTCGCCCGCTGCTTCGGGGTATTTGTCTATCACCTTCTTGAAGGAGAATTCCGGATCGTAAAATGCATAGACAAGCTTGCGCATGTTTTCCACACCCTGCCTCATGAAACGCGCGTAGTCAGCGAATCGCTGCGGAGCGAAGTCGCGTTCGACTATCGCCTTGTGGACTTCATCACCCGCCATTACGCCGCTCTTCAGCGCCAACATCAGGCCGCTGCTGAACACGGGGTCCAGGAATGCGAACGCATCGCCCACAAGCAGCAGACCGTCAGAGCCACAGTGACGCGAGTGATGCGAGTATTCACTGATGACGTAATAATCTCCTGTTGAACTGCCCGTGGAAAGATGATCTTTGATCCAGAGATTCTCCTCGACCTCGCGATGGAAGATCGTCTTGGGATCCTTGACGCCGCCGCGCGTGAGGTACTTGCCCTCGGCCACAACGCCCACACTTACCATGTCGTTGTGTTGCGGGATGTGCCAGAACCAGCCTTTCTCGGGCACATAAGCCACAGCGGTCTGCCCTTCGTCAATGCCGGGCTCTCGTTTCGAGCCTTTGTAGTAGGTCCACACGGCAACCTTGTTGAGATACGGGTCCTTGGTCCGCCAGCCGTTGCGCACGGACGTGAACGCCTCCTTGCCGGTGCAATCGAGAGTGATTGGCGCGCGGAATTCGACGATCTCGCCGGATTTGGTTTGCGCCCGGACGCCTGCCACGCGTTCGCCTTCGCGCAACAGTTCCTTCACAGTGATTTCTTCGATGACTTTCGCGCCTTTGCTGCGGGCGTTGTCCAGGACGATCTGATCAAACTCTGAACGCAATACCTGCCATGTCTGGGCGACAGTATCCCGGTCGTAACGATTGAAGAAATAAAACGGCTGGCTGGCGCGACCATTCGGCGAGATGAACACCACGCTGTATTTTTTCTGGAAGGCAGATGACTTCATCAGCGGTATCAAACCAAGCCGCTCCATCGGCCCGTAGGTGAATGGAATCATGGATTCACCGATGTGGTAGCGAGGAAATGTTTCCCGTTCGAGCACAAGCACACGATGGCCATATTCAGCCAGGATGGTGGATGACGCCGAACCAGCCGGCCCGCCACCAATTACAATGGCATCCCAATTCTTCTCATACGATGTCGCAGTCATGTCAAAATCACTTTCCTTGCCAAATTGTTAGCGCAGAAAACAACTGACGCAAATGCAGATCCAAAGATTCATGATAAAAGCGTTGAAAGCTTATCGCTGACTTCTCTCAACCACGCTTCCTCCGGCAGTGCATACGGCCTGAATGTCTCCATCCATCCCTGTTGACCGTTGTGCAGGATGGCGCGGTGCAGTCCGAGGTTGTTTGCCGTGGGCGACTCGATCAGGCTCGCGGAATCATTTGCACTCATCTGGAACACGACGCGCATTTCAAACTCGCTCACAGCCTTCCGGCTCAACATCCGCATCACGTTGTTGTAGGTGTCGCTTGAAGCGATGACATGTATGCCTTGGCTCGCACCCTCGCAGATCAGCTTGTTGAACAGCAGCCCCGGATTGCTCGCGCTGGTGGTGGGGTCGAGGGAAAAGCTGGCATCCTCGTCGAAGCGTAGTTTCTTGTTCTGCTGCAAACCGTGAACAAGGAGGAATGTCGCAGGTGCGTTGACTCCGGGTTGTTCGTTGCGCCGATCCAGTTCAACTGCAAGGGCTGATATAACTTCCTGAGTTTCGTTCGCTCCAACGAGTTTTATTCCGGGAATAATCTGCGCAACGTGAGCGAACATGCGTGCTGCATCCGAATCAGGCGCGCTGCAATCGAAAATCAGGATGCGTACGGCGTCCTTCGTATGCTGGGCGGCAAGAGCAATCGGCGCGAGGACGAACATTGCAAGCGTGGCTTCCTCGCGCTGGCCGACTATGAGCAGATGATTCCCACTCTGTCGCTGGAACACAGCCTCGGTCGGGCCTTTGATCGAGTTTGGCGCGCCGAGCCAGATACGCGGGGCTGTTGTGGTCGCGACGTTACTTGAGTTGAGCAACAAACGTAGTGCGGGATTGTCGCGAATGCTGGAAGGGGCGTTGCCCTCGAAGATGATTGGCTCGCGGGCTGACACGCTTTTCGCCGCAAATCTCGAAGCTTTATCAAGCCACTCGTCCCGCACCTGGTCA
This sequence comes from uncultured Bifidobacterium sp., assembly GCA_964429665.1. Classification (GTDB taxonomy): domain Bacteria; phylum Verrucomicrobiota; class Verrucomicrobiia; order Limisphaerales; family JADLHS01; genus JADLHS01. The sequence continues at coordinate 10,522 of CAYSDO010000108.1, forward strand.
GGAAGCCACACAACTTGGAACGGACTGTTGCCTTGGATTGCTCCGCCCTCGTCGTTGTAAATCGCCTCGCCCGGACGCGAGAGCAGTCGCGGCGCAGGGTTGTCCTCGTTCATGATAAGATACGCGTCGGCCTCATTGCACTGAAGTGCGATGCGGACGACCATCTGGCCAATCGTTGCGCGGGCGAGCGTATAGGCGCCGCCCAGTGTCTGCGAACCCAGCAACACATGGATGCCGAACGCCCGGCCCTGCCGAACGATCCGGTCCAGCAACAACGCCGCACCTTGCGAAACGCGATCATCCTCGACGAACAATTCCTGGAACTCGTCAATCAAAAGCAGGACTCTTGGCATTGGTTCGGTGCCCCCGGCGCGTTTGTAGCCTGCGATGTCCTGTGCGCCAAGTTTGCGGAAAAGATCGCCGCGGCGTTTAAGCTCGTCATCTACTCTTTGTAAAACGCTCAAGCCGAATTCACGGTCGCTTTCGATGGCGATGACGCGCGCATGGGGCAGCGTATGTGTGGCGTATCATTTGAACACGACGCCCATCGTGAAGTCCACGAGGTAAAAATACATCTGTTCCGGACTGCACCAG
>CAYSDO010000109.1:0-11071 GCA_964429665.1 uncultured Bifidobacterium sp.
GTTACGCTGTGCAATGCCGTATCACGACGGAAGACCCAGAGAACAAATTTCAACCTGACTACGGCCGCATCCTTACCTATCGGAGCGCGGGCGGTTTTGGCATACGTCTCGACGGCGGCATGGGTTACGCAGGCTCCGTGATCACGCCGTTCTACGATTCGCTGCTGGTCAAGCTGACAGCGAGCGGACCGACGTTCGAGGCTTCTTTGCAGCGCATGGATCGCGCTCTCCGTGAATTCCGCATCCGCGGGGTCAAGACCAACATCCCGTTCCTGGAAAACGTTATTCACAATGACACCTTCAAATGCGGTCAGGCCTCGACGACGTTGATCGATACCACGCCGGAGCTGTTCAAGTTGAAACCACGACGAGATCGGGCGACAAAGCTGCTGATGTTCATCGGCGACGTGACGGTGAACGGCAATCCGCACGCGAAAGGTTACATACCGAAGGAATCCCTGTCTGCAGCTCGTGTTCCAACGTACGACCACAAACAGACGCCGCCCAAAGGCACGCGGCAGTTGCTGCTCGAACTCGGGCCGAAGAAATTTGCCGAGTGGACGCTCAAGCAGAAACAGCTTCTCGTCACGGACACGACGTTTCGAGACGCGCATCAATCTCTCTTTGCAACACGCCTGCGGAGTTACGATATGCTCGCCGTGGCGGGATCTGTCGCTCGCCGGGTGCCGAATCTTTACAGCATGGAAATGTGGGGTGGCGCGACGTTTGACACCGCTCTACGTTTTCTGCACGAGGATCCGTGGGCGCGGTTGCGCGCGCTGCGCGAGCGGATTCCAAACATCTGTTTCCAGATGCTTTTCCGTGGCTCAAATGCAGTTGGGTATTCCAATTATCCCGACAATGCGGTGGCTGGTTTTGTGAAGCACGCCGCTGAAGCGGGCATGGATATATTTCGGGTATTTGATTCGCTCAACTATCTGCCGAATCTCGAGGTGGCGATGGAGGCGGTGAACGAAACGCACGGCATCTGTGAAGCCGCAATCTGCTACACCGGCAACATACTCGACAAATCGCGCAGCAAATACTCGCTCAAGTATTACATCAAACTTGCAAAGGAACTTGAACGCATGGGCGCTCACGTGCTCGCCATCAAGGACATGGCGGGCCTCTGTCGTCCGGCTGCGGCGTACGTGCTCGTCAAGGCGCTCAAAAGTGAAATCGGCATTCCGGTTCACTTCCATACTCACGACACCAGCGGCGTGTCTGCTGCGTCGGTGTTAAGCGCAGCGGAAGCTGGTGTGGATATTGTGGACCTTGCCATCGCATCAATGAGCGGCTCCACCAGCCAGCCAAATCTGAATTCCATCGTTGCTGCATTGCAATTTACCCGACGTGATACGGGCCTCAATTTGGATTCACTCAACGAGTTTGCGGATTATTGGGAGCAGGTCAGGACCTACTATGCTCCGTTCGATACGTCTCCCAAAGCGGGCAGTGCTGAAGTCTATTTGCACGAGATGCCCGGTGGGCAGTTTACAAACCTGAAAGAGCAGGCGGCTGCCATGGGGTTGGCGCATCGCTGGCAGGAAATCGCTCGCACGTATGCCGAGGTGAACCAACTTTTCGGTGACATTGTCAAGGTCACCCCCAGCAGCAAGGTCGTTGGCGACATGACGATGTTCCTCGTCACACGCGGCATCAAGCCAGCCGATGTTCTCAACCTCGAACCTGGCAGCGTGCCATTTCCCGAGTCGGTGATTGATATGTTGAGCGGCGGTCTTGGGCAACCCATGGGCGGCTGGCCGAAGAAGATTCAGCACGTCGTGCTCGGTAATCGCAAGCCGATCAAGGGCCGGCCTGGTGCGGAACTAAAACCACTCAATTTCAAAAAGATCGCAGATGAACTCTCGCCAAAGCTGAAACGCGACGCGACGATGGACGACGTGTTCAGTCACGTCATGTATCCCGATGTATTCGCTGACTACGCCAAGAAAGTGAACGCGATCGGAGATTTGTCGGTCCTGCCAACACCCGCGTTTTTCTACGGCATGAAGCCCGGGCAGGAAGTTGCCATTGAGATCGAACCGGGCAAGACCTTGTTTATCCGCTTGGTGAACATCGGAGCAGTGGACGCGGAGGGAAAGCGTAACGTGAACTTCGAGTTGAACGGAATGAGCCGTCAGCTTTCGATTGTGGATCGTTCGGTAAAACCGACGGTTAAGGCGCGCGTCAAGGCCGACCCTGCAAAACCCTCAGAAGTGGGCGCCCCCATCCCCGGACTCGTGACAGCACTCTCGGTAAGCGTGGGTGCCAAGGTGGCGAAAGGCGACAAGCTGGCCACGCTCGAGGCCATGAAGATGCAGACAACGATCTACGCGCCACTCAACGGCGTGGTGGGCGAAATCGCGGTCCACGTCGGCGATGCCGTGGAGAGCAAGGATTTGTTGCTGAAGATGCGAGAAGCTTAGGAGCGTGTTGTGATAAGGCGGGAATTTCCCGGAAGCTTTCTGAACAGAGGAGAAGGCTTCGATCCAATTCGGGGATGTCGGCATCCTGCGTTTTTTTTGTGTCTTCAGGCGACGTTCTGGGCTAGAAAGTCTCCATGCCCCAAGTGCTTCGCATCAAAGATCAGCCAGCCAGCGAGCGTCCGCGCGAACGGCTTGCTGCGCATGGCGCGGACGCGTTGAGCAATGCGGAGTTGATTGCTATTCTGTTGCGCACAGGGCTCAAGGGCATGAATGCAGTGGAAGTTGGAAAGCATCTGATGTCCAGGTTTCGATCGCTGCAAGCTCTCGCACTCGCGTCGGTGGATGACTTACGACAGGTCAAAGGCATCGGGCGCGACAAAGCTGTGACACTGGTGGCGGCGTTTGCGCTGGCACACAAGATGGCGGGGGAATTGCAGGAGGAATCGCCATTGCTGGATAATCCCGAAAATATTGTCCGTCTGTTGCGCGCGAAGAATCTCGTGAAGGACGTCGAGACCTTGCAGGTATTGCTGCTCAACACCCGGCGACGGCTCATTCGAGTGGAGGAAATCACCAATGGCACGGTGGACACATTGCTCGTACACGCACGGGAGGTTTTCCGATCAGCGATTTCGGCCAACGCCTCTGCCATTGTGCTTGCGCACAATCATCCGAGTGGCGATCCGACACCGAGTGAGGCGGACATCAAGGTGACGCGTGATTTGATCCGTGCCGGGCAATTGCTCAAAATTGACGTCCTGGATCACGTCGTACTCGGGCGAAAATCCGAAACAAGGGAGAGGGATTACGTGTCGCTGCGCGAGTTGGGATATTTTTTCCAATAATAGCGTACGATTTTCGCCTTTGACGCCGTAGAGCTGAAGCGTTACAAGCAGTGCATCAGGGCAGCAGGAAATCTCCATGGGCGCGGCCCGGGGCTTGTTGCGGCGGCTGGCAGTGCTACCTTATGACAAGATGACTGAAGGAACGGGTTCAAACGACAGGCTGAAGATGGTCACCTGTGGATGGTGCGACACGAAGGTGTTCATCCCAGGCGACCTGCCACCTCTCGGCACGGTGGCGTGCTCGAAATGCGCGCATCCGATCATGATGCCGATGATGCTGCGGCAGTTTGAACTTCGCAGCGTGATCGCCTCCGGAGGAAACGGTACGGTCTATAAGGCGTTCGATACTGTTCTGGAGCGGCTCGTGGCGGTGAAGCTGGTGAAGAAGGAATTGTCGAGCGACCCATCGGCCATGGACGCGTTTTATCGCGAAGCCCGCGCGTGCGCCCGACTGAACCACACCAACATCATCCACATTTATACCTACGACGAGTATGATGGACAATCGTACCTCGTTATGGAACTGGCGGATCACGGCAGTCTGGACGGCCGCATCGAGAAACAATCCCGCGTGCAGGAACTCGTGGTCTTGGACGTCGGCATCAAGATCGCTGGAGCACTCGACCTCGCGCTGAAACACGATCTCCTCCACCGCGACATCAAGCCGGGAAACATTTTGTTCGATTCGGACAATGAACCCAAGCTGGTGGACTTTGGCCTGGCACGGAGTGTCGAGGCTGAAGCGGAGTCGGGATCCGTCACCGAAGGCACGCCTTATTATGTTGCGCCGGAAAAAATCATGCGCAACAAGGAGACGTTTCTCTCGGATATGTACAGCCTTGGTTGCACGCTGTATCACGCGTTGACCGGTCACGTGCCTTTTGACGCGCCTACAGTTGAGGAACTCGTCGCCGCCCACGTACACACGCCGCTCACTCCTGCGAACGCAGTGCTGCCTGAGGTTACGCAAATGACGAGTGATGTCTTAACCAAGGTGCTGGCCAAGAATCCCGGGGATCGTTATCTCAGCTATGACGAATTCATCATGGCCTTGCACGCATCGCGCGCGCATTTGTTGATAGAGCAATCCGCGCAGTTTGATCAGCCCAAGCCCAAGAGCAAAACAAGCTGGTGGCGGCGTTGAACGGCACTTGAGCAGACGGGACGCTTTACGCGGGTTTGCCCGCCTATGGCACCGCACCCAAGTTATGCAGGCTTCGGAACGGCTTCATCACTTGCGATCAGTCCATCACGGATGCGCAGGATGCGCCGGGAGCGTCGCGCCACTTCCTCTTCGTGAGTAACGACAATGATGGTGTTGCCCGCGCTGGCAAGTTGCTCGAACAACGCCAGGATTTCCTCGCCGGTTTTTGAATCGAGATTCCCCGTCGGCTCGTCGGCAAGCAGGATGGACGGGCTGTTGACGAGCGCACGGGCCACGGCCACGCGCTGCCGTTGGCCACCGGAGAGTTCGTTTGGCCTGTGATGCACGCGATCAGCAAGGCCAACCTTTGCGAGTGCTTCGAGTGCTGTCTTCCGTCGTTCGGCACCCGGCATTCCGGCATAGATCAACGGCAGCTCGACATTGTGCAATGCATTCGAACGCGGCAACAGGTTGAAGGTCTGGAAGACGAAACCGATCTCGCGATTCCGAACCTCGGCGAGCGCGTTGTCGTCCATCTGGCTCACATCCGTGCCGTTGAGTTCGTAACGGCCGGAGGTGGGCGTGTCGAGGCAGCCGAGCACATTCATCAATGTGGATTTGCCCGAACCAGACGGTCCCATGATGGCGACGTATTCGCCGCGCGCGATTTCGAGAGAGACATCGCGCAACGCGTGGATGATTTCCCCGCCCATCGGGTAGCGACGCGAGACGTTCTGGATGCGGATCAAACTCATGAAACCAATCCGGAGTCCAGAGTCCAAAGTCCGGAGTCCACAGCCACGGAAATCTCAACAACGTCTCGCATCACTTCTTGTCCTTCTCGCCGGATTTGTCGCCACTGGACTTTATGATTTTTTTCCCGTCCTCGAGATCCTTGCTCACGGCCTTGTAGTTGCCGGAAACAATTTCCTGCCCCTCGCTCAAGCCTTCGGTGATCTCGTAATAAGTTCCGTCGCTGACGCCGTATTTGACTCGCATCATTTTTGCCGTGTCGCCCTGGACCACAAAAACCACCTCCACGGGTTTGGTGGAATCTTTTGACTTCCTGTCGGTGGCGGTCGCGTTGGTGGTCTCATTCGTAACCTTGCCAGCGGGAGAACCGTTCGTGCCCGCTGGGGAATTCGTCCCACCTGATTTCGGCACTCGCGTGGTGACGGCGGCCATGGGCACTGTCAGGACGTTGGTGCGGTAACGCGATTCAATGTCTGCGCTCACGGACATTCCGGGACGAAAGGATGCCTTTTCGTTGATGCGGACACGTACTTCGAACTTCGTGGCCTCCTGGCTCTGACCACCCCCGCCGAATCCGGACGAACTCGAACCTTTGGAGGAATTTGCAATCTCGGTGACCGTGCCGGTGAACTTTTGATCGCGGAACGAATCCACTTCGAGCCTGGCCTTCTGACCGGGCTTGATGAGGACGATGTCAATTTCGCCAATGTCCACACGCGCCTCCATCTGGCTGAGGTCTGCAACAGTCATAATCTCCGTGCCCTTGTTGAAGGAAGTTCCGAGAACGCGCTCGCCGAGTTGCGACTGCAACCGCGTTATGGTGCCGTCCATCGGCGACACAATCGTGGTCTTGTTCAAATCCTCAACCGCTTTCTCAAGTGCAAAGCCCGCCTGCGCCACGGAATGAACGGAATTCGTGTAACGGAGTTGTGCGACGTGAAATGCAGTTTTGTAATCAAGCATCACCGAATCCGATACGAGCCGGTTCTTGAACAATTCCTCGTTCCTGGTGAACTCTGCTTGCGCCTTGTCGAGCTCCGCCTGTGCCAGAGTTTGCCCCGCAACGGCGGATTTGAAACTCGACTCGGCGGAATTGCGGCTGGCGCGGTAGCTGTCGTCCTTGATCTGCACGAGCAGATCACCCTTTTTCACGGCGTCGCCCTCGCGCACTGGCAGCGCAACAATTTCCCCGGCCACCTCCGGGCTGATCACCACTTGCACGACGGGTTGAATTTTTCCGTTGGCCACTATCAGTTCGGTAAGATCGCGCCGGGTGACTTTTTCGATGGTAACGCTGACAACGACCTCGCGCTTTTTGAACGCCGCAGACAAAGCGATCGCGACAAGAACCACCGCGATGACGACGAAGATGACAAGCTTGCGGCCTTTTTTTGAGTTACCCATGAAATTTGGTTTCAGTTATGGACGGTGAAATTCGGAAAAAGTTCAGTGTTTCTTCACGCGAACCCATTCACCCCGCCAGGTGCAACAATCCCGAGCCGATGATGGCGGTTGCCGACATCCAGAGCAACCAGAACGGGAACATTACAAGAGCACCCCGGAAAAACGGCACTCCCGTCATCCGCGCCAGAGCCGACGCCAGCACGCCCGCCTGCCAGACGTGAAAAAAGTTCAACGCCATGATTGCCAGATGCGCGGCGTTCCGTGGATCAAAACCTTTTGTCGCAGCCGCCGAAGCGAACTGATCCCCGAGATTCATTTCGAGCAGCGTCGTAATGATGACTGCCAGCAGACCCACCATCCCGGCCAATCCCGAAGCTTCCAGCATCTTCCCAAATCGCACACGCGCCCGTAAAAACACCTTTGCCAGCAACCACAACACGAACCCCCACCACAGGACGCGAATAAATCCGGCAACCACACCGCCGACCACTCCGAACACCTTGAGCGTGCTGGTGTCGTAAAGACGATCCAGCAGCTTGAGCATTTGATCTGCGTCCGCCCGGGATGTCTTGCCGTCCTTGACATGTTGCTCGACGGTCTGCTGCTGAGTCGCCAGGTTCTTCTTGATGAACTCCGGTCGCGCGACGACGAGAGCGAGAGTGATGGCGAAAATCACGCCCACAAACAGCGCGGGCACAAACCAGTTGGCTGCGTTTGGTGGCGAAACTTTGATTTCCTCGAACACCTCGCCAGGAATTGCGAAGACATTCAGCAGTCGCGCTGCAAGCGACGTCGGCGTTACAGCCGTAACCGGCGCGACGGGCGGTTCAATGATGGGCGGGGGTTGATTCAAGCGAATGTCGCGGGCGAAACCTCTGCGAATGGCCCTGCAACTGGTTTGGATTGGCTGTCCGACATGGATTCGAACCATGACAAAGGCCTCCAAAGGGCCTTGTGCTACCATTACACCATCGGACAGACCTCCATTAAACTAGCCATTCCAGAACCGCAGGCAAAGATAAAATTCCCCGTCACCAATAACTCAAGGCAACGCGTGCATCGGAGAACAACGTCACCAAAATTCCCAAAAACAGGACTTGCATCATCCTGACACTGTGACTAGCCTCTGCGCTCCCTTTTGGGAATTGGCGGACACAGTTGCATGTCGCAACTTCACAGGCCAGAACACGAACTATTTTATGCCAGTCAGAATCCGAATGAAGCGCATCGGCGCGAAAAACTCCCCGGTGTTCCGCATTGTTGTGGCCGATGGGCGCAGCCCCCGCGATGGCAAGTTCATCGAGGAAATCGGCACCTATCACCCGCGCCAGAAAAACAACAACGTCAAGGTTGACCTCGAACGCGCCAACTATTGGATCAGCAAGGGCGCGCAGCCGAGCGATACCGTGGCCAGCTTTTTGAAAAAGGCCAGCAAAGCCGCCGCCTGATAAAACGTCCCGGGTCATGCAGGCCTTTTTGGAATATGTCGTCAAAGGCCTCGTCTCTCATCCGGACGAGGTGACGATCACGCCTGTCGAACGTCAGGGCAGCACCGTCTATGAGTTGCGCCTGAACACGGAAGACGTCGGCAAGATCATCGGACGCCAGGGCGTGACCATCAACGCCATCAGGTCATTGCTGACCACAGGCAGCGCAAAGAAGGGACTGCGCTGTTCGGTTGAGATTGTTGAGGATAAAAAGTAATTCGTCCCGGCCGCAATGCCGGGACAAGCACGAACAGTGAAGATTGACGTGCTCACATTGTTCCCCGGAATGTTCGCCGGGCCGCTGGATGAAAGCATCATCAAGCGGGCGCGGCAGGCGGGTTTGCTGGATTTGCAGTTGCACCAGTTGCGGGACTGGACGCATGACCGGCACAAGACCGTGGACGACCGACCGTTCGGCGGTGGACCCGGAATGTTGTTGAAGCCGGAACCAATTTTTGAAGCAGTGGAAAGTTTGAAGCGCGAGAAGACGCGCGTGGTGCTGATGTCGCCTTCCGGAAGGAAGTTCGACCAGAGCATCGCCAAGGAACTGGCAACGCAGGAACACCTGCTGATTGTCACGGGCCACTACGAAGGGTTTGACGAGCGGATTCGCGAGGCGCTGGCGGACGACGAGTTGTCCATCGGTGATTATGTGCTGACGAACGGTGCACTGCCCGCGATGGTGGTGATAGATACGGTGACGCGGTTGCTGCCCGGAGTGCTGGGCGACGACGCAAGCTCGACGGAAGAATCGTTCAGTCACGGATTGCTGGAATATCCGCAATGGACGCGCCCGGCCGAGTTTCGCGGAATGAAAGTTCCAGACGTGTTGCAGTCCGGCAACCACGCAGAGATCGGCAAATGGCGTGCCGAACAGGCAAAGTTGCGGACGAAAGAACAGCGACCGGATTTGATGAATTAAAGTGCCAAGTGCGAAGTATCAGGTGTCAGGTAGCGAATACACACACCTGACACCCCGCACATGGCACATGACACAGAAAGATTTTATGAACCAGGCATTGCTAGACAAAATTCAATCGGAACAGTTTCGGAAGGATAACGCCAAGTTTGGCGTCGGCGATTCTGTAAAAGTCCACACCAAGGTTGTCGAAGGCGACAAGGAACGCATCCAGATTTTCTCGGGCGTCGTCATCGGCAAGCGCGGTCGCGGCCTCAACGAAACCTTCACCGTCCGCCGCATCAGCTACGGCGAAGGCGTCGAGCGCATATTCCCGTTGCATTCGCCCCGCGTGGACAAGATCGAAGTCGAACGCCAGGGTGCCGTGCGCCGTGCGAAACTTACCTACCTGCGCAAACGCCTTGGCAAGGGAGCCACGTTGGTGAAGGAAAAAGAAGAAAAAGCCGAAGCTCCCACCAAGAAGTAATTCCGGCGCGAAATCATTTCAAGGCGAGGTGCAAACCTCGCCTTCTTCTTTTGTCACGTAGCGTAGGACTCCGCCGGCCAGCAACATTGTTTGAGCCTTGTCGCCACAGTTGCTACGATTCACACACATGAAAGCCGTCCGCCTTGTTGCACCTGGCAGTCCGCTCGAACTGCAGGACGTTCCCGTTCCTGATCCCGGTGCGCAGGATGTTCTCGTCCGCGTAAAAGCTGCCGGCATCTGCCACTCGGACGCACATTATCGAGCTGGCAAATCCCGCGTCCATCCCCTGCCCCTCACGCTGGGCCATGAAGTTGCAGGCGTTGTAGAAGCCGTTGGCCGCGACGTGAAACAATTCAAATCCGGCGACCGCGTTTGCATCCACTATCTCGCCACCTGCGGCACGTGCGCGTGGTGTGCGCAGGACAACGAACAGTTCTGCGACAGCGGCCAGATGATCGGCAAGTACCGGGATGGTGGTTACGCGGAATTCATCCTCATGCCCGGGCGCAGCGTATTCAAACTGCCTGATGAAATCTCGTTTGAGCATGGCGCCATCATGATGTGTTCGTCCGCCACTTCGCTACACGCGTTGCGAAAAGCTCGAATCCAAACCGGCAATACCGTCGCCATATTCGGCATCGGCGGATTGGGATTATCCGCAATCCAACTCGCAAGGGCGCTGGGCGCAGAAACGGTTTATGCAGTGGATATCAACCCTCGAAAACTCCAACTGGCAAAGGTTCTGGGAGCGATTCCCATCAACGCCAGTCTCGCAGAACCCGTGTCCGCGCTGATGGAACTCACTAAACAGCGGGGAGTAGATGTGGCATTGGAACTCATCGGCCTTCCACTCACGATGCAACAAGCCGTCCGTTCGCTCGCCATCAAAGGTAGCGCTGCACTGGTCGGCATCACGGAGAAGTCTTTTCCTGTCGCGCCGTATTACGAGATCATCAACAAGGAAGCCGAGATCATTGGCGTCTCGGACCATCTCGGCGCGGAGATTCCAGACCTGCTCGCATTTGGGCGCTCAGGAAAGCTCGACTTGTCCCACGCCATCACTCGCACCATCCCGCTCGACGCCGACAGGATCAACCAGACTCTTGATGGACTTGAAAAGTTTGGCGACGATCTGCGGGTGGTAATTACGCCGTGAGCGAAATCAGCGGCTCGCTAGAATCGTTTCGTCAGCGTGAGCGAGATCGTGTTCCCTTCGGGACGCGCATTGGCACAAAATTCCCGCAAGTATCGCAGCGAAGCGATCACTCCTAGCTTGGGCAGCACGGCGCTAATCTCAGGACCAACAGCAGCCACGCTTGCCAGTTCCGAGGATGCCCCGGCTCCGCTGGCCTTGGTGGTTTGTTGCTGCCAATACCCGACCACGCCCAAATCCACACCCTGACATACCGTCTTGCTTACGGCCCATTCCATTGTGAACGTCTGACCCGGCGTAACATCCGTGTCCTTTTGCTCGTGATGAAATTCATAGCGGTTCAGAATCCCGATGGCCCATGTCTTTTCAGAATCAAGATGCCACGTCGCGCCAGCCGTGAGCATGTGCGACCAGAATCCCGATCCGAGATTTGCGAGATGATCCTGGTCAAATTCCCCGGTCGGAGCCCAC
>CAYSDO010000110.1:0-11036 GCA_964429665.1 uncultured Bifidobacterium sp.
AATAGCAAGCACGAACAGATTCTCGGCATGACACGGCGGCATTTCTTCGGCCGCTCCAGCACGGGGTTGGGTGTAGCCGCGCTCGCTTCGTTGCTGGGCGAATCGACGGCCGCGGCGAATGAGACTGGAGCGCTTGCCGGGCTTCCGCATCACGCGCCGACGGCGAAGCGCGTCATCTACCTCTTTATGTCTGGCGGCCCCTCGCAAATGGAGTTGTTCGAACACAAGCCGCTGCTGGCAAAGTTCCGCAACAGCGACCTGCCGGACTCGGTGCGCCAGGGCCAACGGCTGACCGGCATGACCGCGACGCAGACGCGCTTCCCAATCGTCGAGTCGATGTTCAAGTTCGCTCAACACGGCCAGACCGGAGCATGGGCCAGCGAGTTGATTCCACACACGGCGAAGATCGTGGACAAGCTCACTTTCGTCCGTTCGATGCATACCGAGGCGATCAACCACGATCCGGCGGTGACGTTCTTCCAAACCGGATTCCAACTTGCGGGCCGCCCATCGATCGGGTCCTGGCTCGCTTACGGGCTGGGCAGCGAGAACAAGGATCTGCCCGCGTTCGTGGTGATGATCTCGTCCACGGGCAAGGGCGATCAACCTTTGTACGACCGGCTGTGGGGCAGCGGCTTTCTGCCGTCGCGCTATCAAGGGGTCAAGGTCCGTTCGGGCGGCGAGCCGGTGCTCTATCTGTCGAATCCCGAGGGCATGACAGCCGAGGGACGGCGGCGATTCCTGGATGACCTGGGCAAGCTGAACCAGATGCAGTTGGAGGAATCCGGCGATCCGGAGATCACGACGCGCATCGCTCAATATGAGATGGCATACCGCATGCAGACTTCGGTTCCCGATCTGGCCGATCTGTCGAAGGAGCCACAGCATGTGCTGGACCGCTATGGTCCGGACGCGCAGAAGCCCAACACGTTCGCGCGCAACTGCCTGCTGGCGCGGCGACTGGCCGAGCGCGGCGTACGCTTCATCCAGTTGTTCCATCGCGGCTGGGATCATCACAACAACCTGCCGACCGGCATCGTCAACGCGACGAAAGAGACGGATCAGCCGGCGGCGGCGCTCATTCAGGATCTGGAAGAGCGCGGGTTATTGAAAGACACACTGGTGGTGTGGGGCGGTGAATTCGGCCGCACCGTGTATTGCCAGGGCAAGCTGACCGCGGATGACTACGGACGCGATCATCATCCGCGCTGCTTCACCATCTGGATGGCGGGCGGCGGAGTGAAACCGGGGCTGACCTACGGCGCCACCGATGATTACTGCTACAACATCACGGAGAATCCGGTTCATGTGCATGACCTGCACGCGACGATTCTCCATGCGCTGGGCATCGATCACCTGAAGCTGACGTATAAGTTCCAGGGGCGGTGGTTCCGACTCACCGATGTACACGGCAAGGTGATCAGGCAGATACTAACCTAGCACTCAAAAATCGCTCACTTCTTTAACACGATTCAAACCTTTTTCGGCACAACGAACGGTTTGCGATATTCGCGCGTGAGCATCTGGCTTGCTTCGGGATCGCCAATGAACAGTTCCTTTTTTTCGTCAACCTTCAACACCTTCCCCAGTGTCGCAGGAGTCTTCTTAACGTCCACCTGATTGGCTGCCAGATGTTCCTCCATGCGTCCAAGCGATTCTGCCATTTCAGAGTTGTTCCGAACTGCTTCGCGAATCTGATCCGGCGAGAGTTTGCTGCCCAAACGGTAGGAAATATTTGCTGTATGACAAAGTGCTGCTGAAAGATGGCCATCGTTGATGTCCGCATTCAAATCGGTGTGTTTGCGACTGCGAACAGCCTTGATGAAATTGGCAAAATGGTCGCCGTCTTCGTCGAACTTTTTAACCTCCTTACCTTGCTTGTCGAACACAATCGCGCTGTGGTAACTCGGAATGACAACGCGACCGCCTTCGCAATCCACCACAACGCCGATGCTGGCACCGTGATATTTGTCCATCGCATCCAAGGTATTGCCCGCGGGCAAACCGCGCACCTCAAAAATGAGCGGAGCTTTGGCGTAAGCGTGAACCACGATCTGCGTGTTGGGCGTGGTGCCGTCGTCATCGTAACCGAGTCTTCCACCGATGCTGAAGGACGAGGGCGCGAGTTCGCTTTCACCGAGCACCCAACGACCGATGTCCATCTGATGAACGCCTTGATTGCCGAGGTCGCCATTGCCGGATGGCCAGACCCAGTGCCAGTCATAGTGCAAACGCTTGCGCATGATTGGTTCTTTTGGGGCCGGCCCGCACCAGAGGTCAAAGTCAATTGAAGAGGGAATTACGAGCGGCTGATCCGCCTTGCCGATGCTGGCACGGCGTTTGTAGCAAAGACCTCGGGCGCGAATGATTTTCCCGTGGTTTCCTGCACGAATCCAGGCAATGGCTTCCTGAAGACCAGGAGCGGAACGGCTTTGCGAACCAGTCTGAACGATGCGTCCGTATTTGCGCGCGGCTTCGACTGCTTGCCGTCCTTCCCAGATGTTGTGCGATGCGGGCTTTTCTGCGTAAACGTCCTTGCCGGCCTGGGCGGCCCAAATGGTACCGAGTGCGTGCCAGTGATTCGGGGTCGCCAGGCTCACCGCGTCAATGTCCGGATTCTCGAGAAGTTTGCGGATGTCCTGATAGCCGGTGACATTCTCGCCGCGATCCTTGAACTCCTTCACGCCTTTGTCCAAAACGGTCTGATCCACGTCGCAGAGCGCAACGACACGAACACCTTTCAGATTTCGGAAGCCATCAATGTGGCTCCTGCCGCGACCATTGAACCCCACAACAGCAATACGAATGTCTTCGTTGGCACCGCGCACGCGTTTGTGGACTGTCGTGGATTTACATCCAAGCATCGGCAACAAACTCAACGAGGCGCCGGCCACTGCGGAGGTCTTAAGAAAGGAACGACGATCCATGTATTTCATAATTTCTTGCAAAGTTGACGGATTGCGGGCGTGGTTTATTTGGAGTTCTTTGCATCAACTTTCAGATACTCGGCGTAACGAGCGGCTACTCCGGCCTGTTGATCATCACCCTCGTGCATGTAAACACCATAGCGGAAGATGATACTCTTACCGGATGCCACCACGAGATTGCCGGCGTTCTTGTCCTTCAGACTCTCGAAGTCATGCTGACCGAACGGATTCGCCGCAAACAAACCGTAGTCGCGGACATGCCACCACGTCGGATGCCGCGGGTTCGACGGGTGATCAAAGATCGCGATACCCACAGTCTTGCCCTCCACGGGGCCGTAGTAATCGCACCATTTGGCGCGCTTGCCCCAGGTAGCATCGTCTTTCACACCTTCACTGTTGACGATGTGACCCGTGGGTTTGCCCACGTTCTCCTTGTTGGGCTTCAAGCGCATGGTTTCATTGAGGCGCACAGCCATCGAACCTTCCTTCGTGTCGCCGAAGGTCAGATCACCGTTGGAAGCATGGATTGTGATTTCAAAGTCCAATCGCCGCTCGCTCGCAGGCCGGTTGTAGATGCGTAACGTCCGTTCATCGGTGCAAACCACCGTGCCGTCCTTGGCCACCCACTTGTTACGAGTCTTGATCACACCCGCATCCGTACCCGAGGCGACTTGAACGAAGCCGTCATGGACAATCTTCCCGAAGTCCTTTTGCTCGCTCCAAAAATCTATGCCGTTGACCGAGCCGTGAGTAAACCAGAGCGAGCGATGATGCGGATGATCGTGATCCTCACCCGCAACGTCCTTCATCGGCCAGTTGCGCATCATTGGAAGACCGTCCGGACCCAGCAGCGGATAACAAAACGGGCGGGGCACATCCTTGAAATAATACTCAGTGAAAAGCTGGCCGTTGATTTCGACACGGAGACGGTTGGTCAACTCGGTGATTTGCACGCCTTTGCTCGGGGAGGAGGTCGTGGTTTTGTCCGCAGCAACCGCGGCAAAAACTCCGGTCAGGAAGAGACAACCTGTTCCAAACTTTGCCAAACGTCGGAATAACATAGTGCGGTGAATTTGGGCCGGGCCGCACTGGCATGTCAATCTCGAATCAGGTCGCCCTCCTTAGATTAGTATCTCCCGGGTCTGCAATGAGTTCGATTTCTGTCCGTGTAAATACTGATACGGCTAGTTCTATATGCCGTTCACGAAGACACTTCTGTTGACATAGATAAAATTCTCTGTTATTACTGTATGTGTAAAACAAACTCAGCTGGAAACAAATTCGTAAAACATACACAGACTCACCTTCTATGAAATTTTCACCCCATTTTTGTCCGCTAATTTGTGCGTTGTGTCTGTGTGTCGCCTTTTCGGCTACAGCCACCACGCCAACCTCCACACTCACCAACGGCAATGCCGCCGTAACAATCAAGACAGGTGCCAGCCTTACAGATCCTGATTTTGGGATGAACAGTTGGAAGGTGGATGGCGTGGACCAGTTGTATCGGCAATGGTTTTGGTTCCGAGCTGGTGGTATGGGCAAAGAAAAAACAATCAGTCAACTGGATCTCGAAGTGCCGTGTCATCAGGAAAGCGACAATTATCTGACAACGAAGTATATCAGCTCCGGGAAATTCACCATCGGAATCAACTACACTCTATTGGGAGGAGCCGAAGGAAGTGGCAGTTCCACTATTGGTGAGCAAATCATTGTCAAGAACATCTCGGGGGCTGCCTTGGATTTTCACTTTTTCCAGTACGTTGATTTTGACCTCGGCGGATCGAGCGCGGGAGACACACTCGAACTCGGTCAGGATGCTTCGGGACTGTTTAACTCCGCCTATCAACACAAAGGCTCTTCCTATTTCGCGGATGAGTTCCTGACTCCGGGAGCAAATCATGGACAAGCCGCACTCGCCTCCCCGGATTTCACTTTGTTTTACAGTTTGACTGACAACAGCCCGACAACTCTGAACAATTTTGCTGGCCCGATTACTGGCGACACAAGTTGGGCTTTTCAATGGGATGTAACCATTCCTGTCAACGGCACGTTCAACATTTCACTTAATAAAAGTGTTTATGTATCATCCGTGCCGGAGCCAACTGTTCTGGCCTTGGCTGGTTTGACATTCGCCCTTTTTGCGGGCGCTCGCCGCGGACATTGCAAGAGATAACGCTGCTTCTGTTGTCCATCCGGCGTTGTAGTCTTCAATCGGAAGGGTTACGATTGGTTGCGGGAACAGTGTAACATGATCAACCAACAACTTATGAACCCTTTCCTGCGTGTAGTAGCCGCCGCACTTTTGCTTGTCCCTGGCGCGATTCGCGCGCAATCCCCAGCCGATGTCACACCCGTCGTCTCCTTTTCCGGCCCAAATGGATCCACTCCCTATTCCAGCTTGCTCCCATCCGCCGACGGCAATTTTTATGGAACAACTTATCGAGGCGGGACGACCGCTTTTCCCGGGCTTGGAACGGTATTTAGGCTGACAACCAACGGCTCGCTCACCACACTCGCTTCCTTCAATACCACCAACGGCGCGAAGCCGTTCGCCAGTCTGATTCAACATCCGGACGGAAATCTCTATGGAACCACCTCCGAAGGCGGGACCAATGGCATCGGCACAATCTTCCGCATAACCACGAATGGGCTGCTCACCAGCCTCTATTCATTCACCACCAACTCCGGCGAGAAACCTTCCGCTCGTTTGACGCTCGGCAATGATGGCGCTCTCTACGGCACCGCCCAGCTTGGTGGGTCCAAAAATCAAGGCACGATCTTTCGGGTGACGACGAATGGCTCGCTGACCATTCTGTTTTCGCTGGGTGACACGAACGGAGCCTTACCCTATGCGGAGTTACTGCAAGCAACCGACGGTCATTTGTACGGCACCACGACCTCCGGAGGCACGTGGAATCTCGGCACCGTCTTCCGCGTGACAACCAACGGCGCATTCACCGTCCTTTATTCGTTTGACAACACCAATGGGGCGAAGCCTTACGGAGGACTCATCCAGGGAGCAGGAGGCATTCTTTACGGCACAACCGCCTATGGCGGCACAAACGACTCGGGAACAATTTTCCAAATCACCACAAACGGAAGTTTTCTAAACTTGCACTTCTTCGTGGGTGATCCCGATGGGGCCAATCCTTTTGCCACGTTACTGCGCGGCAGCGATGGTTTTCTGTATGGCACCACCATCCTTGGCGGCGCGTCAGACATCAATGGATCCTGGGGCACCGTTTTTCAAATATCCACCAACGGCTTGTTCGCTTCCTTGGCCGCGTTCCATTTTGATACCAACGGAACTTCTCCCTACGGTGGACTCGTGCAGGATGCATCCAGCTCGCTCTACACCACAACTTCGAGTCAGGGCAGTGGATCCCGCGGCACCATCGTCCGCCTGAAACCAGGCCAACCATTCCTTGAAGCCTCCAGAACCTCGGCCAACACTCTCCGGGTGGCTTGGAACGCATGGCTCGGGAAAAGTTACCAGGTCCAGTCAACCACAAACCTCTCCCAACCGAACTGGACGGATTTGGGCGGTGCATTCAGCGCCACCAACAGTCAGATTGCGATTACCAATTCCACGCTGATAGGTCCTTCTCGATTCCATCGCGTTAAACTGCTTCCGTCCCCATAGTTCATTCTCCCGGTGTGAGGGAATTGTCGCATTCTTAAGCCGGGAGCAAAAACAACTTCCGCAAGCCCCAGCCAGCCTTGGCGGTAAACCGCAGTACACCGTCCTTCGCTTCGCATGGAACTTCTTCGGCAAGCGCTCCGGCTCGACCGTGGGCAAAGAACAGGGCCGCAGCTCGCACGGTTTCAACAATCTGGATGCGCACTTCGCCTTCGCCTTGAACCCACACTTCCATTATCGCGCCGCCAGCGACACGCCGGTTTGCCGGAACGGGCGCCCAACCGATGGTGGCGAACGGTTGATCGGCAAAACGATGCTCACGTCCGTCTAAGTTAATGGATGCACAATCGTAACCGCTGAACGCAACAAGCCGTTTTTCTCCGTCTGTGCGGAAGGCGACGATCAAGCGGCCCCGGTAGTTGACGCGGCGACCATTGACATCAAGGTCGCGCAGTTCAAGCGCTTCAGACGGCAACGGATTCAGCTGAATGATTTCTGCATCGCGCTTATCATCACGGTGAAAGCCGCCCGGCCAAGATTCGACGTGATTACGGTAGTGCATGGCGATGATGGTCGCGCCGTTGGGGAAGCGCGTTGCCAGCCATGGCGTCGAACGGGAGACGGTGCTCGGATTATCACTTCTCTTGAGTCCAGTGCGCGTGGGTGCATACGCGCCGACAGCGCTGAGAATTTCAAACCAAGTCCGCACTTCGTAACCCAACGACGCGCTTTGATCGTCGCGCGGACGGAAACCCAGATAAGTAACCGAGCCGGTGTCACCGACTTTGTGTTGCAACCCAATCGTCCGGCCGTAGGCGTGTGCTACGACTTCGACGCCATCCGCCGGGTCCACCGGATAAATCCAATCCACGATGAAGTCGCTGAGAATGTTTTGCTCAGGCACAAACTTGAGCGGGCCGGCGAACTCGGCGCGTGAGCCGGCGGCGATCTCGCCCTGCCAGCCGACATCGTAGCGTTTGACGCCACACAGGGTTTGCCAGCGAGCGCGCACGTCAGTACCGGCGAGATCGAAGCGAGGCAGCGGACCGGACCAGATCAGACGACCACCACGCGAGATGAATTGTTCGAGAAACTCGATCAAGCCCACCGGCGGGAGCGGCTCAAACAGCACAACGAGTGTCGAGAACGTACGGCCAGCCATGGTGATGGTGCCGTTGTCGTTCACGCGACCACATTGGAGCAACTTCTCCGGGGTGACGTAGTTCGCTTAGCCATAGTGCTCCATCCACGAGCCAAAGCGCTCGTCAGCGGCGACGAGTGAGATGGGGTAAAGCATGAGCACTTCGATGTCGCGATGAACACCCTCCGTGACGGCCATGAACTGCGGACGCCCCCAAGCTCCGTACGCATCTTCGAGCGCGTGATGTCGCGCTAAAGCGACGTTCGGCATGCCCCAGGCAGCGGCATAGGAATTCGGATACTTGTTCAGAATGCCCGTGGAGCAGGCGAGCGCGAGGCCGTAGTAATCGCGATCAGACCAACCGCCCTCGGCGTGATCGTTGCCGCTGCCGGTGAGAAATTCGTTCCAGCGGAAATAATCACTGCACGCGCAGGCCGCCTGTTGAACGGTGTTAGACCAGACGAAGTTTGGAGTGTAGTCGTATTGCCGTGGCGGTTGCGGCGTGCCGCCGGAGCGCCAGTGGTCAATGGTCGGGCTTTGCGCCCAGGTGGCGTGCGCGCGGGCTTCGAGTTCGTGGCCATAGAGTTTTTCCGCGTGCTGTTTCGCCTGCACGAACAGGTCCGCCACGGTTTTCTCCAACAGGTCATAGTAACGACGGCGCAACAACCAGGTGCGTTGGATGTCATTGGGCGACGGGCCAAGAACATGCTGGGCAGGCGCGCGTGCTTCCAGATTCGGCAGGAAGCCGTGCTGACCGCGACAGAAATAGACGAGATATTTCTCGAAGTCGCCGAACTCGGCGCCGTAAAGCTCCGCGAACTTTGCTGCAAAATTCGGGGTGAGGTAGCGCATGGTAAACTCACCTTCGTCGTGGTGGCCGAAATAATTCCAGTCGCCCTGGATGTGAATCTCGTCGCTATAAAGACCGTTTAGCCGGACGCCCGCCGTGTGATAATCCTGCACCAGCTCCTTCAGATACGGGAGCGCCTTTGCGCTGAAATAATCCATCTCGGGTGTCTGATAGGAGACGACGACCAACACACGATCAAGATCAGCGGTTTCAGTTTCACCGCTGCCATGGATGGTGAGGCGATGGGCGGGTGAACCGCTGACTGCGGATTCGCTCACCGAAATCTGCGGCGGAGATTTGAGTTCAACGATTGACTTCGCGTCCACGGCGTAGAAATCCGTGTTGCCAATGCGATGCTCACGATAGGCGAAAAGCCGCACGCCGGTGCGCGTCAGGAGAATTGTTCCTTTGTTGTTCGTCCATTTGCGCTGTTCCCAGAGTTGAACTGTGAACTCGCCAGTCTTGGGATCGCGCCAGCCTTCGCGATACTGAACCCAACGACCGGATTCGCCAGTCTTTTTCTGGTAGTCGCGGCCGAGTTCGAGCGGACTCAGGAGACTCAGTTCCAAGCCTATGCCATATTGCCCTGCAAAATCGCTGATCTTCTTGATGCGCTCAAGATACTCCGGCACGTCGGGAGTAAACGCGCGCGGTTTGCCACCCTGCCCCGGACGATATGCGCTCCAAAATTCGTCAAACGCCACGATCATGGTCTTCGCGCCGTTGGCTTTGTTCTGCTCGCAGATCTTCCGCAGCGTGGTCTTGTTCGGCGTGCTGCTAAGGCTGAGATCAACCTCTTTATCGGGATCGGTGAGTTCGTCGAGTTGCTGATCGCTGACGAGAATGATGCCGCCCTTGGGCAACATAAATGACCACTGGGCGGGAAACTGGATCACCTGATCCGGACGCGCTCCGATCGCAGGTTGAGCAAATGCTTTGCCTGCGAATGATACAGCGATGCCAGCTTGTGCGAGTGTGGAGACGAATTCACGACGAGAAAACAACTTGGTGGGTTGTGACATGAACGGATTGATGCCAAAGCGCCCGACGAAATTCAATCTTAACCGAGCCCAAACATGATGTAGCGTCATGTGGGGGCTTATCCATTGCCATGATCGCCCAAGGAACAAGTATTGCCGTATCGCGTCTGCGCTTTCGGATGCTACGCCACGACCGTTCATGACCTTTCAGATACTCGAAAATATCCTTTCCCACCAATGTTCGCCGTCAGGAAGGGGCTAGGGACGGACAGCAAAGACACACAAGAGCCGGTCACGTTGGTGTCTTGTTGCAGCATGCCTCCACCGGTCCGGGTAAGAGTTGGCGAGGAAGGTCAGCCAGTATTCGGTCCATGAACTGCGCCAGGCGCAGGGTGCGGCGGGGCAAGTCAGCGTTTGATGCGATAGAAACGCGTCAGGCCGTTCAGCGGTGTCATCGTCTGGAAATGACCGGGGCTGGTTTGAACGATGGTGGCAGAGGGGGACACATCAGCAAATGTTCCAGAGGGAAGGGTAGCGTTCTGCAAAGTGAACAGCGCCGGAGAGGCAGCATCCAAAGCGGTGAAATCAATCTGGAGATTGCCGCCCACTCTCACAATCCCGGAAATGACCGGCGCAGGCGCGGTCGCGACGGCACGGAAGAACCGCTTGGGTTCGTTGCCCCGCGGAAACTCAAAGTTCAACAATCCGACTGCATCACAATATCCCGAGCTGAGTGTCTCCCAGTTGACGAGGTTGGTGCTGGTCAGCAACTGATACTGGCGGCCGGGAGTGCCGGTAAGTGGCAAATGAGTTGTTCCATCGAACTCGAACGTCGGCAAGCCCAACATGGCTGGAGCGCTGGCTGGCGGGTTTGTGGTCAATTGCGGTGAACTGAGGATGACGTTGGTGATGGTGTAGTTCACCACGAATGATCCGTAACCGTCGATCGTGGTGATGCGTTGGCCGTTGGTCGCATTTGCAAACTGGCCGATCACGGAAGTGGCTTGCACGATCGGGAAGGTGTCTCCGGGGGCGGGCACGAAGCCATCGATCAGATGCGGGGACAAGTTGCCGCCCAGCGTGATTGGGCCGCTGACTGCCAGCGCATCAAAGCGGTTGCTCTGGCTGCCGGCTAGTTCGATCACCAATCGCGAAGCAGCGCCCAGAGTCGTCGGCCCGATTAGTTTCAAAGTTCCCGGCGACGCCCCGGGAGTGATCGTGGCGTAGATCCCGATGAATCCTCCCTGCACCGTGCCCGAGCCGCCGATGCGTCCATTGAACTCCGTCGAGCCGGTGGCGTTGATGCCGCCGCTGGCGTTCACGGTTCCGGAACTCACAAAGTTGCCGTTCACCTGCAGTTTCCCGGGCGGGAGGATGACAATTTCATGGGAATCGGTGTAGTTCCCGTTCACTGTCACGGTGGCTGTGCCAGCGATGCTTAGTGTGCCCGTATTTGTCAGTGACCCCAACGTGGCATAACCGACGTTCTCGATGTTCA
>CAYSDO010000111.1:0-10894 GCA_964429665.1 uncultured Bifidobacterium sp.
TGCAGAGAAAGTGCAGAGTGTTTGCGGCGGTCTCGAGTGCGTCCACCTCGGCGCGCGTGAGTTCGTAACAGGCGGATTCGTCCCAATACGGGCCGTCATCGTGGGAATGATATGTGAGTCCGATATCTTCGACGCGTTTGCGCCAATCAGGTCGTGGCTGGCAGATGTGGCGTTGCATCAGGACCAGGTGTGAAAGTTTCGGGACGAACTTCCGAAGCCGCTGCGGCGAACCACGTCGGCACGCTGCGCTTGAGCGACGTTCACAACTTCAGGTGTGGGTGAGGAAATGTTCGTGATGTTTTGAAACGGTGTTGCGCCCCACTGTCCGCCGTAAAAGTAACGCCGCGTCGTCGCGTCAAAATGATTGTAGGGCAGGGGATACCAGGCACGGAACGGCGCGTGGTAATAGCCGACGCCGGACACATGAAAGTTGTTTGTGTAAACAGCAACTGAACTCAGCGCCTCTTTCGCGGGATCGCCCGGGCCGCAGGCTGTCATCGCTCCTACAGCGACGCTGCCGATCAACACGAGCCGGATGCTTTTGCTCCGTTTCACCTTGGCCTCAAGGAGTGCGCCTCAACTGAACATCGCCGCGGCAACGATGATGCAGACGCCTAAAATTACCGCGGCTGAGACGATTGCAGCGGCGGTGTTTTTGTTTTCCAGGATTTCCCTTGCGAGATTTCCCGGCGTGCAAAGGTCGAACAGTTTGAATCCGGCAATTGCCGCGACCATGCCCGCACCTGCGAAAATGAGCATGTTGGCGACAGCCTGAGCAAGTGATTGCGCATGCCAGGTGGGAACGGTTGTAGCCTCCGCAGCGAAACTGGCTTGAGCGGACCCGAGTAATGTGATGAGCGAGAACAACAGGAGTGATTGTATTTTCATGGTGTCGAGTTGTGGGCTGAGAATAGTCGTCGCTCCGTGATCACGACAACTGAAAAGTCCAACATGATTTGTAATCGAAAACAAACAGAAGATCGGACGGTCTTGTCCGCATCTCACCACCTCAAGTCTTCTCCCTTACCAGCGGCGCAAACTGCTTTGTGTCCGGGTCGTAGGCAAACAACTCGGCGGTTGCGATTTTGAAGAACCAACCGTGCAGTTGGAGCGAGCCGTCAGCTAGCCTCGTTTGCACGGCAGTGTAGGTGTGAAGGTTTTCCAGCGCAAACAGAACATTCTCCTCGGCGGCGGCTGTGGTCCGCTCTTCGCGTGACACAAGGTGGGTGTATTCCTGTTGCAACACCCGACGCACGGGGAGTGCAAGTGCAAGCCAGTCTCGAAGGTGAGGAGTGGATTGCTCGTTTGCCAATCCGTGAAGCAGCGCGTCCATCGCCCCGCACTGGGAGTGGCCACAGACCACGATGTCGCTGACGTTCAGGTTCTGCACTGCGAACTCAATGGCGGCGGCTGTCGAATTGGTGCTGCCTGTCGCGCTCGAAGGCGGGACGATGTTGCCGACATTTTTCACGACGAACAAATCACCCGGCTGACTCTGCGTGATCAGTTCAGCCAGCACGCGTGAGTCCGAACAAGTGATGAACAGCGTGTGCGGATTCTGGCCGTCCTGCGAAAGTTTGCGAAAGAGCTTCCGATAATTTCCGAACTCGTCATTTCGAAATCTGTGGACCCCTTCGATGAGCTTTTGCATGACTCGGAATCAGGTATGAAGCGTTTTGTTCTTCGCGCGCGATTCCTCGACGAGCTTGAGCTTGAATGCGTCGAGTTTTTGCTGCATCGCTGCGTCGCCCGATCCGATGATCTGCGCGGCAAGCAATCCGGCATTGCGCCCGGCGTTAATGCCGACGGTGGCGACGGGAACCCCTGGTGGCATTTGCACGATGGAGAGCAATGAATCCATACCGTCCAATGCCTTGCCCATGATGGGCACGCCGATGACGGGCAACGTGGTGAATGCTGCGGTTACACCCGGCAAATGCGCTGCACCGCCAGCGCCGCAAATAAGAACGCGGATTCCTCGCGCGCGCGCGCCGGTCGCGTATTTCTCAAGTCCATGCGGGTCGCGATGCGCGGAGATGACATTGGCTTCGGAGGCGATGCCAAAATCCTTCAGAGCGTCGGCTGCGGTTTTCATTACGGGCCAGTCGGTGTCGCTGCCCATCAAAATTCCTACGAGTGGTTTGTCTGTGTTCATTTTTTTGTGTTTGGATTCAATTCATCATCTGTCGAAGCGGGATGCTATTGGAAAAGCGGGTTGTGAAAAAGCAAAACAATTCACATCGCAGGGTCGGCGCAATCTGTCGTGAATTTGCAAGCGGCTGGAATGAACCGGTATCAGCCCGGCGTTCGAACGGCACGTCAAACCTCGTGGCGAACCTTGCGTAACCTGGCAACCAACCCGACGTGAACTTGTGTCAAAAGTGAGGAGCGAACCCTTCAAGAACGACCACGTTAACGAGTGGTTTGTTTGTTGACGATCGAGACTTAATCATTGCAACCGTAAGTGATCACGATTTCAAAACCCCGCGACTCGAATTTCTTTTTAACATCTTCGACTAGTATCTCAGGTTGAGAACCGTCAAGTCCCTTTGCCAAACAAATCCCTACTTCTTTCAAATAATCCATGATAAACCAATCGTCATACTTGCCATATTCACGATCTTCGGTTGTCCCTGGAATCATCCATACTTGGACGGTTTCGGGTACAGTATTGAGGTCCACGAGTTTCATTAAGTTGATACGGTTTTGCATAGGTTATTTGATTACTCTTTGGAGCTCTAGCCAGTCAATCACACCTTCGCCTGAGGTCGAGAAGAATGTGAGGACTTTCCCGTAAAAGGTGTCGGACTGGGTCGCTCCTAACTTTTGACACAAGTTCAGGTCAGGTTGGTTCTTCTTCCGCTTCGGCAGCTTGGATTACACCGCCTCCGGGACGTGTTCCATCCACACCTTGCGTCCGGCTACAATCGTTGCCACCGCGCGGCCTTTGAGCGGCCAGCCGTAAAACGGATTGTTGAAAGATTTGCTTGCGGTGGATTCGCGTTCGTATGTCCATTCGCAGTCCGGGTCAAACACCGTCACGTCCGCGTCCGCACCCACGCTCAACGTGCCTTTGCTCAACTTAAGCAGTTTGGCCGGAGCCACCGTAAACTTGGCGATGACGTCTGGCAGGTTCATCCGCTTGGAGTGGTAAAGTTGCATGAGCGAGAGCGCGAGTTCGATCTCCAGACCCGTGATGCCGAACGGCGCATAATCAAACTCCACCTCCTTCTCAAACCCGCAATGCGGCGCGTGATCACTGCAAAGAATCTCAATTGTCCCGTCCACAAGACCTTCAAGAATCGCTTCACGATCGCGCGCAGAGCGGAGCGGGGGATTCATTTTGAAATTGGTATCGTAGCTCGGCCAGGTCGGAAAAGAGTCCGGAGTCCGGAGTCCGGAGTCCAAGGCCGGGAGCAGTTGCCTGCCATCCTGTGCCCAGAATTTTTCGCTTCCGGCGATTGCAGCATCCGTCAGCGTGAAATGATGCGGGCACGCTTCGCCGGAGATTGGCACACCGCGTTTCTTCGCTTCACGAATCAATGCCACACTGCCTGCTGCGCTCAAATGCTGGCAATGCACGCTCGCGCCGGTGAGTTCTGCCAGAAGAATGTTTCGCGCCACGATCATCTCTTCTCCCGCCGACGGCCAGCCTTGCAAACCAAGCACCGTGCTCCAGTAGCCTTCGTGCATCACGCCCGTTGTCACGAGTGAATAATCCTGGCAATGGTCCATCACCGGCAGATCGAACATCTTTGCATACTCGCACGCGTGCCGCATGAGTTCGTTGTTCTGGATGCAATGGCCGTCGTCCGTGATGGCGACGACACCCGCGCGTTTCAATCCGCCTATGGGCGCGAGTTCTTCACCTGCGATGCCCTTGGTGATGGCGCCCGTGACGAAAACATTCACAAGACCGTATTGCTCGGCACGATCCTGGATGAGCGCGACAGTGCCGGCATTGTCAATTGCTGGTGAAGTGTTCGGCATGCAGACGATGGAGGTGAAGCCTCCGCGTGCTGCGGCGGTGGTGCCCGTGGCGATATTTTCCTTGGAGGTTTGCCCGGGTTCGCGCAAATGAACGTGCAGATCAATCAGTCCAGGAGAAACAACGAGCCCGCTTACGTCCATTCGTTCGATGTCAGCAGGAGCTTTGCTTGCAGCGTCCTGACCGACTGCGGCAATTTTTCCATCAAGGATGAGAACATCAGCCGTGGCATCAAGGCGATTGGCGGGATCAATCACGCGACCACCGGTAAGAAGCAGCG
Organism: uncultured Bifidobacterium sp.; assembly: GCA_964429665.1. Taxonomy (GTDB): domain Bacteria; phylum Verrucomicrobiota; class Verrucomicrobiia; order Limisphaerales; family JADLHS01; genus JADLHS01. The sequence continues at coordinate 4,269 of CAYSDO010000111.1, forward strand.
AATTCATCGGGCCGGAGGATACAAGGCCGCGAATTGACAAGGCAAGCGCACACGGTATGATTCGGATGTTGCAAGTCCCAACGGGCTTGCCGGGCCGAAGCGCGACAGCGCGAAGGCGGGCGTAGTTCAATGGTAGAACGGCAGCCTTCCAAGCTGCATACGCGGGTTCGATTCCCGCCGCCCGCTCCACTCAAACAACCACAATTTAATCAGAGGTTTTCATCAGGACTTGAGAATTTGCTGAAGTGTTTCAAGTGTTTCAAGTGTTTTTGAACCCGGAAGCTCTCATCGCGGCGCAGACAATCATGTCCAAGTGATCTGATCCATCACGAAGGAGCACGTGATATAGGTGTTCGCGCCCGCTGCTTGGGAGCTAGATCGTCTTCGAGTGTCGCCGCTCGCCAGCAGGAGCGAGCGTGTTGTCGAAACACATCGCGATGTTGCGGATGAACAGGCGGCCCGCGTCGGTGACTTCGAGACCGGTGGCGGTGCGGCATACAAGGCCGTCGGCTTCAAACGGCGCGAGCAGCGCGAGTTCGCTGGCGAAGTGTTGCTCAAAGTTGATCCCGAGCTTTTGCGACATGGCCACGAAGTTGAGCGAGAGATCGCACATCGTCCGCATGATGGTTTCGCGGCGAATCTTGTCCTCGGCGGAAACAAAATACGCCTTGTGCAACGGCACTTTGTCGGCGTCCACGGCGGCTTGATATTTCGGCAGTTCCTTCTCGTTCTGCCAGTAGGCATCGGGAATCTGCGACACGGCGGACATGCCGAACGCGTAGATATCCGAACCGGCGCGCGTGCTGTAGCCTTGAAAATTCCGCTGTAGTTGCTTGCTGCGTTGCGCAATGGTGAGTTCGTCCGTCGGCTTCGCGAAATGATCCATGCCGATATAGACGTATTGATCGTTCGCCGTGAGCCGTTCGATGACGAGCTTGAGCACTTCCAGCTTGGATTCCGGCGTGGGCAAAACTTTTTGCTCGAGGATTTTTTGCGACGGCTTGATCCACGGTACGTGCGCGTAGCTGAACACGGCGAGCCGGTCGGGTTTCATCTCCAGCACGGTGTCGAGCGTTTCGTTGAACGTCTGCGGCGTTTGATTCGGTAGGCCGTAGATCAAATCCAGATTGATCGAGCCGTAACCGAGTTCGCGCATCCAATCAATCGCTTGCTGCGTCATCTCGCGCGGTTGAATGCGGTGAATCGCCTCCTGCACCTTGGGATTGAAATCCTGCACGCCCATCGAGGCGCGGTTGAAACCGATCTCGCGCAACGCCACCATGTGCTCGCGCGTAAGCCGGCGCGGATCCACCTCCACGCTCGCTTCGATGTCCGGCGAAAAAGTGAAGTGCTTGTGGATGATCTCGCCGAGGCGCCGGATTTCTTCGGGCCGTAGAAATGTAGGCGAGCCACCACCGAAGTGGAGTTGCACGGCCTTACGACCTTTATTCAGTCGCGGCGCAAGCTTGGCGACTTCGCGACCCAGATAGTCAATGTAGTCGCGGCCCTTGTCATGATTGAGCGTGATGACTGTGGTGCAGCCGCAAAACCAGCACAGCGTTTCGCAAAACGGGATGTGAAAATAAACCGAAAGATCGCGCGGCGATTGGTTGTTCGCCTCGATCTTCTGGGAAAGCTGCTCCCACGAAATCGTGTCCACGAACTTCGTGGCGGGTGGATAGCTGGTGTAGCGTGGCCCAGCCACGTTGTATTTTTTCACCAACTCCAAATCTACGTTCAGTGTTTTCATACGCTCACCAGATGTTCCCGCGAAGGAGAGAAGGTTGCGAAGGAAGCTTTCCGGCTTCGCCAACTTCGCCCCTTCGCGGGACAATGCTCACTTAAAACCTTTCACCGTATCCACCAATGCCTGAATATTCTCCAGCTTGGCGCCCGGCGTCAAACCGTGGCCGAGGTTGAAGATGTGTCCCGGGCGACCGCGCATGGTCTCAAGAATCTTCGTTGTTTCGCTCGTCACCAGCTCCGGCGTGCCATCCACGATAAGCGTAGGCGAGAGGTTGCCTTGAATGCCGATGTGCGAGGGGATCAATTTCCGCGCTTCCGCCAGATCGGTTTGCCAATCAATGCCCAGGACGTTCGCGCCACTGGCGATGAGATCAGGCCAGTTGCCATGCGTGCCGAGGGAAAATTGGATGACGGGAACCTTGCCACCGAGATTGGAAATGATTTCCTTCATCCAGCGACCCGAGCCGTCCTGAAATTCGTTGGAGGCGAGATGCCCGCCGTGGCTGTCGAAGATTTGCACGGCATCCACGCCGGTGGCGATCTGCATTTGCAAATACGCGGTGACGGCAGCGGTCAATTTCTCGGCAAGCGCGCAATACGTCTTCGGGTCTTCGCGGAACAATGCTAGCGCCCGGCTGTATTTCGGCACGCTCGCGCCTTCCATCATAAACGTCGCCAGCGTCCACGGCGAACCCGTGAAGCCGATAAGCGCCGTCTGATCGCCGAGTTTCTTGCGCAGCATCTGCAAGGCTTTCTCAACGTAATTCAACTTGTCGCACACTTGCGCGACCGAAAGTTTCTCGATGTCGGCTTTGCTCGTGATGGCAAAATCCATCTGCACGCCGCCGGTTTCCTTGAAGTGATATTCCTGCCCCATCGCCTCCGGGATCACGAGGATGTCGCTGAACAAGATGGCGGCTTCGAAACCGAATCGCCGGATCGGCTGCAAGGTGACTTCCACCGCCAGATCAGGCGTCTGGCAAAGTTGGACGAAGGTGTAAGTCTCCTTGAGCTTGCGATACTCGGGCAACGCCCGGCCAGCTTGTCGCATCAGCCAGACGGGAGGGCGATCCACCGGTTGGCATGCGCAAGCTCGTATGAATCGCTGGCGATTTGTCAGTTGTTCTTCTGCGCTCATTTGTTTTGTCGCGGACGAGAGGTTACAGAATCAAGGCGTAACGACCAGCTTGTTCTTGTGCTCCCCGTTGGTGCTTTTGCAAATCTTGTGATTGAATTCCGCTGCGATTCTGTTTGGCTCCTTGCATGAAACAATATCGCAATTTGAGAAAGATCGCCGGGCGACTCATCGCCATGGTTTTTGCCATAGCTGTTGCAGCCACGCTGACCGCTTGCAACACCGTTCCTGTTACTGGCCGTTCACAATTTAACATGATGTCGCCGGGCCAGGAGATGCAGCTTGGCCTGACAAGCTTTGAAGAAACCAAGAAACAGACTCCCATCAGCAAGGACGCAAAAGCAAATGAACTCCTTCAACGCGTGGGAAAGCGCATTGCTGCAGTTGCGGAAAAGGACATGCCGGATGCGAAGTGGGAGTTCGTTGTGTTTGAGAGCAAGGAAGCCAACGCGTTTTGCCTGCCGGGCGGAAAGGTAGGCGTCTATACCGGCATCCTGCCAATCACGAAGGATGAAGCTGGTCTCGCAACTGTGCTGGGACACGAGATTGCCCATGCTGTGGCGCGTCACGGTGGCGAAAGGATGACGCAGGGCATGGCGGTGCAGGGCGTCGGACAGTTGGTCGGACTTGGCGTGTCGTATGCAGACCCGCGATGGCAGGCGGCGACGATGCTTGCCTACGGCATAGGTGCGAAGGTGGGCTATGAATTACCACACAGTCGTGATCAAGAATCCGAAGCCGATCACATCGGACTGATTTACATGGCGCGGGCAGGATACAATCCAGAAGCTGCGGTCGAGTTCTGGCAAAGGTTCGCCGAGTTCAATCAAAAACAAGGTGACAACACACCGACGTTCTTGCGTACGCATCCGTTGAGTCAGGTGCGGGCGGAACAACTGCGTGGGTGGATGGCAGAGGCAAAAGCCCAGATGCCTCAAACAAAGTGAACTCGATTCATCGAAATGTCTGACGAGCTTCAGAGCGCTGTTGAGACACTCGGGCTGGAAAAGTTCAAGCGCCATATTTTTCTCTGTGCCGATCAAGGCAACCCGAAATGTTGCTCGCGTGAGTGCGGTCTCGAATCGTGGGAGTTCCTCAAGAACAGGTTGAAGGAACTTGGTTTGGCTGGCGTGTCGCCGCTGGTCTATCGCACCAAGGCGAATTGTCTTCGCGTTTGTGTTCGTGGGCCGATAGCGGTCGTTTACCCGGAAGGCGTTTGGTACCATTCTTGCACCCCCGAGGTTTTGGAGAGGATCATCCAGGAGCATCTTGTGGGTGGAAATCCGGTGATCCAGTTCGCATTCGCGACGAATCCCATTTGAACAATGAAGAAAATCGAGTTGAGTCAGTTTCAAACCGAAGCCGAACTGGCGCATGGTGTGGCAAGGGCATGGCTGGACCAACTTTCTGAGGAGGGGGCGGACGGGGTCGGGTGCGTTGCGTTGTCCGGAGGCCGAATCGCGAAGGTGTTCTTTGCCGCACTGGCGCAACAATCCATGGCCCGTGGCATTTCACTGGAAGGCATTCACTTTTTCTGGGCAGATGAGCGGTGCGTACCGGCGATGGACGAGGAAAGCAATTTTCGCGCGGCGCAGGAACATCTGTTTACACCGTTGGAGATTGCTTCAGAAAAGATTCATCGGATCCGGGGCGAGCTTCACGTTGATGATGCCGCCCGGGAGGCGTCGGTGAAGTTGTGCCGGGTCGCTCCGGTGTCTTCAAACGGGTCGCCGGTGTTCGATTTGATTTTTCTCGGCATGGGCGAGGACGGACATGTGGCGTCGTTGTTTCCGGGTGAATCCGAAGGCGTGATGAATCTTGCCCAGGTATATCGTCCGGTGATTGCCACCAAGCCGCCTTCCAACCGCATCACGCTCGGTTACGGCATCATTGCCGCCGCGCGACAGGTTTGGGTACTGGCATCGGGAAAGGGCAAGGAAGCCGCGTTGCGCGATTCGCTGTCGCAAGGGAGCGCGACGCCGTTGGGACGGGTGATCAGGATGCGAACAAACACCCGGGTGTTCAGCGACATCCCTGCATGACAAGGGAAGGCGCGCAGAGCTGCGGTTCGCGTGAGGGCGGTACGCCGGTCTGCGACATGAAGTTTGGGTCGGATGTAATCTGCACCGGGCCGGACAGCCTGATGATTCTTGCATCGCATCCGATGGACTGGCAGGTGCGCGAGTTTTGCCGCGTGCCGATTTATGTCGAGGGTCGGAAATATATTTTGCGCTCCAAGTCGAAGGCCGATTCGCCGTTTGCGATGCGCTATGAACTTTCTCCCTGGCCTGAAACGCTTCACGAGGAATCGTCCGAGGCGGTTCACTACACAAAACATTTTGTCGCCGAGCGTGACCGGGAGGTGGTGCGGGCGCGGCGGGGCGGCGTAGTCAACTTTCTACTGCTTCCGTTTTATCCCTTGCTTGGGTTGTGCTGGTCCGGTTTCAAACGCGGGCCGCTGCACCGGGCCGGATTTGAGCCGTCCTCAATCACGAAGGCATCGGTGGTGATGCTCTTTCATTTCTGGGTGGTGGAAGGAATCTTTGTCGGTTGGCTGCACGGCGGTTTGCTCATGCTGGTTTTTTCCTCGCCGACGATACCGACGTTCGACTGGTTGTTGCTCTTCGTGCTCACAGCCGACACGATGGTGCGCGGTAGCGGTGCGATGCGTTTGGGCACGGGATATCATCTGGGTTTTTGTGAATGGCTCTGGCCGGGAAGAAACAAGACGAATGAATAACGCTCCGGAAAATCGTGCGGCAACAAAGCGGAGCGCGGACCACAATTGCGGAACTCGCGGACAGGGTTGTTCGCGTTCCGGGACAACGTGAACAACCGGCGAATCATCGTTGTAGGCGGCGGGGCGGCAGGATTTTTTGCAGCCATCGCGTGTGCGGAGTCGTCTCCAGTCATGGAAGTCGTGGTGCTCGAAAAGAGCGCACGGTTTCTGGACAAGGTTCGGATTTCCGGCGGCGGACGGTGCAATGTGACCCATGCCCTTTTCGATTCTCGTGCTTTTGCGCAACGCTATCCTCGAGGTGAACGGGAACTTCTCTCCCCGTTCAAACGATTCTCCGCCAGCGACACGGTGGAATGGTTTGCGGCGCGTGGTGTTCGGCTGAAGACCGAGAGTGACGGGCGGATGTTTCCGGTGACGGATTTGTCGCAGACGATTGTGGACTGCCTCATGAATGCTGCCCGGGAGGCTGGCGTGGTGTTGCGATTGAACTCCGGTGCGGAACGAATCGAAAGAAAACCCGGTGGCGAATTCGAGTTAAAGCTGTGTGCTGCCGTGGGAGGCGCGGCAGATTTACTCGTAGGTGATCGCGTGTTGCTGGCCACGGGCGGTTGCCGGGCGGTTGCAGCAGGTCGGTTGGCAGTGGACTTGGGCCACACGCTCGAACCGCCCGTGCCGTCGTTGTTCACATTTCATATCGAGTCGCCATGGTTGCGCGGACTGGCTGGAATTTCCGTAGAGTCAGCAGAGGTTTCAGTGCCGGCTTCGAAATTGCGCGAGCGCGGACCAATGCTGATTACACACTGGGGACTAAGCGGGCCGGCGGTGTTGAGATTGTCGGCATGGGGTGCAAGGACATTACACGACTTCGACTACCGATTCACATTGCTGGTGAACTGGCTGCCGGAATCAGCCTCGGAGGAAATCAACGCCGGGTTGAACGCGCGCCGCAAGTCGCAGCCTGCAAAGCTCGTCGTCAATACGCCGATTGCGCCTGTACCGTCGAGA
>CAYSDO010000112.1:0-10771 GCA_964429665.1 uncultured Bifidobacterium sp.
ACAAGATCCGGCACAACTTCATTCATCACACCGGCGGCGTGGGCATGGGTTCGATGGGCGTTTACATGGACGATTGCGTGAGCGGAACTGAGGTGTTCGGCAATGTTTTTTACAAGGTTCATTGGGCGATGTTCATCGGTGGCGGACGTGATCATCGCGTGGAGAACAACCTGTTTGTGGACTGCGATCCCGCTGTGCGCGCGGACGGTCGAGGTCTGGACAAATCACCCGTCTGGCACGGCATGGTGGATGACACCATGCGCAAGCGGCTCGCCGAAGTGCCTCTCGCGTTGTATCGCCAGCGTTACCCGGAGATGAAATCACTGGACCGTTACTACGGCCCGCCTGAAGGTCCGGCCATCACTGGCGACGCCTTCAAAGGTGTGCCGCCGGATGACAACGTCATCATCCGTAACGTCTGCGTTGGCAAATGGGCGGATGCCGGCTGGCATGCGAGCCTGAAAACTCTCCGGCTGGAAAGCAACCTTACCAACGCCACGACCAGCCTTGTCACCGCACCCAATGACCAATCCGGCCCGCGCGACTTTGCGTTGAAGAAAGATTCGCACGCGTGGGCGCTGGGCTTCCAGAAGATTCCCGTGGAGCAGATTGGCCTGCGCGAGGATGAATTGCGACGTGACCTGAAGCGTTTGACGTCCACAACAACGCGTTAAGGAATGTAACAGGTCGCCGATTGAAAACCTCTAGTCGGCCTGTCGAGCAACAGCGACACCATTTGTGATCGGCTCGCTCGTGATGAAAACGGCATCTTCGTGGGTCTTGTGCCTCAGCCATAGCAATGATTTTTGCTTTATGGATTTGCCGCAACGCTGAACCCAATCCTCAAGGCCGGCGCGTTCAAGCGCCGCCCCTACACGAATCCTGTTGGCGTTTGTCTTAGGCGTGTAAGCCACTGTGTAGCTTCCCGGCGTGTAAGCCAGCGGCTTGCCCGCAATGCTCGCGCCTCGTTTCGGAAGGGAAACGTAACGGATAGTGCTATTGGTCGCGTTGCCAAAGGACGCTGGCATAAGGTCGCCCCAAGGTGTGCGGATTGTCGGGGGCTGGGTGCTTCCAATGTCAGAAACAGACACGACTTCGGCGCATGTGACATCGGAGTTAAGAGGCTCAAGGCGGAAAGTCACTACTTGCTCGCCGTTTGTGAACCCCGTCGCCAGCACCACAATGCGCTGCACTTTGGATTTCGGGCCGCTCGATTGCAACAAAACGAATGAGAGGGCAACGACCACCACGGCGACACAACCGATCAACCATCGGGGAATGGACTTCTTTCTTCCGCTGAATGGTGTGCCGGGATTCATGGTACATTGGGATGGCCCATAGTTGGAAGCCACTGTTCATGCGCCCGGGTATCGTGGCCGAAGCCGGCGGCCACGAGCAGGTCGCGCCAATCCTCCTTCGCCACCTGCACCGCTCTGCGAAGTTTGCTGAGATCGCCCTCGCTCAGTTTGAGCGCGGCAAAGCGGTATCTCTCCAGCCCGCGCTCATCAAGTTTTTCCAGAAACGGAAGGTTGTTACCGCACTCCTCAGCCAGTAATCGCGCCGCCTCAGCGCGGTGCTCCTCTCGAAAAAGAATTTCGAGCCGGCGTTTTGTTTCTGGACTTAGAATCGGTATGGACATGAGAGCTAAAGGCAAACCCAAGTCCCGCAGAGCGGATGGTCAGGTGTGACTGGATAAACGTAGAACATCTTGGCGACGGGTTAACCACCATTGGCCGACATTGGATCAAAAGCTCGAAGCGGCTCGGTAACTTTGGAACTCTATCTGGTCAGGTTTAATCAGTAAATAAATACTCAAGAAAGCCAGCTTTCTTGTTCCAGTGGAACTTCCGCCCTGGAGCATCTGCAGGGTAATAAGATGAAACTGACACGTAGAAGTAAACACCTCGCTCCTCACGCTGATTCCTGCTGGTGACAACCGCGATGTTGACTCGATCACGGTAAACTCCAAGCGGCTTGAGCGCACGAATGGACGCACCCCAATAAGTCTCCGGAATGAATCCATCTATGCCAGTCACCTCGTGTAACATGGCTTCCGACACCGTAAAGGCATCAGACGGCAAATGGCTGTCTTCTTTCACTAAGCGGTGGGCACATCCAGACCATAAGAAATAAACGCACGCGACGAAGAGTAATTGGTAAGCGCGACGCATAGTCAGTCTAACATCCAGCGACCGCTATGCCGCGAGCATGAGACACCATATTGATGCTAAAATGATCCATGCCCGGTTAGGCCTTTTCAAGAATCTCATTCACAATCTCTTCGTAGTCGCTGCAAAACGAAATGCTTTGAAAGCGTTTCATCTCATCGAATGCGGCATCGGTCTTGGATTGCTTCCATAACGTATGAAAAAGACCCAGCGACGCAATCTTGGACTTGGGGAAGTGCTTGGTTGCAGCGCGAAACTCCTTGGACGCCTGTGCCAATTTGCCTTCTTCCCAAAGAATGTCACCGATGATCAGATAAGCCGCCGGCTTCTCGGGGAACTCTGCGACCAACTGGCGCAGGATACGAATTGCACCGTTCGTATCGCCTTTCTTCCGCAACTGGCCAGATATGGCAAATCTCAATTTGTAGGTCTTTGAGTAAGGCATGGTTTCTACTCCAATCTGGCACCGTCTCTTGCTGCGGACTTTTGAAGGCTTTGTTTTTCGCGCTCCGGCATCGTCCGCCCAAACATTCTACACCACACAAGGCGACCCTGATATGCGCCATCGTAGAAGCCTTGCGTCTCGGACTCCGGGTAAAAGCAGTAACTGCGCATACATCCGAGTGAGCCATCGCGATAGCCGCTGTCGTATGCCTGTAGATAAGCCGCTCTTTCTGCAGCAGTCGAATCGTAGGGTGTAATCGCTGGAAGTGGGACGGAGACACGCGCGACGAACAAGAACGCAAGCACGCAGTAACTGGCAGGCAGGATCAGGCTGGTGGCAATTACTCGAATCCACGCTCGCTTGCGAGACCAGAAACTGAGCCAGATAACTCCACCGACCAGTGGGATCGCGGAAGCGATCCAGGAATGTGAAACGCCGCCGCGTGCTAGTGCAAGACTCGGCCAGCCCAGTGAGAAGACGAACGGATACCTCGTCAGAAAAGCAGCAAAAACGCCAACGGCCAGAGTCACCGCAACGATGCCTTTGGCCGATTGTGCTTTCATGGCACGTTTGCTTCGATCCGTGGGCTTGGCCACGCCTTTTGAATCTCACTCATCTGAACAAATGCGGTACTCGGTGAAAGGAATCGGCAACGACAAACACTGTTGGAAGCAGCAACAACACGCTGATCCAACGAGTCAACAAGCCGCCCCGGCGGAAAGTCTGAATGAAGCAAATGTCGGCGGCAATGTTGAGCATTAACGCGGAGATAAGAACCCCTGTGTATCGCCCGCCAGCCATTGTCACGGTCTGGAGGATGAGTGACAGGAGCAACAGCGGAACTCCCAACACAAACCACCAACCGATGCGCCCTGAATTCTGCATAAGTTGTCTAGTTGTCACACGACCAAGCTAATCAAGGCAGCCGAACTATGGACAGCGAAGCGGGCTTGGTAACTTGGGCACACCATATCGTGGGGATACCGGCAGCGCAACCGCCTCGCGATGGAAACAGTCGTGTTCAAAGTTTCCTGAGCCGTGAGATTGCTCAGCGACGTGGCGCAGGGGAACATCTGGTTGGACAACTTCATGTCCTCATCTTGCCAGACCGTCTCTCAATCTCGCTCACAAACTCTTCGTGCTCCGCGTCCGAAGAAAAAGCTCGTCTCGGCAAAATGATGCCTGCAATGCGATCAACCATAACAAAGACGTGATGCTCAGCGACAGTTACCTCGCGAATGAGTGACCACTGAAAGACCGACTGGTGGTGACTAGAACGTTGACGGATGCCCTCGTCCTCAAGGAAGACCTCCTGTGAACCAACTATGAAGCCGTCATCAACAGGTCTCATCCGCTGCATCTGCCGCCGCGAAATGGTGCCGATGATCATTACCAAAAAGAAAGCCCCTGCGAGTGCGCCACAGAGCATGGCTACAAAAGTCGTGGGATGAGACGAAAGATGGATAAGCGAAAGGGCCAAGCCAAGGCCGAGGCCGATGGCAATGCAGATAAATATTCGAATAACCTTGTCCTCGCTGGCGGTTGAAATAGTTCTGGCAATATGCTTAACGAAGGCTGTGTAGTCCTCCTGGCTGATGTCAGTCTTAATGCTCATTTCAGGCAAGTGTGATTGGTGCCGCCTTACAAAACCCGCGACCGCCGCCGGAGTCGCCCGGCGGCTACAAGAGTCGCATTGAAATTCGCTGCCTGCGTTCAGCGGATCAAACCTCAACCCGCGATAATTTTTTCAAGTCGCTGGCAGAGGTCGCGCAAACCTTCCGGGGTTTCTCCGCCGCCTTGTTCGGTGATGAGGTAGCCGGAGTAGCCCACTTCGGTGAAGGCCTTGTTGATGCCCGGCCAGTTGTTCGCGCCTTCGTGCAGCGCGGCGTTGAAACCCTTCCACACATCGCCCGCGCGCATGGCTTTGTCGCGGCTGTATTCCTTGATGTGAACGCGGTTGATGCGTTTGCCGAGCGTCTTGATCCACACGATGGGATCGCCGTAGCGGATGATATTGCCGCAGTCAAAATGCCAGCCCACCCACGGGCTGTTGATCTCGTCCAGGTAACGGACGGCCTCGGTTTCCACGGTGATGAAATTGTTCCAGACGTTCTCAACTGAAATCCTGACGCCGAGTTCCTCCGCCAGAGGAATGGCGAGGCGTATCTGTTCGATGGAACGTTTCCAGCAATCGTCGTAGGTGACCTGCTCGTTTACAACGCCGGGCACGAGCAGCACCGAGCCTGCGCCGTAGGCTTTGGCGTCGCGCAGTGTTTGTTTCAAATCCTCCAGGCCTTCGGCGCGGACCTTGGGATCGGGATTGGAGAGCGTGAGCTTCCAGTGGTTGGAGCAGCAAACGCTGGGCAGTTCAAGGCCGGACTCGTCGCGCGCCTTGAGCACCTCGGTCTGGTCCATGCGGCCCATCATCTCGGTGCCGTCAAAGCCAGCGGCTTTGATGGCTTTCATTTTGTCGCTGATGGAACCCTTGCCACCGACTGTGCCCCACATGATACCTTTCTTGAAGCGGACCGTGGCGGGTTTATCATCCGCAGCAAATAACTGTGGGCTGAACGCGGCGAGCGCAACGGCAGCGCCGGCGGTTTTCAAAAAGCCACGGCGGGCAAAGGATTGTTTCATGGCGACAAAAGTTTTTTGGTAAACGATTAAACGAGTTCAGTCACGCCAGGCGTGGCCATCGGCTTGATGGAGAGTTTCATTTTCCAGTCGAGGGTCGCTGGAACAATGCTTTCTTTTGAATTCATGGCGTCTTCCCAGGAGACTTCCTGTCCCGTGTAGGCGGCCATGCGGGCCATGATTGCCATGAGCGTGCTTTGCGCCATCCAATCACCGTCGTTACGAGCATCGCCGGCGCGGATGCTGGCGAAGAGTTCGTTGTGTTCCTGCTGGTACATGTCCGTCTTGGGGCCCCGATATTTCCAGGTGCTCTTGCCGGTGAGGTATGGATCGCTCCAGCCAGGAATCTTGCCGACGCCGTCAGCGCACATCACTGTGTCTGAGTTTTCATTGTGGCAATTGCTGATCTGGCGCTGACCAAGGAACGCTTTCACGTCACCCGGAAAATCATAAACGACAAAAATGTGATCGAAGATGTTTCCTTCGTTGTTCGGAATCTGTCGCCCTCCCACGGCTACGGCCTTGGTTGGCGCTACATCCTTCATGGCCCATGCGATTTTATCCACGCTGTGACAGGCCTGTTCCACGAGGCCATCGCCTGAGAGCCATGTGAAGTTGTACCAGTTGCGCATCTGCCACTCGAGATCACCCATGCCGGAAGGACGTTTGCTGGCGGGAGGCATCGCGCGTACAGGTCCGCCGTAGTAGTTGGCGTAAATGGCGCGCACGGCGCCGATCTCGCCGTCGTGAATGCGCTTGTAAAATTCCCGGCGAGCACCTTCCGCGCGCCAGCAGAAGCCAGACACGACTGAAAGCTTCTTGGTCTTGGCGAGCTTTGCAGATTCCAGCACGGAGCGAACACCGGGCGCATCAGTTGCGACGGGCTTTTCGCAGAACACATGCTTGTTGGCTTCAACCGCGGCCTTGAAATGCACCGGACGAAAGCCTGGAGGCGAGGCGAGCAATACCACGTCCACACCGCTATCTATGACTTTTTGGTAGGCATCGAGTCCAGCGAACCGGTTCTCCTGGGGAACCTTGACCCTCGAAGACAATTTCTCGTTGCTCTGAAGTCCTTTCAAGCTCGCTTCAATTTGTTCCGGAAAGGCATCGCCCATCGCAGTCAAAACCACATTGTTGTCTGCATTCAGTGCCTGGGCGGCAGCGCCGGAGCCACGACCGCCGCAACCGATGAGGCCGACGCGCAGGGTTCCGGAGTTTTCTGCCGCAAATAGATTGCCGGAAAGAATCGCAGGAGCGGACAGAGCCGCGCCGACAGCGGCGGAGGATTTGATGAAATCGCGCCGGGTCTGTTGTGGGGACGAGTTGGGGTTTGTATTCATTGGCGCATGGTAAATGGGTTGGTCATTCCGTCAAGTTCCGTGCGGCTCGCGTTGACAATGCCTTGAGATGGCTGGAAGAAGGCTTGACGCCGGGGTTGATTCGGCTAATCAAAGCAGGTCGGCCTGCGCGACAGGTCGCAGATAAATTACAGTTCAACCAATCCACCCTCGTTTCACTATGAAAAAAATATTACTCAGTCTCGCGCTCGTTACTACTTCGCTCACCATGGTGTGGTCGGCGGAAGACGACGGATTTGTTTCACTTCTCAACGGCAAGGACACAACAGGCTGGCATCTGCGCAATGCAACGGGCCACAACTCATGGACCGTGGAGAACGGCATTCTCAAGAACACGGTCAACAAAGGCGAACACGGCACAGACCTGGTGACGGACAAGAAATTCCTTAACTTCACCGTCAAGTACGAGTATCTCGTGCCGGACAATTCGAACAGCGGCTTCTATTTGCGGGGGCGGCACGAAATCCAGATACTGGGTGACGCGGCTTCGGCCAAGGCCACGCCCTCCTGCAATGGCTCGCTCTACAGCTTCAAGGCCCCGGACAAGTTTGTTTCAAAACCCGGTGATCAATGGCAAACCGCGGAGGCCACCATCATCGGCGACAAAATCACTGTCGTACTGAACGGAGTGAAGGTTCATGACAGCGTCGAGTGCCGTAAGGGTACTGGCGGCCAATTGGACAACGACGTGGATCAACCCGGGCCGATCTTCCTGCAAGGCGATCATGGCACGGTGAGCTTTCGGAATATACGGATCAAAGAGCTGAAGTAAGGAACTGAGGGAAGGCGCATGAAATCATCCGCTCCCGGAAAAGCCCTGGCGTCGGTTACCGGCCCGATTTCGCGGCGACAATTCATTGGAGGTGCGACGCTGGCCTCTGCCGCCTTCATGATCGTTCCCAGCCACGTATTGGGTCAGGGTGGAAAGAAACCGCCGAGTGAAAAATTGAACATCGCCGGCATCGGTGTCGGTGGGCAGGGCGGGCACGACATCAGCCAGATGACGGGCGAAAACATTGTTGCCTTGTGTGACGTGGACACGGCACATGCGGGTGGGATGTTTCGAAGATATCCGGATGCGAAAATCTACAAGGACTATCGCAAGATGCTGGAGGAGCAGAAGGACATTGATGCTGTTGTGATCGCAACACCCGACCATCAACACGCAATCATCGCGATGGCGGCGATCAAGATGGGCAAACACGTCTACTGCGAGAAGCCGCTCACGCATACCGTATGGGAAGCCCGGCAATTGGCCTTGGCGGCGCGCGAGCACAAGGTCGCCACCCAAATGGGAAACCAGGGTCAGGCTTCCGAAGAAACGCGGCACCTGTGCGAGTTGATATGGGACAACGCCATCGGCCCGGTTCGAGAAGTTCACGTTTGGACTGATCGTCCGGCCAACGGTCTGTTCAACGAGTATTGGCCGCAGGGGGTTGATCGCCCCAAGGAAACTCCACACGTTCCCGACACACTGGACTGGGACTTATGGCTCGGACCCGCTCCTAGCCGGCCCTACCATCCTGCTTACTTGCCTTTCCGATGGCGCGGCTGGTGGGATTTTGGCACTGGCGCATTGGGCGACATCGGCTGCCACGCCTGCGATCCGGTGTTCCGCGCGCTCAAGCTGGGTCATCCACTCAGTGTGGAAGCCAGTTCCAGCCGTGTGAACAAGGAAACGTATCCGCTGGCTTCGATGGTCACGTACCATTTCCCCGCCCGTGGCGAAATGCCGCCGGTGAAACTCGTTTGGTACGACGGCGGATTGCGACCACCGCGCCCCGAAGAACTCGAGCCCGGCGAGGAGATGGGTGCGAACGGACACCTGTTTATCGGCGATGGCGGCAAGATTTTGTCGCGGAAGAAAAACTACGTTTTAATTCCGGCGAAGCGACAAAAGGAATATGGCGATCCACCGAAAAAACTGCCGCGTTCAATCGGACACTATAAAGAGTGGATTGCCGCGTGCAAAGGCGGCCAGCCCGCCGGCTCCAATTTCGATTGGGCCGGGCCGCTGACGGAGGTTGTGCTGCTCGGCAATGTGGCGCTCCGTCAGCAACTGCGGGAGGAACTGACAACCAAGAAACTCCTTTGGGATGGTGCCAACATGCGCTTCACCAATTCGGAGGAGGCGAACCAATCCCTCAAGTCCGAGTATCGGAAGGGATGGTCCTTGTAAAACGGTAGAAGGATTTGACTGCGAATCTCGCGGTGCAACATTGAACCTTGCGTTTGATTGCCGCTGCTGTTTAATCGCCGCGCACATCAATCATTACTGCCATGAAATTAAAACCACTCGCACTGTTGCTCTGCCTGACAGTTTTCGTGTTCGACGCCTCCGCCGCTTTCCGCGCCGGCATCGCAGTCCGTAATGTCACTCCTGACCCGTTGTTGCCCGTGAGCGGCGGTGTTGGCCCTGGGAATCCATCCAACAAGAAGGCAGGGGAACTGACGGTGCGCGCGCTGGTGTTTGAACAGGACGGCACGCGGGTGGCGATTGTGAGTGCCGATTTTCTTGGATTTCCTTCCGTGCTGGGAAATCAGGTGCGGGCTGGGGTGAAGGGAATTCCCCCGGAGAATATCCTCATTGGTGCCACACACACACATAGCGCGCCGGATTGTTATGGATTTCCCGATGGCAAGGGCGGTACTTCTAGCGATCCAAAATACATCGAACTTGTCTGCACACGCATGGCTGAGGCGATCAATGAAGCCGCCTCCAAACTTCAACCAGCCCGGATCAAGATTGCGACCGGCGAAGCGAAAGGCGCGATCGCCTATAACTATTACGCACCACAATTGTATGATCCGCGTTGCTCGGTCATTCAAGCGCTGGATGCTGCCGGCAAGCCCATCGCCACGCTGGTGAATTATGCGGTGCATCCGGAAGTTTTGGGCAGTGATCGCGGCTTATGCAGTCCGGACCTCATTGGGCCGCTGTATGATCAAATCGCCGCGAAGGGCGGAGGAGTTGGCATTTTTATGAACAGCGCCCAAGGCGGCATGGTGACGGCCGATAATCGCCGGCCCGAAGGCAAGGAAGCAGGAACGTGGGAGGAATGTCAGCGCATCGGAAATCTGCTGGCGGATGAAGCGTTGCGGATCGTCCAAGGCGCGAGTGAACAGGCATCGCCCAAGCTCGTTTGTGCCGCGCGGCCAATCAGCTTCCCGGTGGATTCGCCGCTGATGCGTGCCCTGCTGAAGGCATTGCCCAAGGCTCCCAACGCGGTGGATGGCAAGTTGACCACGCAGATGAACCTCATCAACATTGGGAACGCCCAAATCCTCACCATCCCTGGCGAGGCATTGCCGAACATCGGTTACTATCTCAAGCGCAAGATGCGTGGTGAGCACAACCTTTTGTTCGGTCTCACCAACGACGCGTATGGCTATATTCTCACCAAGGAGGATTTTGAAAGCTTCAAGCGCTACGAGTACGTCTCGCGGACGAGTCTTGGCGAACGTACGGGTGAAATTTTGGTCAATGAGGCGCTGAAGTTTGTGAATGAATCGCCCAAACCCGAGTCGCTCGCAAAACAGTGATTAACATTTCAAAACAGTGAAGACCGCCATTTTTAATTTTACATTTTTAATTTCTAATTGGCTCGTGATCGTCGGTTGTTTGCTGGCATCAACACTTCCTGCCGCCTACCAACCCGGTCTGCTCAAGTCTGAATTCATTTACGAGACTGCGCCGTTTCCTTCCTGCCACGCTTCCACGATTGCGGAGACCGAGGACGGCTTGATCGCCGCGTGGTTCGGCGGAACCGCGGAGAAGAATCCGGACGTCGGCATCTGGACATCGCATTACGCGGATGGCCGCTGGAGCGCCCCGGTCGAGGTGGCCAACGGCGTTGAATCTCCCAGCAAACGGTACCCGACCTGGAACCCCGTTTTGTTTCAACCCAAGACCGGCCCGCTGCTGTTGTTCTACAAGGATGGCCCCGACCCTCGCACATGGTGGGGCATGCTCATGACCTCCGATGACGGAGGCAAGACCTGGTCAAAGCCCCGGCGGTTGCCCGATGGAATCCTTGGCCCGATCAAAAATAAACCGGTGCAACTCGCCAATGGCGATCTGCTCTCTGAGCACGTTGCCAAACTGGCACAGACCTGGAACACCAAAAACAACATTGGGCTCGTCGTCGGCGCCACGCACATCG
>CAYSDO010000113.1:0-10730 GCA_964429665.1 uncultured Bifidobacterium sp.
AAACTGCCGCCCGGATCGCCGGTGCTTTCGGAAAACGAGATCATCGAAAAATTTCAGGTCAGCAACACAACTGCCCGCAAGGTCCTGCACGAATTGGAAAAGGAAGGTTGGGTTACGCGGGTAAAAGGGAAGGGGACGTTCGTTAAAGATCAGACCGTCGTTCGCGCCATCAACCGGATTTTTGGTTTCACAAAAAACATGGTTGAGGCTGGGCGCAAGCCGGCGACAAAGCTGATTGGCTTTCGGTTGCATGATGCCGATCATAGGCAGACGGTGAACGGACGTGAATTCACTCTCAAAGGGCCGTATTGTGAGATTGAGCGGATACGGTTTGCGGACGGGGTCCCTTTGATGAAGGAGACACGCTACATTTCGATGGGGCTATGCCCGGACATTCATCGCAAGAATCTCGAGCAATCGTTGTATTCCATTTTTGCCAAGGATTACGGGATTCATCTCACGGAAATCAACCAGATGCTGAGCGCGGTCTTGTTGGATGGTGGTCAGTTGAAGCATTTCAACCTGGAAAAGCCGGTGCCTGCATTCCGGGTTGAGGGAGTTTCTTTTTGCGGCAAGGACTTGATCATCGAGATGGAAGACTCCATTTATCGCGGTGACATGTATCGTTTCGCCGCGAAAGCACTTCGGTAGATTATTGTGTGGATAGACTCTCATGTTGGGTAAATAAATCCAAAAAAGTTATTGACCTGTTTCATCTGCCGTGAATACTTAGTGCGTCAACACACTAACTAATTTAGAGTCGCAAATATTTACATCAAAAAGAATCTTAGTGCGTCAACGCGTAATTAAAAAATGTAGCGCTTAATCACATCTCGCAAAGTTCAGTTTTCACGCCCCATACACCCAACAAACAAACAACCATGAACCCCCAGACATATCTACAAACTAAAATAAATCAAGGAAGGCAAACTTCTCTCTACCGATGGCGACACGTAGCTGTTGCTGCCATAGCTGCATATTTCGTGGCGACCAAAGTTGTTGCCGCGCCCGCTACACTCGTTTCTGAGAACTTCGACTCCTATCCTGGAGCGGTAACAAGTATTTCCAGCCCGACGATTGCAGTACCCAATACTGATTACATCCGCATTGAAGACGGAATCGCATTTGGCAACTCCCCCGATGGGATTGGTTGGAACGGAGTCCAACTCGTCACTGGATGGTTTCCATCTTCTGCGCACAATTCCGGCAATGCAATGCTGCTTCGTCCGAACACCGCATTCCGATGCAATCTCGATCCCCGCGGTGGCACAAACTACGTCTGGGAATTCTCGATGCTCAGTTCCAAGAGCGGTTCGGCAGATCGTGGATTCCGCATCTCCATTTTGGAGGCGGGTGCGGATCAAAACGAACAGGACAGCGTGATCTTCCGTTCAGGTCAGGCAGCGACGACCAACAACAGTTCACTCACCGGGCTGACCCCGGCTGTTGACGGCGTGGACATCATCCAGGCTTTCAATGGATTCAACGCAGCGGGCTCGCCGTTTCCTGCCAACCAGTGGGTGACCATCAGCAATACGGTAGCGGGCACACCGGTGTTCATCACGAACAACGTCTGGGCGCACTACAAAATCGTGCTCGATGCACCGACGCGGACATTCAGCTTCTACGTGAACGATATGGTGACGCCCGTAAAAGTCGGCCAGCCAGCTGCGCGTCCGCAGAATCTTCCCATCACCACCATCCGTTTCGCGAATGAAGGAAATTCAAGTGACGACGGTTACACCCTGATTGACAATGTGAGCCTTACAGTTGATGGCGATTTGATCACGCTTGCCAGCGGCTCTTACTCGGATGGTTTTGAAGCTTACACGGCGTCTAATTCTGGCAACACCAACAGTGCGGACAGCAACCCTGTCGGGCCTTGGGTGACCTCGGAAACCACTGGCGGTGGTGCTAATCAAGCCATCGCGCCGACGCGCGTTCAAGTGGTGGACAGTTCCGTTGTTCCGCCTCATTCCGGCAGCAAATCGTTGATGGTGTCGCAAGGGCAGACTTCCGGAGCTTCAATCTCATGGGGACAAGCGACGAATGAGGACGTGCGTATCACGTGGTGGGCGCGTGTTCCCGGCGTGACAAACTCGGGCGCGTTAAATCCTGATCAAGTCTGGTTGCGCGTTTCGCTTTACGGCTGGGAGGCTGATTACAGTTCGGCCTCGGACACGATGCTGTTCGGTTACGGCCATCGCGCGGCGGGCACACAGCCGGCACCGAACAACTGGTCGGGCACGACGAACTCCATCATCACGTTCAGCCGTGGCTTCAACGAATGGTTCAGCGGTGGAAGCTGGGGTGACACATTGCAGACGTACACACCCGATACGTGGGAAGAGTATGAACTGACCACCAACGTGAAACTCAACACCTACACGCTGGTCAAGAATCCCAGCACGACGCCGGTCGTGGTGGTGAAGAACGGACTTTTCATCTCCTCATGGGGCAACAACAAGAAGATCCACACGCTCGCGTTCAGCACTTCGAACACTTCGACGCCCGGCTCGAACCCGCCGACGTTCGTGGACGATGTGACCATCCAACCCTACACGAACACGGAGACGCCGGAAGCGCGTCCTTATTTCGTGAACTTCGTCGGCAGTCGTTTCACCAACTACACGGTGCTGACGTTCCCTGGCAAGACGGTCGGCGGCGTGACGGTTGATCCGCGAGACAACACCTCCATCATCTTCACCGTTGACGAAGAACGCATCGGCCAGATCCGCAAGGCATCGAAGGTTGCGAGTGGTAACTGGGCGATTGATTCAACGCCGATCGTTTCCGGCCAATACAATCCCAACTCCGTCGTCGTGGAAACGAACGGCACGATCTGGTTCGTGCAAGACTCGCCCAAGGGCGGTGAATGGTCCGCGCTGCGTCGTTTGAAAGAGCCGTGGGCGTCCAGCCCTGTCGAGGAAGTCATCAGCGACTTCAGTGTTGCTCCCACGAACCAGCAGGATCAGGTGTGCGACCTCGCCTTTGTGCCCACATCCTGGGGCGGCACGTATCCGCAACTGGCAGTACTGGATCGTGGAGTGAACGCCAACAACAACCCCAACGCCATCTGGCTGGTTGATCCAGCGACCACGACTTTGGGGCAAGCGGTTTATAACAACTTCCTCATCGCTCCTGATAATCTGGCATTTGGTGCCGGGCTCGCTGGAAATGCCAACGCCATCGCCGCTTTGCCAGCCACCGGCGAACTCCTGACAATCTGGGAAGACGGCCAGAGCGCGACTGCGGATGACGGTGTGATCATGGCGTGGGACAGCACCGGAAATGGTCGTCAGATTTCAATCACCACCGGATCTGGTCAGAACGGCTGGTATGCGGGCATCGCGGTGGATCCTTTGACGAGCCGCATCTGGGTGTCAGACCGCGTGAACCCGGTTCAGCCCTCGGCGTTCAACCTGCCCGCGCTCCGGTCGTATGACACGAACACAGTTTCCGCTGGAACATTGAACCCATCCGCTGCGACCGAAATCACATTTCCAAACGCCAATCCCTCTCCGGACCGACCTGACAAGCACATTGACTTCAAGGATCCTGGCATGGCGTTCTCGTCGGATGGCAGCATCCTCGTCGTAAGCGATCAATCGTTGGTGGCCGGTGGCAGCCGTATCATCATCTTCCACAATGAAGCATTCACAATGGCGCCCGTAACCATCACAGGTGTTACGCGCTCAGGTGGGAACGCGAATCTGACGTGGACCCCGGGCGGTGCAGCGAACTACGTAGTGCAACGCAGCAGCAGTGTGAACGGGACGTACGTTGGCATATCCGGCGTGCTCACCAGCACTTCGTACACGGATACTTCTGCACCGGCTGGCAGTGCGTATTATCGTGTGGTCGCCTTTCCACAAAACTGATGGTTCGCGGGAATCGTGGTGTTTGGAGATTTGTGGAGCCGTCGGCAGGTTGACCGGCGGCTCCCAGATCAACTTTCTGTTAGTTCTCGTCAAGACAGGGATCATCCAATGAATCAATGCAGCTCATTCAGATCCGTCCGACCAAACCGATCAGGATTCACCCTGATCGAACTGCTTGTGGTCATCGCCATCATTGCCATTCTTGCAGGGATGCTTTTGCCAGCATTGGCCAAAGCCAAGACCAAGGCCCAGTCCATTCAATGCATGAACAATCTCAAGCAACTACAGCTTGGCTGGTTCATGTATTCTGGCGAAAACGACGACAAAATCATGCGAACAGCCGGACTGGATACCTTGGTCAACACGCTTCCAGACGTCAGGACAGATACTGGCAACTCAGGAAACCAATGGATTTACGGAAGTATGGACACCTTGCCGGGAGCAACGGATACCCGGTTGCTGGAGGTGGGACTAATATATCCCTATGTCAAAACAGTTCCGATCTTTAAGTGTCCAGCCGACCGGAAAGTGGCTGCCGGGCGTGGAACGCCCGTCCCGACCGTGCGGAGCATGTCCATGAATTGCTGGTTGAATCCCATCCAGATATGGAATTCAAACTCACGCGTCTTTCGCAAACAGTCGGACATCATCCGCCCTGCGCCATCGAATTGCTGGGTGACGATTGATGAGAATCCGTTCAGCATCAACGACGGTTGGTTTGCGTGCGATCCCTCAAATCTCAACGAATGGATTGATATACCTGCCACCCACCATAATGGATCGGGTGGACTTTCATTTGCAGATGGCCACGCTGAGATCAAGAAATGGAAGGATACCGCCATCCTTGATCTTACGTCTGCCGTGGCGAGTCGCCCGCCCCGACGGAATTCTGACGATCTGTCGTGGCTTGCCGAACGAAGCAGCAGTGCACCTTGATTCCGACCAACACGAAAACTAGAATGAAATTGAAGACTCGAATAATCTTGAAGAGAGGCTTTACTTTAATCGAATTGCTTGTAGTCATCGCGATCATAGCGATACTTGCTGCAATGCTGTTGCCAGCACTCTCACGGGCAAAAGCAAAAGCGCTTGGCATTAAATGCATGAACAACCACAAGCAATTGACTCTGGCTTGGAAAATGTACGTGGACGATAGCAACGACAAGCTGCCTTATTCCAAAGCACCTGGCGGACCGTATCAATGGGTGGGAGGTGACATGACAATAACTCCTGAAAACGTGGACCCGGACGCAGTGCCAGCAGCCGGTGGAAACAACATCAAAAGTAGCTTGATGTTCGCCTATTGTGGCAAGAACACTGAAATCTATAAGTGTCCATCCGATCGGAGCATGTCAGCCGTTGGACGCGGACCGTCTCTTCCTCGCGTAAGAACGATGTCCATGCTCAACTGGGTGGGTGGACGTGGATTTGGTGATGGAACACCTGCCGCAATGGGTTGGTCGGGGAATGATGTTGTTGGTGCGGGCCCTTGGCGCGAATATCGCAAGTCCTCCGATTTCATCCGGCCTGGACCCGCAGGAACATTTGTTTTTCTTGACGAACGTGAAGACAGTATCAACGAAGGATTCTTTGTCGTGGACATGGATGGCTTTAACGAAGTAAATCCGCAACCCGTGAATCTCGTGGATAGTCCAGCCAGTTATCATGGTGGTTCGGGTGGCCTTTCCTTTGCCGACGGACATTCCGAACTTCACAAATGGAAGAGTCAATTTGTGCTTTTACCGCCGCTCGTGGGTCAGAACAGACCATATCCAACGCCTGTATCAAGCGCTCCAGATCAAGCAGCCATGAAAGCAGACGTGTTGTGGTTGCAGGAACGCGCTACGCGCATGCAGTAATTTGATTTATGCCTTCAGCATTAAACCCAGGGGCGACGAGCCAAAAGCCCGGGTCGCGGTTTCAAGGATTGTCCGATCAGTTGCGGCAGATTCAGCATGTCGCTCTCGATATGGACGGGACGATTTATTGTGGCAGCACGGTGTTCCCGTTTACAAATCCGTTTCTAAAACTGCTCTCCGAATTGAAGATTGATTTCACCCTGCTTACCAACAACTCGTCCAGAAGTGTTGAAGATTACGTCGCCCATCTCCGGCGTATGGACATCCGCGTTACAGCAGACCAGCTTTGCACATCGGCCCATCTTACCATCGAGTTTCTCAAGGAAACCACGCCCAAGACGCGGCATATCTTCCTGCTCGGCACCGACAGCATGAGCAGTGAAATCGCGGCCGCCGGTTTCACACTCGCCGCAGATTCTGCGGATGACGAACCTGACGCCGTGCTCGTTGGCTTCGACAGCGGGCTCACTTTTTCACGGCTTTGCAGGGCGGCCTATTGGATCAAGCGAGGGAAACTGTTCATCGCTTCCCACCCGGATCGCGTTTGTCCAACTGACCAGCCCACTGTAATGGTGGATTGTGGCTCCGTTTGCGCGGCGCTCACCGAGGCCACGGGGCGCAAACCCGACGCCGTGCTCGGCAAGCCCGATCCCCGCATGTTGCGCGAGGTGCTGCAACGTCATGAACTCCGCCCCGAGAACCTCGCAATGGTCGGCGACCGGCTTTATACCGACATGGTGATGGCACAACGTGCCGGGGCGCTCAGCGTGCTGGTGCTCACCGGTGAAGCCACCCAGGCCGAAGCTGCGAGTTACATCCCCAGTCTTGATCTGGTGGTCAAGGACCTTGCACAATTCGGTGAAATGTTGAAAGCCGCCCGCAATGGAGCCGCGTGATGAGCGCCCGGGGACCACGGGAAACCGCTCTCGCCAAACTTGTTGATTCGCCGTTCGATATTTTGATCATTGGCGGCGGTATCGTCGGCGCTGGCATTGCGCGCGATGCCGCGATGCGCGGATTGAAAACCGCTCTCGTCGAACAACATGACTTCGCCTTCGGCACCAGCAGCCGCTCCAGTCGTTTGCTCCACGGCGGGCTTCGTTATCTCGCTCAAGGCCGCATTGGTCTCGTTAGAGAAGCCAGCATCGAGAAAACCATCCTGCATCGGATCGCGCCGCACCTTGCCGAACCATTGCCGTTTATTTTCCCCACTTATAGCGGCAACAAAGACTGGCGGCTCTGGCAGTTGAAGATCGGCGTAAAGATTTACGACCTGCTCTGCGGCGGGCGCAATCTCGGCAAGTCAACATGGCTGAACCATGATGATGTCCTACACAAAGTTCCGGGCCTGAAGGCCGACAATCTCTCGGGAGCGGTGCGTTACTACGATGGCTTCACCAATGACGCCCGGCTTGTGATGGATACCCTTCGTTCAGCAGTCAAGGCCGGTGCGACGCTTCTGAATTACTGTCGCTTTCGGAATTCCAAGCGAACAGACCTCTGGGATTGCGAAGTTGAAGACTTGCTGACCGGCAAGACTTTCACTATTCGCGCCCGAACCATCATTAACGCCACCGGGCCTTGGGCGGATGGATTGCCGCACAGCCGGGTGAAACTTCGAGTGACCAAGGGCATCCACATTGTGGTGGAGCGGAGCAGGTTGACCGTGCCGGAGACTGTCGTAATGACCGAGGGAAAGCGCATCCTGTTCGCGATTCCGTGGGGCGAGCGCACCATCCTCGGCACCACCGACACCGACTATCGTGGTTCAGCCGATCATGTGACTGCTGACAGGTCTGACATTGATTACGTTCTGAAAATCACGAACCAATTCTTCCCCAAAGTGAAACTCACTGGCGCAGATGTCATCAGTTCCTGGGCCGGTCTGCGTCCGCTGCTGGCTGATCCGAACGGCAAACCGTCGGACATTTCGCGCTCGCACGAGATCAAGAATCCCGAACCTGGCTGGTGGGATGTGGCCGGCGGCAAACTCACGACATTTCGCCTCATGGCCGAGCAGACAGTGGATCGGATTGTTGAAGCATTAAATCGGTCGGATGCGTTGCCGTGTCGCACGACTGATGAGTTGTTGATTCCCGCCAGCGAGACGCAAAACATCAGCAGCATTCTTCCGCCGGAATTCTGTCGGCGCGTGGTCGAGCATTACTGCGCCAACGAGTGGGCCGTGCATCTCGACGACGTGATGGTGCGAAGGACAAGCTGGCATCATTACCATCGCGATGCCGCATTGAAGGCGGAACACGTTGCGGACTTGATGGCCGAGTTGCTAGGTTGGACCAACGAACAGCGCGCTGCTGAACTCCTGCGGTATCGCAATGTGGTGGGTTGCCAGCTCGCGGAAAAATCTTCACCCTCTGCCTCGTCTCCCGCAGCAAAATGATCAGCCGCGTCCTCCAATGGTTTAAGCCCGCGCCCGCCGCGCCCCGCCGTTCGCCTGCCGACGTTGCAAAGCTTTATCCGAAATTCCGCTGGCAGGTGTTTGAAGCGGCCTTCATGGCCTACGCCATGTTTTATGTGGTGCGGAACAACTTTGCCCCTGTCTCCAAGGAAATCGGCGCGGCACTCCACTACGACAAGGCGATGATCGGTGATATCCTTGCGGGCACGGCCATCGCCTACGGCATTGGCAAATTCGTGATGGGCTACTTCGCCGATCGCAGCGATGCGCGGAAGTATGTTGCCGTCGGCATGCTCCTGACTGCGGCGCTTAATTTCATTTTCGGCGCGACGACGAACTACACCGCCCACGTTCTGATTTGGACGATCAATGGCTTCGTTCAAGGTATGGGTTACGGTCCGTGCACGCGCGGGCTTTCGCATTGGTACAGCGCACGCGAACGCGGCACGATCTTCGGCATCTGGAATGTTTCGCACAACATTGGCGGCGGCATCGCCGGTTATCTCGCTGCGAAATGTGCTTCGATGTGGGGCTGGCAATCGGCGTTCTATGTACCGGGTCTTATTGCCACAGTGGGCGCAATTTATTTGTTCTGGCGAATGCGCGACACGCCGCAGGCTGAGGGACTGCCGTCCGTGGAAGAATTCAAAAACGACTGGCCGCCGGATGAAAAGGAAGCGCACGAGCAGGAACTCGGCTTCAAGGAAATGTTCCTGAAATACATTTTGCCCAACCGGATGCTTTGGGTGCTTGCCATCGCCAACATGTTTGTTTACATCGCACGATACAGCATGGTGGATTGGGGGCCGACGTATCTCAAGGAAGTCAAAGGCGCGTCGCTGAGCGAAGGCGGCTTCAGCACCACGGTGATTGAATTTGCCGGGGCCGCCGGAATGTTAACGATGGGCTGGCTCTCCGACAAACTTGGCGGGCGGCGCGGTCGTGTGAGCGTGCTGGCGATGATCCCGCTGCTGCTCGCGTTTGCTGCGATCCGCGTCGTCCCGAACCACATGTTGTGGCTGGACATGCTTTTGTTCGGCGTGATTGGCTTTTTTGTCTATGTACCGGTGATGTTTTCCGGCGTGATGTCGCTTGACCTCACCTCCAAGAAGGCAGTGGGTACAGCGGCTGGCTTCGTCGGTTTCTTTGGCTACGTTGGCCGTGTCATTCAGGGCAAGGGACTGGGTTGGATCTCGCAACACTACGGCTGGGACGCTGGCCTGTTGGCGGTGCTGATTTGCACTGTTACTGCGATGCTGCTTTTGGCGTTCCTCTGGAATGTTCGGCCTCGAGGATAGTGACTTCCCTCCACTCTACGCATTCACACACCTTCTCAACGCACAAAACAAAGCCGCTTTTGGATTCTTTCCGATACCGTCGTCGGGTATTTACCCGAGGCTCGTGAAAAGTTGGTTAACTCAGGAGATTTTGATTGCGTATTGTCGTTTCGGCTGTTTTACTTAAGCCAATTAAGATTCAATCTTGAACCCATAATCTTCAGAAAAACTTTCTATGAAAATTCTATCCTCAACTATCAACGCGAGACTCATCATTGCTTTGGCTGTTGGCATGCTCGCTTCAATTTCCTGTCTGGCGCAGTCATTTACTTCAACCTATGACTTCGCTCTGGTCACGGCTTCATCCGGACTCACGGATCCGACCCCACCTCCGACCGCGACTGGTGTCACATTCGGTTCATTCAGCGCCTTTGGTTATGTCGGCAATCCGAACGCAACCGTCCGCTTTTCCTTTCAGACCAACGCGATGGGAGGCATCAATGCAGACGATAATTTTGCCAACTTCACAGGAAGTCTTGATGCGGCCAGGTATTATGAAGTCACACTAACGCCACAGGCAGGCTACTCGCTGGACATCAATACCATCGCATTTACTATCCAACGCTCCGGCACTGGCATCCGCAGTTACTCTGTGAGGTCGGGGGTGGATGCTTTCGCGGCAAACTTGTCTGCCAGCATCAGTCCTGCAAACGCAGCGCTGACGGTTGGACCGGGTGATGAGTTCCGTGTGGTAGCTGACGCCACCACGACCGCACAAAACGGGAGCTTGGTGACTTTGGGAGTTCCTTTTGACGCGTTGACCTCGCCTGTCAGCTTCCGTTTCTACGGCTGGAACGCCGAGGGCACGGGTGGCACATTCAGCATTGATAACGTCGCTTTCTCGGGGGCGGTTACGGCCGTGCCTGAACCAACTGCTCTGGCTTTGATGACCGGGATGGGATTGGTCGCCTTCCGATGCCGACGCAATCGCCGCTGAGTTACGGTATTTCTTCAAAAGGTGCGGCTGATGGCTGCACCTTTTTTATTTGTACCAACCATGGTCCGTCAGGAGGGCGAGATTGAAACGAGGATTCGCTCTTGGCATAAGTGTGAGATCATCATAAAATCTTCTTGTGATTGCCGAGATTTACAAGTCTGGTTGCTCACGGTTTCTTCAAACTGACTCCCTCTTTTTCTTATGAAAGAATATCAAGCCGCAGACATTCGCAACTTCGCCATCGTCGGGCATGCGTCCGCAGGAAAAACCATGCTCGCCGAGGCCATGCTCGCCTGT
>CAYSDO010000114.1:0-5519 GCA_964429665.1 uncultured Bifidobacterium sp.
AGACCGTAGCGGACAGAGAAGTGTTACTCAGCACTAAGAGCAATAGCCCTTCAACGAGTGTGAAGTTTTTTGTGCTCAGCAGCAATCCAGTGGAGAAAGGAAAGTTTATTGATACAGAACGATTGCCAAAACTCGGTTTCATATCCGCCGAGCCGGATTTAGCAATCGGCAAATTTAGAGAGGTAGTGTTGGAGGAGAGGAAAAGCATCGGGCAAAATTCCCAAGGCAGTTCGATTTGGGTCTTCTCCTGCCGGCTAGAAGACGGGGATGCAGCTAAACTTAAAATCGTCACGACTGCGAATGTAAACAGACAGTTTTTGATAATGGTCGGTGATGAGCCTGTTGTGGCGGCGACTATAATGGCACCACTTGAAACCGGCAGCTTTGACCTCGAGTGTCAGGATCGACCACAAATGGAGTCTATAAAGAAGCAACTGGCGGGAATGGAGAAGCGGCGTCCATAACGTAGAACGCCCGATTGACATCGCACAAAGCGGAAAATAGGAAAACTGGTTGTGTTGAGTCTGCGCGGGTACAACAGGATTGTCTCCCGCACCAGATGTGTGCCCAAGTGGTGAGAGCACCTTCGGAAGAACCTGTGGACATAAATGAAATCATAACCATAAAAACAAAGCGATTGGTAACAGTGGTGCTGTTCGCGTGCGTGGTGGTGTTCATGTCGCACGAGGCGCAGACGTTTTGCAATCCTAGTGTCGGAGTTTGCAATGCAGTTTTTGAAATGTTCAAATTCACTCGTTGCAACTGTGCTACTACTGGGTCTCGTAGGCTGCACGCGACAACAATCGAGTGAACAAGCCAATCCTTCGGCGTCCGTTCCAAACCTGACAGCGTTGGTCGCATTGCCTGCCGATTCATTGAAGCAATTGGGCATCGCACGGATGAATCTACTTTGCGCGGAAGGCTTGCCAGGCGCGGAGGAAATGGACATTGCCGATTCACTGGCAATCATTGATCAAATGGCAGCGCGAGTGCGGTCTGAAGCCGAGCGCCATGCCTACCGTTTCCAAAAGAATCCTGATGAATTTGAGAATTCGGAAGGTTTCTTTCGCTTGATGATGTTGATGGTCGTGTTGGCGGAAGATTTCAAGGTTCACTACGCTCCAAACAAAATGGCAAACGTCGCCAGCGCCAGCATGGGTGATGGTTTTTTTGCCGATTTCCAAGACATATTCCTGCATGGATTGACCGGAGCAAATCATCAAGGCACATGCAGTTCACTGCCCGTGTTGTATGTCGGAGTTGGGCGGCGTCTCGGCTATCCGCTCAAGCTCGTCACCACCAAGGGGCATCTATTTGTCCGCTGGGCAGATGGCAGGGCACATTTTCTGTTGAATACAGTTAAGAGGTAATACGCCAGGCTACAGCTAGACTTCCAGCTTGCATTCACCACCACAATTCGGCCACGCACAGGATTTGACACGAGCGGTTCTTTTGAGTCAGATGGTCGTGTCCTTGCGAACCTGATTGAACCATGAACACTTTAACTTTTCAGAACAGCCGAGTTCAGCCTTCACGAGCCTTCGCCGTGATCACCGCGTGGTTGCTCGGCGTTTACTCCATTGACGCGGCAACTCCCGCATCAAAGCTGCCCGTCACCGCCAAGTGGGAGCGTTTCGAGGTTACGCTCAAGAGCGACACGTCCTACACCAATGCCATTCAACAGGCGGAACTGGATGCGCTCTTCATCTCACCCGATGGCACGACGAACCATGTTCACGGGTTTTGGGACGGCGACCGCAACTGGCGTGTGCGGTTCGCGCCAGATGTTCCAGGGCAATGGAAGTATTTCACCCGCTGCACAGATTCGTTGAACACAGGTTTGCACAATCAATCCGGCGAGTTTGTTTGCACAGCATCCACAGGCAAGACGCGCTTTGGTCAGCACGGGCCTGTGCAGGTGGCGCGCGGCAAACGTCACCTGGAACACGCCAGCCACGAACCTTTCCTCTGGCTCGGCGACGTGGCGCAGGATGGCGCGCGGCTTTCCGAACCTGATCACTGGAGTTACTATGCCCGCATCCGCTCGGCGCAGAATTTCAACGCCGTACTCTGGTCCGTCGCGCCCGGCAAGGATGAGAAGGGTGAAAAGGCGTTCACCGGCGATGACTTGATTTCCGTGAACGTGGATTTCTTCAAACGACTGGATCAGAAAGTGGCCACCCTTAACAACGCCGGACTGCTCAATGCCATTGCGCCGCTCTGGGAAATCGGCGAAGGC
Source organism: uncultured Bifidobacterium sp. (assembly GCA_964429665.1). Lineage (GTDB taxonomy): Bacteria > Verrucomicrobiota > Verrucomicrobiia > Limisphaerales > JADLHS01 > JADLHS01. Next base: position 2,240 of record CAYSDO010000114.1, read on the forward strand.
ACTAACCGCACACTCTCCACAGAGCAAACCGCGAAACTGCTGCGCTACGTTGTCGCGCGCTGGGGCGCGGAGGATGTCGCATGGGTGCTGGCGTTCGAGAGCGAGAGCGATGGTGCGAAGGTCGCGCGCTGGAAAGAAGCTGGCCGGATCGTGTTTGAGAATACGACCCACGCTCCGGTCATTTTTTTCCCGGGCGATGCCACGTGGTCGCTTGATGAATTTCGACAGGAGAAATGGGTGGACGTGTTTGGGTTCAATACAGCGCAGGCTGTGGATGAAACAGCGCTCCCGTGGTTGTTGAACGGCCCGCTGGCATTGGAACGACGGAAAGAACCCGCGCGCCCGCTTCTGACATTGCTGCCCCCGCCTGAAAATGTGACGCCGGAAAAATCCGTAAACTCCGAGCAGGCGCGACGCCTGATGTGGTGGTCCATGCTCATCAACACACCCGCCGGCGTCACCTACGCCACACGGGACATCGCCACCTGGCAAACCACGATGGCTCAAATACCGGGTGATTCACATTTGCTGCCTGCATGGCAACGCTCGTTGATTTTGCCGGGCGCGTATGACATTGCGACGTTGCAGCAATGCATCAAAGGCATTGAGTATTGGCGGTTGCGGCCGTTCCCAAGCGCAATGGTCCTGCAACCCGGTGACGACTCACCCGATCAATTCATCGCCGCAGCAGGTACCGAAGAACGTGATGTGACGGTGATTTATTCGCCTTCGAGCACACACATCGGAGTCGCCAATGCTGCCTTGCCGCGTTTAGCGCAGGTATCATGGCTTGATCCACGATCTGGCAAAATCACACCTGCAATGGCGAAAGCCGAAGGTGATACGAGTCAGTTCAACACGCCCGGCAAAGGCGATTGGTTTCTTGTGATGAAGTCTGGAAAACCTCGCATTGCTTCGCGCTGACATCCGTGTCGCCATTTTGCGAACTCGATCCTGAAGCCGGCGCGAAAGTGGTTTTGAGAGGGCTGTAAGCCGAATTCTGTCTGCCGCGGATTTATCCACGGGAGAGAATCATTTGTCTGAGCAGCCAGTACCCGGAACCCGTCCCGCTTTCGCGGAACATGGGGCGGGCAGCCCCAGAGTTCTCTATTTGGCCTTGCACCCGATGGGGTTTTCCGTGCCGCGTCGCTTGCGCTTCGCGCGGTGCGCTCTTACCGCACCTTTTCACCATCACCCCGGTTGCGTTGCCGCAACCGTGGCTGTCTGTTTTCTGTGGCACTCTCCGTCAGGACGACTCGCGCCGTCACCTCCCGCGTGTATCTCCGGCTGAACCGGAGTTACGCGGCATCGCGCCCTGTGGTGTTCGGACTTTCCTCCCCCGGCTTGCGCCGGAAGCGATCCTCCACCCTCCCAAAACCAATGACATCCTAGAACATGAATCTGCCCTGAACAAGCTCAAGGCATGCTGGCAACAAGAAATGTGACGGCATTCCGAAAATCCCGCTCCAGAAGCTCCATTTCGCCGGAAAGCGGCTCCAAGGCCGCCTTCGGTGCAACCTGTGTCAATTCATGTCCTTCATCAAATCCAGACGCAAGCGAAGCCGCTATAACTGGTGGAGGCAACGATGCCTTGTCTTTGAGTGAGGACTGGTCCGTGAGCCAGAACAACAAGCCAACAACCGCCGCAAAGGCAAGCGACGCACCAGCAAGCTTAAGCCAGAAAAGTCCCGTTGCACTCGCTTCAACCTCGGTGTCCGACGCTCGAATCGCTGTCATGATCGAGGAATGAAGGTTCTTTGGAAGCGCAGCATTCGATCGGAATGCACTCAGTTCGCGATCCATCTCCAGCAGGGATTTCTCAAACTGCTGAAGCTCTTCATGCCGGCTGTTCCTGCCGGATTTGGCTTCCTGGTCAAACCGGGTCGAGGCTTTGAATTTGTTGAACAATACTTTCATAACTGAACTTCTGGGCGGGCTTCAACGGTTGCAGCGGTAAATCGGGACGAGCCCATACGGCTTTGTGTTGCTGACGCCGGTTTGCCATTGGTTCCGGATGTCGTCCCAACGGTACGCCGACTTGTCAGTTCGGCGTCCAAACCCAGTCGGGCTCGGAACAACAATACTTTGACGTGAATCTTTGTCCGACGAAGAACCTGCGCGACTTCCGCCACGCTCATGTCTTCTGCATGCCTCAACCAAAGCGCCTGGAATTGCAGTGGCGGCAGCACACGTTTTGCAACCTGCCACAGGTACCCCTCCGCTTCACGTTGCGCCAGCAATGCTGCCGGGTCGTTTTCATCCACCTCCTCCGGCAACACATCACCCGCCGCGTGGCGAACCGAACGGTGATGATCAATGCACTTGCGCCGCGCAATGGTGAACAGCCATGTCTCAAAGGATCGCTTGGTGTCAAATTTCTCGAGGCTACGATAGGCACTCACGAAAGCGTCTTGAGTCACCTCCTGTGCGTCACTGGCATTGCAACAGGTGTTGGCCGCAAAACGAAACACCCTCGCCTCGTAGCGATGGACAAGCGCTTCAAAACTGGAAGAACAGCCCGCCTGTGCCTTGCGGGCCAGTTCCTCATCAGAAGGTTCTTGATTTTCAGCGGTCACAATTCTCAAACGCCTCTGAGTATCTCGTTCCGTCGCGGATTATTTTCCAATCTTCGACTTGATCATTGCAAAGACCTCCTCGGAAGGCATCGAGAGTTTTGCGGTTACGGCCTTGTCATCCTGGGAAATGGAGATTCCCTTCGCGAGTTTCACCGCCTCCGACTGCTCGGCCTGGAGCGACAACACGGCAACCAACCCGCGGCAAATGTCTCCCATTTGCTTTGCGGTCTCGGCGTCGGCAGCCTCAAGCGTCAGCTTGACCTCGGCACGCCCCTGCGTTTCACCTGCGCTCAACCAGAACATCTTTGACTGTTTCAACACAGCCGCGCCCGGATCGTTGCCGGGCAAATCCAGTTTGCGCGCGGCACCCAGGATGAAGCCGCCGTTGCCATTGGCTCCCAGCGCACCAAATTGAGTGCTCGTTGCCAGATTCGGTTTGCGTTTGTCCATCACATCCAACGCCTCAGCGATGCGACTCTCTGTTTGCCCGATGACGAGCACCTTGCCCTTGTAGATTGCGGCGTAACTGCGCGGCTTCACGCCATCCTTCTCGGCTTTCTTCTCGTCAATCCAGCTATGGATCGTATGCGTGCCGGCCTTGGAAGATTGATAATCCTTGTTCATTTCGACAATGGACACCAGGCGCGCGGCATCAAAATCTGCGTAGGCCACAACAACCACATCCTTCTCGCCCTTCGCCGCGC
>CAYSDO010000114.1:5529-10688 GCA_964429665.1 uncultured Bifidobacterium sp.
GCAGGTCCTTGCGCGGATCAACATTGAACACCGACTGAATCTCATCAAACTTCGCCTGTGGTCCAGGCTTGCCGAGTTCTGTCAACAGCGCCTTCCCCATCACTGTCTGCTTCAAGGCATCGCAATCCACATGCACTACCCACACAGGATCAGCCACCACATCCGTTCGCTGAAACGAACCAGCATGAGCCGCCCACGCCGCCCACAGTACACCCGTCATTACCGCTGCATTCCTGAACAAACACGATTTCATGAATTTCATACCTTTGGGTCTCAGGCAAATCATTCGCCTGTATGCAATGGGATACGAATGAAAGCCAGCGGAGGTTACATTTAGATTCGACTTTCTCCACCCGCCTGCTTCTCGCGAGAATCGTCTCCAATTTGTTGGTCAGAATAAAAGCAAGACTGCAAAACCCTGCTCAGTGCTTCCCTTCTTTCAGCTTTTTTTCAAACTTCTCGACCTTGGGCCGGATGATGGCGCGGCAATAGCCCTGATTCGGATTGCTTCGGTAATAATTCTGGTGGTAGCCCTCACCGGCGTAAAATTTCTTCAGCGGCACAATTTCCGTCACAATGGGCCTCGAGAAATTCTTCTGCGCCTCGATCCTTGATTTTTCCGCCGCCGTCCTCTGCGCGTCAGTGTTGTAAAGAATGATGGAGCGGTACTGCGTTCCGTGATCGTTACCCTGACTGTTCAACGTGGTCGGGTCGTGCGCGTCCCAGAATGTCTCGATGATCTTTTCGTAGGAAATCTTGGCAGGATCAAACGCCACCTGGATCACCTCGGCATGTCCAGTCTCGCCGGTACACACCTGCTTATAAGTCGGGTTTTCAACGTTGCCGCCGGCGTATCCGCTCACGACGGAGGTGACGCCCGGCAACATCTGGAAGATGGCCTCGGTACACCAAAAACAGCCGCCGCCAATGGTCGCAAGTTCAGTTTTGTTGGTTTGCATGTTTGGAGTTGAGTTGGTCTCCACAGCGCGTGCAGTCAATACGACAAACGCCAGCAGAAGGCAGATCAGTTGTTTCATATTCAATTCTCTCAAGGTTTGTTCGTGAAACTCCCAAAAACCTTACGGTTGAAACGCTCAAAATCAATCCGGTTTGTCGAGATGTTCGCCCGGAGGCAGATCGGCGAATTCTTCCAGATGTTCCGGGCGCAAAGGCGTGGCGATGTTGTGTTCCTCGGCAAACCATTTTCCAAGATCAACCAGCTTGCAACGATGCGAACAGAACGGCCCGTAATCCCCCGCAAACCACTCACCGGTTTTCCGGCACGTCGGGCACTTCACCTGAAGTTTCGCAGTCATGGCAAAACAGCATCAGCGTCGCACTTCGTCCCCGATGGCTTTGAGGTTCTTGACGGGAACCTCGGCGGATTTGCGCTTGATGCCTGCGACTTCCAGCGTGGCCTTCACGTCCGCAAGGATCGCGTCATATTGCACCGGGGAAAACTCCTTGCTGTTGGTCACTGCTTCAATGTTTTGGGCAAGTCGAGACTGTTGCTCGGGTGTCACTGTTCCATCAGGCAACACTGCGGCGAACGAATCCACAAAAGCCTTCACGTTCGCCAACCCCGGCTTCGTCCCGCGGGCGCACCCGGCAATGTCCATGACAAGTTGCTGTTTCTGCCCATCCGTGGCAGACGATCCGGCTTTGATCGCAGCGAGATCCTTCTGTATCTTCGCAACATTCTTTACCTGCACCGTTGCGGCATTCGTTGCTATCACCGTGCGCGGAGCGACGGGTTGGGCCGCTCTGGGTGGGATTTGAACCGGCGGCGGCACCCCCTGGCGGACGTTGTTCTGGTTGGAGAGATCCCTGGCACGACGCTTGGCCTGATCCAATTGTGCAGAAGCCTCGACACAAAGCAGCGCGAAAAGAACAGCCATGACAGAGAGCTTCTTCATTTGAGTTTACCGTTTGGGATTGGCGTTGAGTGTGATCATCCCCTTCTGCGAAAGCATCCGGATGTAATCCGCAAGAATGCGCCCTGCCTCTTCGAGCGTGACGTCAATTGGCGGTGGTGATGGTTCAGAAATATCGTCGTCACCATGACTCATTCCAGGAACCAACCCGGGGTTGACAGAGCTTTCGCGATCACTCGGCGCAGACTTGATCTGTGCAGAAATAACGACAGGTTTTGGCATGTCAGGCAGATTGAGTTTGTTCGTGGATGTAACTGCCACCGGCGGCGTGTTGGATTTGCCAACGGGCAAAGGCAGGCCGCGCTGATCGACATTTTTGAGGGTCAACTCGTAAGTTGTCCGCTCCACGGGTTTGCGCGCCAGGATTTCCTTGTCCCGCGTTTTTTTTCGCGCGACGTCCTCCGCCTTCTCACGACGACGCTCAACTTCGTTCAGAGAAATCGTTTTGTCCGCCTGTCTCTTGCGGAACAATTCGATATCCTCATAAACATAGGCGTAATCCTGGTTGGTGGATACACGTTCGCGGGAAAGTCTGAGCAGATCGGCAAGCACGGGCTCCACAAGATTCAACTTGTCATAGCGTGCGCTGTGGACTGTGTCCCACTCCAACGCGGTATCGAGCGAAGCCTCGCCGGTGTCCTTTGCATAATTCAGCACCGACGGGAGAACAACGTCCGGCATCACGCCGCGCTTCTGGGTGGACGCGCCGCTCGCACGGTAAAACTTGCGGATGGTCATCTTTAGAGCGCCCGGATCATTCGTGCCTTCAAGCGGCGGCTTAAAGAAATATCGTAGTGGATTCAGGTTCTGCACCGTGCCTTTGCCGTGCGTTGAAATGTCGCCAACGATCAACGCCCGTCCGTAATCCTGCAACGCCCCTGCCAGAATCTCTGACGCCGATGCACTATAACGACTGGTAAGCACGATCAACGGTCCGGCGTAGAGTTGCGCCGCATCCTCGTCGCTGTCCACGATCGGCTCCGGGTCTTGCGGCCCTTTGACCTGCACCACCGGGCCTTGTTTGATGAACAATCCGGTCAACTTGATTGCCTCTTCAAGGGAACCTCCGCCATTGCGACGCAGGTCGAGTATCACTCCGCCAACGTTCTCATCCTTGAATTTTTTCAACAGCCTGGCGACGTCCGCCGAGGTGCTGCGCGGAGTCTTTTTACTCGATGCCGAGTCCTTGTCTGATTGCTTTCCGTCGAGATCAATCGTTGCGTAAAACGAGGGCAGATCAATGACGCCGACTCGTTGCGTGCGCCCTATCCCGACAGGCAGTTCAATGATCTTCGCCTTTGCCTCCTGGCTTTCGAGCGGAATCTCATCGCGAACCAGCGAGATGACATGGCGGTCTGTGGAATCATTTTCCGACACGATTGTCAGGCGGACTTCCGTGCCCTTCGGTCCGCGTATCATCTGCACCACCTTGTTGAGGTTCATGTCCACCACGTCCACGGGTGGCGAGTTGCTCTGCGCCACAGCCACGATGCGGTCCTTTTCCTTGATGAGCTTGCTCTTCGCAGCAGGGCCACCTGGCATGAGGCGGTTGATCGTACAGTAACCGTCAAGCGATTGAAGTTCCGCGCCGATGCCGAAAAGGGAGAGGCTCATGCCGATGGCAAAGTTGTCTGCCTGGCTCTTGTTCATGTAATCCGAGTGTGGATCGTAAACGTGAGCCAGTGATGTCAGATAAAATTCCAGCACGTCGTCGTTATCCAGTTCGTGAAAGAAATGGAGATTTCGATTGTATCGTCGCGTGAGCGTGTCAACGATTTCGTCGTGTTCGCTCTTTTTCAACGTCACGGGGGCGTCCAGCTTGGTCGCTCTTGCCACGCTCGAATTGGTCTTGCCTGCCAGGGCGAGTTTCTCGTCAAGATACTCGTAACGAAGCCGCTGCAGCCACAGACGCCTCGCGTCGTCGAGGTCCGCCGGAAAAGGTGATTCCTTTCGATTCGTCTGGATTCTCTCGTCGGTGGTGAACTCGAACTTGTCCACTTTCAACTGTTCTCCCGCATACTTGGTGCGTTGTTCCAGCCTGAGAACAAAGCGGTTGAAAATCTTGTACGCCGGCGTCGTGTCACCAACGCCGCGGCGCCCGAGCGTCATGTCATCGAGCTTGGTTCGAAATGTTTCAAACTCCTTCGTGTCCTCCTGCGTGAAATGAATGTGCTGCGGATCGAGTGTTTCTATGTAGCGATCCAGAAACTTGGACGAGAAATCGTCGTCAAGCGGATGCTGGAGAAATTGGTAGTGCTCGAGCAATTGTGCGGTGACGGAAGCGATACGGCCATCATTCGGACCAGGAGACAGCGGACCACTCCTGGCGGTGGCATTTACGCCCGGGGGCGGCACGGAGTTGGTTTCTGAATTGGCCGCCAGAGCCAGCCAGATTCCTGCGGAGACGATCGCAAGGATCAACATCAACCGGAACACGAATTTTTTATACATTACAATATCGCCGCCACCGGGCGGCATTGGTTTGACCGACTATACGCGGATTTGTTCACCGATGGAAACAGGCATTTTTTCGCGCCGCGATTTGCAGTTGAGTTGAGTGGAGCTTTTTCCCACCCTGCCTGCGCATGAACGCCGAACGACTTGACGTCAAAAAAACCTACAAACTTTACATCGGCGGCAAATTCCCACGCAGCGAAAGCGGTCGTTACCTTCAGGTAAAATCTGTAAGCAATGAGCATCTGGACAACGTCTGCCACGCCTCACGCAAGGATTTCCGAGACGCAGTCGTCGCGGCCCGTGCGGCCGGGGACGGCTGGAGCAAGGCATCGGCCTACAATCGCGGACAGATTCTTTATCGCACGGCGGAAATGTTGCAGAACCGCAGCGCCGAACTCGTCACGGAGATTGCCCGCTCCACCGGTGACAGCGCAACCAAGGCAAAACGCGAGGTTACGACCACGATTGACCGGCTCGTTCATTTTGCAGGCTGGACCGACAAGTATCAGCAAGTGTTCGGAAGCGTGAACCCCGTCGCATCCTCACATTTCAATTTTACCACGCCGGAACCAACGGGGGTGGTGGTCGTAATTGCGCCAGATTCGCCTTCTCTCGTGTCGCTGGTTACACTCATCACTACGGCGATTCTTAGCGGCAATACGGTGGTTGCACTCGCTTCCGAGACAACTCCCCTGCCCTCCGTATCTCTCAGTGAAATTCTCGCCACGAGCGATCTGCCGGGCGGCGTGGTGAATCTGCTCACCGGCA
>CAYSDO010000115.1:0-10638 GCA_964429665.1 uncultured Bifidobacterium sp.
CCATCCGCAAGGATTCGCAAACGCCCATCGTCCTTTACATCTATTTCAACCTCATCCATCGCGTCGGCATGGAGCGGTTCATTGGTGACGCAGCCAAAGCAGGCGTGGACGGATTGCTGGTTTTGGATCTGCCGCCCGAGGAATCGGACAACTACGAGGCGCTGATGGCGAAAGCTGGTTTGTGCAATATCTACCTCGTTGCACCGACCACTCCGGAGGCGCGCATGGAGAAAATCGTGAAACGCGGTGCAGGTTTCATCTACTACATCTCGCGTGAAGGTGTAACGGGAATGCAAACCAAGGTGGCGTCGAACCTCACGGATCAAGTCGCCAAAATTCGCGCCCACACGGCGCTGCCCATTGCCGTGGGGTTCGGTATCTCCAATCCGGAGCAGGCCAGGGAAGTTGCGAAGGAGGCTGATGGCTGCGTCGTCGGCAGCGCGGTGGTGAACCAGATTGCGCAACAAGGCAAGTCGCCCGAACTGGTCAGCAAGCTGGGCGCGTTCGTCAAGTCTCTCGGTGATGCTGTAAAATCAATTTAGCCATGCATGAAACCTGGAGCCAAAACGCGTAGTGCAGGGGGCTTCGGATATTTCGCACGTCGCGACTTTCTCAAACTCACCAGCGCGGCTGCGGCAGGCTTCGTATTGTCGCGGATGCCGGTTGCCGCCGGCCCGTTCACGCGGGAGGACTTCGACAAGCTTGTGCCGGCGGACAAGAAGCTCAACCCGGCGTGGGTCAAATCACTTTTCGAGCGGGGTCAGCCAACGGTTTATCGCGGCGCGGAACTCGACAAGATCGGCATGCCCGTCGGCGGAATTTGCGCGGGACAACTTTATCTCGGCGGTGATGGACGGCTCTGGCATTGGGATATTTTCAATCAGCACACCAGCACTGACGCTGACCATTACGCACATCCGCTTAAGTCGTCTTCGCCGTTGGAACAGGGGTTCGCGGTGCGCGTGACCGCTGAAGGAAAGTCACAAGTGCGCAAGTTCGACCGCGCAAGTTGGCGCGATGTCACGTTCAACGGCGAGTATCCCATCGGGCACGTGGAATATCGAGATTCCGATTCGCCCGTCGCCGTCTCGCTCGAAGCGTTTTCGCCATTCATCCCGTTGAACGTGGACGATTCCTCGCTTCCGGCAACGGTGATGCGATTCAAAATCACGAACTCAAGCAAGCAGAAGGTCGAGGTGGAATTAGCCGGATGGCTGGAAAATGCCGTCGCCATGAAGTCCGGGGAAACCCAGGATATGCTTCGCCACAACCGCATCGTGCGCCACGGCAATTTTACCTTTCTCGAATGTTCTGCCTCAGGTGTGCCGGAGGACAAGGACCAGTTGCAGCGACCGGACATATTGTTCGAGGATTTTGAGCGCGAGACTTACGCGCCGTGGACAACCAAAGGCACGGCATTTGGCAGCGGCCCCATTAAGAAAAGCAAGGTGCCGGAATACCAAGGCGACCTCGCCATGCACGGCCAGCACGCCGTGAACACGCATTCCTCCGCGCCCGATAATAGTGTCGAGGGGCGTGACGGGCACACTGGCACGCTGACCAGTCCGCCTTTCACGATCGAGCGGAATTATATTCGTCTTCTCGTAGGCGGCGGCTCGAACCCGGGCAAGACCGCCGTCAACCTGCTCGTGGACGACAAGGTCGTGCTGTCCGCTACCGGCGCGAACGCCAACAAGATGAAAACCTTGACGTGGAGTGTCCGGCGGTGGGTCGGCAAGACTGCGCGCATCGAGGTGATGGACCGGGCAACCGGGGGCTGGGGCAACATCGGTCTCGACTACATCGTTTTCAGCGACCAACCAGATGTGCCACCTGGCCCGCTGGCGGAACAGCCGGATTTCGGCACCATGGGTCTGGCACTTCTTGTAGGTGACAAGGGCAGCGTTGCCGTGGCAGCGTTGCCTGAAGAAACTGCTCAAAGCTTTTTCCCAAGTTCAACCGGTGAACAAGCCGTCCACATCACCAAAAAATTCGGCGACCCGCTTATTGGTTCGCTTTCCCGCCATCTTTCGTTGAAGCCCGGTCAGAGTAGGGAAATCACGTTTGTTCTTACGTGGCACTTCCCGAACTTGAAATTGCCCAAGCTTTCGCCGGGCCGGCATTATGCCACACGCTTTTCCTCGGCCCTCGGTGTCGCAGAATACGTGGCCGCGAACTTCGACCGCCTCGGGTCGCAGACTCGCCTGTGGCACGACACCTGGTACGATTCCACCCTGCCTTATTGGTTCCTCGATCGCACGTTTCTCAACACCTCGATTCTGGCCACGTCCACTTGCTACCGGTTGAAAAACGGACGGTTCTGGGGCTGGGAAGGCGTCGGCTGTTGCGAAGGTACGTGTGGCCATGTCTGGCAATACGCCCACGCCGTCGCGCGACTTTTTCCACAACTGGAGCGAGAGACCCGTGAGCGAGTGGAATTCGGCCTCGCTTTGCAAGCCGATGGCGCGATTTTCTTTCGAGGTGAACACAACAACATACCAGCCATAGACGCCCAAGCCGGTACCGTGTTGCGTGCGTTGCGCGAACACCAGATGTGCAACGACACGACCTGGCTTAAACGCAACTGGCCGGGCATCCGCAAAGCCATCGAGTGGCTCATTGCGAAAGATGAAAACGGCGATGGTCTCATTGAAAGCAACCAGCACAACACTCTCGACACCGACTGGTTCGGTCCCGTTGCGTGGTTGAGTGGAATGTATCTCGCTGCGTTGCGTGCCGGCGAAGAGATGGCGCGTGAGATTGGTGACGAAGCATTCGCACGCCAATGTCACGAGATTTTCACTCGTGGCCAGACCAATCTCGTCACGCAGCTTTTCGACGGCGAATACTTCATCAACAAGCCAGATCCGAAACACCTCGAAGCGATCAATTCCGGAACGGGTTGTCACATTGATCAGGTATTCGGTCAAAGTTGGGCGTTTCAAGTTGGGTTGTCGCGCATTTTGCCGAAGGCCGAGACAATCTCCGCGCTAAAATCACTTTGGCGTTACAACTTCACGCCCGACGTTGGTCCGTATCGCGACGCCTACAAACCCGGCCGTTGGTACGCGATGGCGGGCGAAGGCGGATTGCTCATGTGTACCTTCCCGCGCCGCAGTTGGGATTACGCGCAGGCCAAAGGCAAGGGCGCGGAATGGGCCGCCGGTTATTTCAACGAGTGCATGAACGGCTTCGAATATCAGGTCGCCGGGCACATGCTCTGGGAAGGCATGCCGTTGGAGGGGCTGGCGATCACGCGCATGCTTCACGACCGCTACCACGCCTCGCGCCGCAATCCGTGGAACGAAGTCGAATGTGGCGACCACTATGCGCGCAGCATGGCCAGTTACGGCGTCTATCTCGCGGCGTGCGGGTTCAGTTATCACGGACCGCGCGGTCATATCGGTTTCGCGCCAGGATTGACTCCGGAGAATTTCAAGTGCGCATTCACCGGCGCCGAAGGCTGGGGAAGTTTTTCCCGGAAGCGTGCCAGGCGAGGTTTCATCTGCAAGATTCTGCTCCGTTGGGGCCGGCTGAAGTTGAATTCCATTTCACTCGCATTGGCAGACAATGCCGTCGCCGAAACGGTGCGTGTGAAATTGAACGGGCGTGAACTTGGGGCGCGCCTCATCCAGAGCGGAAACGAAGTTATCATCACGTTGAGCGCAATGACCGAGCTTACACCCAAGGATCGGATCGAAATCAGCGTACAGGACCAGGCGTAAAAATGGTTTTTTTGACAACGTCCGGGGCCGGCGAACGGAGTCAACTCGCGCCTTTGCAACCGCGTTCAATCCGTGTTCAATCTCTGGCCGAAGAATTCGTATGAAAGCAAAGACCAATAACAAAGACCGATTCGTCATCATCATGGCGGGTGGACGGGGCGAGCGTTTCTGGCCGGTGAGCCGTGAGAAGACGCCCAAGCAACTTATCAGGCTGCTCGGCGACCGTTCATTTCTGCAACAGGCAGTGGACCGCGTCACACCGCTTGTTCCGATGAAGAATATTTTCATCGTCACGAACGAGGCGCAGGCCGCGGAAGTGCGGAAGCAACTACCGAAGCTGCCCAAGGAAAATGTCGTGGCAGAGCCCGTGGGTCGCGACACCTGCGCGGCGGTCACTCTCGGTGCAGCTTTGGTCGGCGCGCGTTCAACGACGGGAGTGATGGCGGTGTTGCCAGCGGATCATGTCATACCCGAGGAGAAAAAGTTTCAGCAGGTGTTGAGCGATGCTTTTGATGTCGCCGCCAAGGGGCAGGCCATTGTCACCATCGGCATCAAACCAACCGAACCTGCGACCGGCTACGGCTACATTCACACGGGCAATGAACTGCCCACACCGTCCGGTGCGAAGAAAACCAAGACGACCTTTTTCAAGGCGGAGCGTTTCGTGGAGAAGCCAAACTTTGAAACGGCGCTGGAGTATTTGAACAGCGGTCAGTATCGCTGGAACGCAGGCATGTTCATCTGGAGTTTCGTGACGATCACAAACGGGTTGGAGAAACATCAGCCGGAAATGTTCGCCGCGTGCCAGCGTTGGTTCAAGGTGGCCACCAACGGCCCGAAGCTTGCCAAGGTGCTGGCCAGAGAGTATCCCGACATTAAAAGAGTCTCGATTGATTTCGCGCTGATGGAGCATGCGCAGAACGTGATCGTCGCTGACGGTGCGTTCGAGTGGGACGATCTCGGCTCTTGGAACGCGCTCGCCCGTCACATCAAGCCGGACGCTGAAGGCAATTGCGCCATGGCAGATTTCATTCACGTTGATGCCGCACGCAATATCATCTACGACGCGCGCAGCAAGGATCGTCGCACGCCCATCGCGGTGGTTGGACTGCGCGACTCCATTCTCGTGCAGACAGACGACGCGGTGTTGTTGGCGCACAAGAGTCAGTCGCAAAAGGTGAAGGAACTCGTCAAGAAAATGACCGATGATGTGCGGTTAAGGAAGCTGGCCTAGCGCGTTTGGATATTTTCAAAACCTTAAGATGATCCTGCCTGCACCAAGCCCCTCCAGCGAGGGGAGCAATCTGCTTCACACATTTGCCACGATCACAGAGCGGATTGATTTGCACCCTCTGTTTCCAAAGCAACAACCACTTGAAGTCGAACTGGGCTGCGGCGACGCGTCCTTCATTGCTGAATATGCAAAGCGGCATCCGGAGCGAAATTTTCTCGGTGTCGAGCGGTTGCTTGGGCGCATCCAGAAACTGGATCGCAAAGGTCGTCGCGCCGGGTTGACCAACCTGCGCGGAGTGCGCATCGAAAACGCGTACTTTCTCGAATGGCTGTTGCCTCATTGGTCGGCGATTGCGCTTCATATCTATTTTCCCGATCCGTGGCCCAAGAAGAAGCACCGGCGACACCGGCTTGTGGGCGATGGTTTTCCCGCACTGGCCGCGCGCTCGCTCGTGCCGGGTGGCGTTGTTTATCTGCGGACGGATGACACGGATTACTTCGAGCAAATGTTGACGGTATTCGGCGCGGCGAAGGAATTCACAGATGTTAAAACACCAACCGAGCTGGCAGAAGTGAGGACGGATTTTGAAGCGGACTTCAACGCGAAAGGAATTCCAACCCTGCTAGCGGGATATCAACTGAGGTGAAACTCTTCACACGTCAATCACCGGCCCACCACCTTTGTCATCGTTTCCTGGACCGGGCGGTGGGCGCTGGCCGCGTGTGAATGTAACACGCGACTTTCCAGTACCTGTGATGATTTGAAGAGTCACAGAGACGATGCTGATGATGACCGCACCAAGGAAGGCCGCCCAGAATGAATCCACGACAAAGTGCGGTTTGAGCAGCGACCCTACGAGATAAAGCAACGCCGCATTGATGACGAGCGTGAACAATCCGAGTGTGAAGATGAGTAATGGCAGGGCCAGCAGCATCATGATCGGGCGGATGAAGTAGTTCAGAATTCCAAGAACCAGAGCCGTGACGATCGGGGTCCAAAGATTACCCTTTTCAAAACTTATTCCGTCAACGATCCGCTCCGCCACCAGCACAGCAAGCGTGTTGATGAGCCAGCTTTGGATGAATCGCTTCGTCCGCGTCGGCTGAGAAAGTTCTTTGTCGTTCGACATCCGGGGAAACTTTGGGTCAGCCTCGTCCCAAATTCAAGGGGCAATCACTCGGTTGAACCGCATGTGATGCGCAGGAACCGGCTGCCGGGTTGCGCGACGAGTTCTGTGATGCGCAATTCAGCCGGGACAAGGCAAAACTGTCCGGCAGAAAGCGCTACTGGTGCAACTTCCGCATCGCTCGTGATTGTGAGAGTCCCTGAAACGACGCCGATGATCTGCATCCGTTGTTTACGCCAGCAAACTACGTCGGTACTGCGCATCGACCATGACTCCACGGTAAAGAGTGGGTCGTTGACCAGTTCCCGGATGCTTGCGTTGGAGAGGTCGTGGACTTTGGCGGACACAAGCGGTGGTTCGAAGTCGGTAAAGTCAATGCTCTCCAGTGACTGCGCAACATGCAACTCGCGGGGTTTGCCATCGAGACCGGCCCGATTCCAATCAAACACGCGGTAAGTCGTGTCGGAGTTCTGTTGAATTTCAAAAATCACAAGGCCCGCGCCGATGGCATGCACACGACCGCTTGGGAGAAACATCGTGTCACCAGCTTTCACTGCGATGCGATGGAAACAATCAGCCACCGTGCCGTTGGCGAGTTTGCTTTCAAAGTCCGTGCGTGTGATCCCTCGTTGCAAACCTACGTAGAGTTCAGCACCAGGCGCTGCGTCAGCGATGAACCACATCTCCGTTTTGGGTTCGCCACCAAGTTGCGCGGCCTTGTTTGCGGGCGGGTGAACCTGAAGCGAAAGTTTTTGTTGAGCGTCGAGGATTTTAATGAGTAGAGGAAAAGATTTGCCTTGCGGTTTCGCATTACCAAGCAACGCGGCACAATGGTTCTGCATGAGCCAACGCAGGTCATGACCGGCTAGTGGACCATTGATGATGACGCTGGCGTCGCCGGGGCGATCGGTTATTTCCCACGACTCACCAATTACAACTTTGGGAGGAAGAGGTTTTGCGTAAAGTCGTTCGAGGTTGCGCCCGCCCCAGACTCGATCCTTGAATCGTGGCTGAAAAGTTAACGGATAAAGTATGGGCATGAACTGGAGCGTGGCGGGTTGCCGCGCCTCTATTGCTACGCTGCCGGAGCCATCGGCACTTCGAGTTGTTTTGTCTTCTTGGAAGATTTCTTTGTGCCAGCAGACTTCTCGGCAGGATTGGGAGCTTTCTCGAGGAAGTTTCCGAAGGCGCGGAATTTTTCGTAGCGCTTTTTCAAGCGGTCAGGTGCGGGCAGTGCGAGGAGTTCTTCGAGGTTTCTGATAAGAATGAATTTGAGAATGTCTGCCGTGGCTTTTTGATCGGTGTGCGCGCCGCCGAGCGGTTCGGGGACGATTTCGTCCACAAGGTTCAATTCCTTCAAATCTCTTGCGGTGATTTTCAGCGCCTCGGCAGCCTTGGGCGCAGCGGCGCGGTCTTTCCACAAAATGGC
Organism: uncultured Bifidobacterium sp.; assembly: GCA_964429665.1. Taxonomy (GTDB): domain Bacteria; phylum Verrucomicrobiota; class Verrucomicrobiia; order Limisphaerales; family JADLHS01; genus JADLHS01. Next base: position 7,515 of record CAYSDO010000115.1, read on the forward strand.
GGCGCAACCTTCCGGGCTGATCACCGAGTAATAAGCGTTTTCCAAAATCAACACGCGATCCGCCACCCCAATGCCGAGCGCACCGCCCGAGCCACCTTCGCCGATGACGACAGCGATGACCGGTACGTCGAGCAATGTCATCTCGCGCAGGTTGACGGCAATGGCCTCGGCGATGTGGCGTTCTTCTGCGCCAATTCCTGGATACGCCCCCGCCGTGTCAATCAGAGTGATGATGGGCAGCCCGAACTTGTGGGCCATTTTCATCAGGCGAAGGGCCTTGCGATAACCTTCGGGATGAGCAGAGCCGAAGTTGCGGAGAATGTTCTCCTTGGTGTCCCGGCCTTTTTGCGTGCCGATGGCCATGACCTTGTGGGTGCCTAGATACGCGAAACCGCCGACCACGGCCCGGTCGTCTGCAAACAACCGGTCACCGTGCAATTCTTGAAAGTTTGAGAAGGCCGAGCCGAGATAATCAAGCGAGTAGGGACGTTTGGGATGGCGGGCCATCTGGACGCGTTGCCAAGGAGTGAGGTTGGAGTATATTTCCCTCCGCGTTTCCTCGATTTTTCCTTCTATGAGCGCGACCTCTTCTTCGAAGGCAATGTTGATCGAATGGGTTTCAGGATGTTGTCGGAGTTCCTCGAGCTTTTTTTGCAGTTCGATGATCGGCTTCTCGAAATCGAGCTGATGTTTCATGCGTGTGCAGTGTAGCAGTCAACGGATGTCAGGCAACGGAGAATTCCCTCCTGATTTTCCGTGTTGCCCGGGCCAGCCGGGGTAGCAGTCAACGGATGTCAGGCAACGGAGAATTCCCAGTGTTTGGCAACCATTACGACAGAGTTTTGGCCGCTATCCCATGAAAATAAAAAGAGGGCCGGACTTTCGTCCGACCCTCAACAGTGACGAGGTTTACACGCCTTCACTGAGGCGCTCAGAAGGGCAGCAGGGCCAACTTGGAGGGGCGCTGTTCGCACCCTGCTGCGAGCAAAACCTCTATGCCAACCCTAAACGAACAGCAAATCCTACAGAAAATCATGCTCTACCCTGATATTAAGATGCACCGGAGAGTCATTTTGTTCAAAATAATTTTTTGATAAGGTCTTTGCCATGCATAACGCTCGTTTTTAGCTATTTCTCTTTGGATTCTGGTGTTCGGAGGGGTTGGTCGCAAAGCGCTAATGGCTGGGATGTATCACTTGCTCCGTTTATGCAGTTTTCTAGCTTTCTGTAGGGCGTCTTCGCTTCCGGAACTCTTGTTCCGATCACGGAACGGAACGACCCACATCAACTTGAGCCTCCCCACACACTCCTCACATCAGGCGCAATAACACGTTTCAGCATAAACAGGCTGATTTGTGCATCGTTTAGCGCTCTTTGCTCTTGTCGCACAACGCAAGTTTTCTTGCTGGTACTGGCGTTGCTAAGGCCCATCCTGACCGCACACGGTTCGTGGCGGCAGAAAGTTAAAGTTGTTATGAAAAATCAAATTCGTTCGAAATGTTTGCGCCTCGGCGCAGTTTGTTTGTTTGCACTCGCGACGTCGGTCGCGGTGGCTTCTGATTCATCGGCCATCCGGTTTTCGCTTGAGAACACTGGCGTTGACACGAACGCCGCAGGCGCCGTGACCATGGCGTTCAGTCCGAAAAGTTCCCAGGTAATGGTCAAGGCGTCAAACCTGACACCGGGCCAAAACTACACGCTATTCGTTGGCGTTATTCCGGAACTTACCGCCGCCGCCGATTCCAAAGGGCGCTGGAACGCAACGTTCCGGACGCCGCCGAAATCCAGCGGTGCGCTTCTTGATTTCGATCCGCGCGGTTTGGTAATGGCGCTCAATGATGGCAATACAAACGTACTCCAGGCGCTTGTTTCCAGAACTGGTGAGCCGTCCGGCAGCCGGGTTTCGGAAAAGACAGAGATTTCTGACGATAGCGCAAAAGCCCTTCTAACTTTTCAAACTCAACCGAAAGGACGGCGCATTTTTACGGTGAAACTTAGTGGTGTGTCCGGCTCCAACTGGGTGCTTTACGTCAACGGTCTTCCGGTGGGTAACGTAAACGTGAACAAAGGACGCGGCTCGGCCACGTTTGATTCCTCGCCGTCCTCATCGAAAAGCCAGTTGTTGACTTTCGATCCGCGCGGTCTGGTGGTGGACATCGCTCAGAGCACGAACCTCATCTTCACCGGTTCTTGCGAGGCTCGGATCAAGAACGTGAATCTAGCCTCCCCGTCGTTGCAGCTCGCTTCAATTCCTTCCACTGGTCTCGACTCAGATGCCACGGCAAAGGCGAAGCTCCGTGTGGATGACAAGGCCCGCAGGAAATTCTCCGTGGAGATTGAGGACGTTTCCGTCGGAACTTATCAGTTTTTCGCGAATGATGTGCTTCAGGGTAATATCAACGTTGTCACATACCCCGGCGGTACGCACGGTGAAATCGAATTCAGCAGCCGTGATGATAGCGGTGACGAACTTCCGCTCACCTTCGATCCCACCAACAGCACTTTCAGCATTCAACAAGGTGCGAGTGTGTATTTCCAGGGGGCAATTACTTTCAGCAACAACGGCGGCAGCAACGAACCGCCCGCAGAACTTGACGAAATCCTTTCCTCCACCGGCCTGGATGGCGACGCCTCCGGTCATGCACGGTACCGGATTCGCGATGATGGCCGTCGTGATTTCAACGTCGAGATTGAGGACGTTCCGGTTGGCTCGTATCCGTTGTTCGTAGGTGGTGCTCAACGCGGCAGCATTTCAGTGGTGTCCGTCGCCGGAAAAGTTCAGGGCGAAATTGAATTCTCAAATCCTGTTGAGTCTGGCAAGACTTTGCTCAACTTTGATCCGCGTGGCCAGCTAGTTGAGGTCAAAAATGCGCTTGGCACATTCTTCAGCCACCTTTTTGGAGGCAGTGGCACGGGTGGAAGCAGCAACTCCGTGTTTGTTGTCCCGATGGATCTGAGCCTTCCACTCTTCAATACTGGGATCGCTGCCGGCGCGACTGCCAAGGCCCATTTCAAACGCAAGGACAATGGCGACCGCAATTTCGAGGTCGAAATCGAGGACGCCCCGCTTGGCAGCTACAACCTGATTGTTGGGGGTATCAGCCGGGCTACGATCAACGTCGTT
>CAYSDO010000116.1:0-10599 GCA_964429665.1 uncultured Bifidobacterium sp.
AAGCATTGGGCCTTCAACGACCCACCCAAGCGCGCGGGCAAATACAAGAATGCCCCGCCGTCACCTGCCGAATACCGCAAGCTCGCCACGCGTGTGGTTGATCTGCATCCGCTGACTGTTGCCCAGAACGCCCGCACCTCCGGCGGCGGCAACATTTCACTCGTGCCGACTCAGGCCATTTCCGTTGGACCGGTGGAAACGTGGAAGGCGGACAAGGTGTCCATCTGGCACGCAGGCAACCACGACAATCCGTTCGGACAACGCCTCACCTGTCTGATGATTGCAAAGAAGATTCCCGATGCCGCCGTGCCGATGTCGCTGCTCGCCGATCATCCCAACGTGGAGTTTCATTACTACCGCAAAGGAATCGGCAGTTGCGACGTGGAAATGCATTAACACTCTACGGCCGGAATGCTGGGCATTGAGAAAAACGGAAATGGAACAAAGGATTCATTTCTCGACCAGAGCTTTGCCATTGAAATCATGGCCGTAGTAATTCAGCAGCGTCCTTAGCAGCGCAGGCTCGCGCTTTTTTGAAACGCGGTCGCCGCCCTCAATATAACCTTCCCAGACCGCCTGTAATCGGAGTGCGGGATCGCCTGTCCTTGGATAGACCTTCAGCCGGATGCCTTGGACGTAATACGGCCAGTCCACCACGCGAGGCGCTGCTATAACGGGCTCATGGTAAATCACCGTGGATGGCCCGCCCAAACCCATGGGTGGAGGAATCACCATCGGGCGGGGAAACATCATGTTGGGATTGCCCTCATATTCAAACTTCTTGCCTGGCTTCCATGAATCATCAAGCCAGTAGGTGAGCGTGAACTCGGCCTGTTCTGGTGGCACGAGAGCGATCCCCCGCTCGCCCAGCGCCGCTACCAGATCACACTTCAACACCTCCTCCGCTTCGCGCGGATGCGAATGTTCTCCCGTGATTTTACTGGCGTTGCTCAGATTGAACCGGGCATCCCGGCGAGCGATGACATGCGCATTTGGGGACGAACAGCCGGTGAACACGACGATAACGGACAGCAGAAGCACGGATTGGACGCAGCACGAAAGGATCATTCCCAATGGCTTGTGAGTGTCGGCATTCATGTTCGGTATATGAATGGAAATGGTTTTCTCAATCATGGTCAGCCTGGTTCAATACCCTCAATAATCATACAATCCGCTGTCCTTGGTGTACGCTCCTCCGCCCGCGCCATCGTCCGGGCCGCCCATCAAATCTCCGAGCACGTCACCCATGTCGGCCTCGATCTTCTCCGGGTCTTCACCCGCTTCAAGCCGTTTGATGGCCGTGTCGAGTTCCTTTGGCATCAAGCCGGGCGGCATGAGGTCCTTCATCTTGCGCATCATGTGAGCCATGTGTTTGGGATTGCTTTCGTCCATGTGCTCCATGTCACGCTCCATTTCCATCATCGCCCGCTCAACACGCGGGTCATCCATGTCCGGCATCGGAGGGCCGCCATCTTCCCCGCCCGTTGCGGGTGAGTCCTTCAAACCGCGCGTCATTGCAAAGCGGCTGATTTCTTTTCTCAATTTCTTATTGCCGCACTTTGGACAAACAGGAGAGCGACCGGGATTCATGCGCTTCGACAGGAAGCTGTAAATCCGGCGGCACTTGGAGCAGGCAAATTCGTAGATAGGCATGACTCGGAATTCTTGACACGAATTCGCTCAATTATCACGAATGAAATTCACGTTCCAAAAGAAAAGCCCCGACCTGCGTCGGGGCTTTGGAAAAGAAATCGCAGCAAACCTGCGCGTCAGCGCATCCGATCAAAGTTCTTCTGTAGTATCTGCCAATCCTTGAGGCCGGTGACTTTTTCGCTCATGGTCTTGACGATACCGGCCTCCTTCGCGTTCTTTGTCGGTTTCTTGACCTGGTAGAAAATGCCGAAGCTTCCGGGAAATGCCTCGCCCGCGAGTTTGTAGGCTGCGGCTTCGTCGGTGACATCGTGCGTCGGTGGAACAAGATTGAACACGCCGCCTTTGCGCGGGTTGCTCGAATCGAACGCGCCTTCGTAGAATTCCACGCACTCGCTCAGGCACTCAATGAAGCTGAATCCGTCATGATCCATCGCGGCTTCCATCATCTGGAGAACGTGATTTGGATTCGTGTGTGTCGTGCGCGCGACGAAGGTCGCTCCGGCAGCGATGGCCTGCTTCATGGGATTGATGGGATAATCCACCGCACCCCAGCCGTCCGTCTTGCTCTTGAAGCCGAGCGGCGACGTGGGCGAGGTTTGTTTCTTCGTCAGGCCATAAACCCAGTTGTCCATCACGCAATAGGTCAGCTTGATGTTCTTGCGCGCGGTGTGATTGAAATGATTTCCGCCGATGGAGAAGGCGTCGCCGTCGCCGCCGAACACGAACACATGCAGGTCAGGACGCGAAAGTGAAATGCCTGACGCAAACGGAAGCGCGCGTCCGTGGATGTAATGCGCGCCGTGGGCCTGCACGAAATACGGGAAACGGCTGGAGCAGCCAATGCCGGCAATCGTGGTAACCTTCTCGTGCCAGATCTTGCGCTTCTCGATCAGCTTGAAATAAAGCGCGAGCACGGAGAAGTCGCCACAGCCGGGACACCACGTCGGATGGTCGGCGGCAATTTCTTTTTTGGTCAGGCCTTTGCGTTCTCCGGAGGCAGACGCGGCAGGCACTACGGCAATGTTACCGGATCGTTGGGAAATTTCGGTGGTGGCACTCATGGTTGATAAAATTATGGCACGGATAATTATTTCTTGGCGACCTTGGCTTTCACGGCTGCAAGTATCTCCTTCACCTTCCAGTTGAGGCCGTCGGTCTTGTTGATGCCGCGGATTTTCGGGTCGGCAAATCTGGAGCGCAAAACGTTGCCAAGCTGGCCAACACCGTAAAGCCCTTCGTCATTGATTTCGACAACGAGGATATGATGGAAGCCGGAGAAAATGTTATCGAGGCCGGGTGGCAGCGGATTGATGTGCTTGATGTGAAGCGCTGAAATGCTGTCACCAGCGGCGCGGGCGCGATCCACGGCCTCCTTGATCGGCCCCTGTGTCGAACCCCAGCCCACAAGCAACACATTGCCTTCCGGCGGACCATAAACTTTCGGCGTAGGCAATGACTCACCGAGCGCTTGAAGCTTCCTGCGACGTTTCGCACTCATTGCCATGTGCAATTTCGGCGAGCCGGTCGGGTGCCCCATCTCGTCATGTTCGAGTCCGGTGGCGATCGGGTACTTGCCGCTGTTGATTCGCGTCCCGGGCGCAACGTGGTGCGTGATGCCGTCCGGCGTCGAAAGATCGTATGGCTTGTGATCTGCAATCGGAGTGAAGTCCGGTGAAATGTCCTGGCAAACTTTTTCCAAATTGGGTTCAACAAACGCTTCAATGCGCGTGGCAATGGCCTGATCGCTCAAAATAAAAACCGGCACGCTGTAATTGCGCGCGATGTTGACGGCTTCAATGGCAGTGTAAAAACAATCCTCGACGTTTGCAGGCGCGATGACAACGCGCGGTGAATCACCGTGGCCGCCGTTCAACGCAATGTTGAGGTCTGACTGCTCAACGTTGGTCGGCATTCCTGTGGAAGGTCCGCCGCGTTGGATGTCCACGATGACGAGCGGCATTTCAGCCATCACACCCCAACCGATGGCTTCAGTCTTGAGAGCGATGCCCGGGCCACTTGAACCTGTAACTGCAACGCGACCTGCATAGCTCGCCCCCATCGCCATGGAGACTGCGGCGATTTCGTCCTCGGTCTGCATGAACGAGCCGCCGTATTTCGGAAGTTCGCGTCGAAGCAATTCCATGATATCGGACCACGGCGTGATCGGATACCCCGCGCCAAAACGCACTCCTGCCGCGATGAGTCCGTAGGCGAGGGCTTCGTTGCCGTTCATCACGACTTGATGGCCGTCCTTTTTTGTGGGATCGGCGAAGCGGAACGTTTCGTAGATGCCATCAAGCGGATGTTGGTAACCGGCGTGGAATGCGGCCAGCGCGTTGTTGAGAATGCTCGGGTCCTTGCTGGTGAACCGTTCGCCGACGAGTTTCTCAAGTTTTGAAACGTTGAGATCGAACATCTTTGCGACGAGACCAAGCGAGTAAATGTTTTTGCCCTTGTCCTTGGCCGTGCCTCCGATGGCTTCGACCGTGAGCGAGGAAATAGCAATGCCGATGTGGCGGAATTCTTTTTTCAATTCCTCCTTTGGTTCGACATGGTCTGAATCGTAAAGAACAATGCCGCCCTTCTTGAGCGAGTTGACATGGTCCTCATAACTGTGCTGGTAGAAACAAAGCAACACGTCCGCTTCGTCACCGGAACTCAGCACCTCCCCCGAACCGATGCGCACCTGAAAGATCGAAGGCCCGCCAGAGATGGTCGAGGGAATCGTCATGAACGTCATGACTTCCTGTTCACTGCGACCGGCAAGGCGCGCAAGAAAACCGCCTATGGCCTGAATGCCGTCCTGTGAATTGCCCGCGATACGGATCACTGCTTCGGATATTTTGGCGACTTTCGGCGAACCGCCGTTGCTCTGCGCTGTCAAAGTTGTGTCACTCATGGAATCAATGTCAGTAAAAACGATGCGATTTGTGTGCCGGAGGAAAATCCAGCGGCTTCACACGGAAACCGTGACTGCCAGAGTAACGGGCGCCCCGGTTGTGTCAATTTCTTATCCGTGTACATCGGCACGCATTCAGGGTATTTACATGTGATAACATAAGAAATTAACCCGCATGATTCGAGCACCTTGACGGATTACAGCGCGTAATTGCTTCGGTTCAGGAACACCTCAAATAGTGCTCCAATCCCTCCGCTACACCGTCACCGCAAGCACGGGTGCTGATAAAGCCTCCCCGTTCCCGAATGACAGTCTTGACCAGCTCCACCGCGTTTGAGGGCGTTGCCAGCCAACGTGCGTACTTCAGTTCAAGCATCGGCAGGTCATTCAAATGATCGCCTGCGGCGAAAACCTCGTCTGCCGTGACACCCAGTTGACGGGAAAGTTCCGCGAGCGCGGTGCCTTTGTTGTAGTCCGCGTGACTGAATCGCGCATAAACATCGTTGCGCACCACCGAAAGCGTCGGATGACGCGAAGCAAATTCATTCAACCGTGAATGAATCACATCCGCATCGCCATTATTTCCGGCGATCAGACAGAACGGCGAGTGTTCGTCCTCGTAAACCGTTGCTCGAAAATTCGAGTTAACCCAGTTCATCAATGCTGGTATTTCCGGACGGATTTCATCGAACAACTCCGCGTGGTCATGGGAACAGGCGGCATTCCATTTCGCGTCGCCGACATATCGCACGCCATCGCGATGGTAGATTTCGCGCTCCACAGTCACGAGATAATCGGGCTGGATGGAGATGTTCGAGCGCGCGAGCGATTCCATAAGGCTCGACATGTCACGCCCGGTGTTTATGACCCATTTGACTCCGCGCTTTTGCAAACCGGCGATCAAGGAAACCACGGATGGGGCGATGGGCGGACGCTCAAACTCGGCGAACAAGGTTCCGTCGAAGTCGGTGGAAATCAGTTTTAATTTGGGTTGCATGAATCGTCCGCGACGAACGCAGACGAACACAAGAATAGTGAAGCTGCAATGCGTCGGCAATGTTGCGTCATCAAGAACGTGAAGCGCATGTCCAGATTTCAAATCCGCCCGGGACATTCGCAAACCTGCCCCGGGGAAAAAATTTCCCAGTGAATTGATTTGAAAAATCGAGCACCTCACCGAAAAGGCTTGAAAAACACCGCAATCAGAGCGTTCAAAACTTTTCCTAAAGTTTTTTCGCGCATAGCCGCAGGCTGGCGAACCGTTTGCTTGATTCGCGGCGCGGAGTCATAACATGAAAAAGCGACGATTGCGGAGATCGGTCGGCTTTGACAAGGAGATGATGTTCCCGGCGCGCTGCCTCGCCCGGGTGTTGTTCACACTATTGTTAAGCCTGTACTGCACACTTCAACTCAACACTGCTTCTGCCCAGCAGGAGACATGGACTGGAGGCTCGGGCACCGACGGCAACTGGAGCCGGCGGCGTAACTGGAATCCCAATAGTTCCGCGCCCGTCAATAACGGCACGGCCATTTTGGATTTCGGCGCGAGCACACGCACCAACTCAAACATTGACGTCGCGTGGAGCATCAAGTCTCTGACATTCAACTCCGGCGCAAGCGCGTACCGATTCTCTGGCAGCATGCTCACACTTAGCGGAGGCATCACTAACAATTCCACTTCAACAGAAATATTCAGCAACCTCCTCGCAATCGGATCGGCCCAAACCTGGCGGGCGACAGCAGGACAATTGATCCTGGCGGGAGGCCTCACGAATCGCGGCTTTACCCTCGGCATCACAGGAGACGGAGAGATAAACTTCTCCGGCGCGATGCGGGGTGCGGGCGATCTGATCAAGAGCGGCAACGGCCTTCTTACATTGTCTGCCACCAACACCCACACGGGAAAAACCATCATCAATGGCGGCACCATCAGCGTCAGTGCCGATTACAACCTCGGGACCGCGCCCAGCGCGGCAGTAGCCGACAAGATCACTTTGAACGGCGGCAAACTCCGCACGACCTCAGGTTTTGCACTGAACCAAAATCGGGGCATCACTGTTGGATCGGCTGGCGGCAACATTGAAACCACTACAGGCACGTTGATGTACGGTGGCATCGTCACCGGGGTCGGAACTCTCACAAAATCAGGTGTCGGCACGTTGACACTCGCTGGCGCAAGCACTTTTGCCGGCAATACATTTATTCAGTCCGGATCGTTGTTTGTGAACAATTCCATTGGCAGTGGCACCGGCTCGGGAAACGTCACCGCCAGCACAGGCGGCACATTGGGCGGCAGCGGCATCATTGCCGGCACCGTGACAGTAAGTGGCGGGGGCACTCTTTCACCCGGAGTCAAGGTCGGCACGCTCCACACGGGAAATGAAATCTGGAACGGTTCAGGCGTTCTGTCCGTGGAAATAAAGGACGCCGCCGGAATCGAGGGCGTTGGCTGGGATTTGCTCACCCTCAATGGTTCGATCACCGTCACCGCCACGCCTGCGAACAAATTCATCCTGGACCTGCATTCCCTTACCGCCGCCGATCTCGCTGGCATCGCGCAGAATTTTGATCCCAATCAAAGCTTCTCCTGGAGGATTGCTACGGCGACAGGCGGCATCAACCTGCCTGCTGGCCAAACGGAGGACACCGTTTTTGGTTTCATGATCGACGGTTTCACGAACCCGTTAAACGGAGGAAAGTTCAGCCTGGACATCGCAAACGCGGGTCGCGATCTGCAACTCATCTACACGCCCGTGCCCGAACCCAGCGCTGCCAATGTACTCGTCATGGGGCTTGGAATTCTGGTCCTCGTCCAGGCACGCGATCGGTTCACCACCACCCGGCGCTCATGAATCACTCAACACAAATTCTCGTCCGGAACGGTCAGATTTGTCGAGTGGTGACCCAGTCAGCCAACCCACACTGTCCCGCCACACACATTCAGGTACTTGAACTCTTTGGCCGCGTTCGCTATTACGTGGCGCACTTTGAACATCAACGAGCCATTATCGCTGCCCGTGCCCGGAATCTCCCCGGCACTTGATCCCCTTTTTCGCCCCGCATCGCTGGCGCATCGCCACTTTCAAAAACAAGTCCGCGCCGCCGGACCGCCCGAGCCCATACTCATCGCCATCGAGCAAGCAGATGGCCTGATTTACCACTTCCGCACCGAAATCTTTCCGGAGCATTCTCGATTCGCCGATGCATATTATTTCCACATTGAGCGCATTCTGAAATTTCTTCTGTGGTCGCGCGGAGGCTGGCGTATTCACTTCAACGGCCCGGAGTCAATCGCCACAAAACTCAAGGCTCACTATCGCGACGACCCCACCGGCACGTTTGATTCAAACACGATAAGCGAACGGATGTTTGATCACCCGCTGGAAATCATCGCCACAAAAAACATCCCCCCCGAGCGCGTGCAAAGCCAGGCACTGGGCCGCCACCTCAAGGGTTGCCGCATCGGCTTCGACCTCGGCGGAAGCGATCGCAAAGCTGCGGCGGTGATTGATGGCAAGGTTGCTTTCAGCGAAGAAACCGAATGGAATCCTTACTTTCAGAACGACCCACAGTATCACTTCGATGGCATCATGGATTCGTTGAGGAAAGCGGCGGCGCACCTTCCACGCGTTGATGCAATCGGTGGAAGCGCGGCGGGGATCTACGTCAACAACAGGGTAAAGGTCGCGTCCCTCTTTCGCGGTGTGTCTCAGGGTGATTTCAATTCCCGCGTAAAGGACATGTTTCTGGAAATCCGCAAGCTCTGGAACAACGTGCCGTTCGAGGTCGTCAACGATGGCGAGGTTACGGCGCTCGCGGCTTCGATGTCACTCGGCGTGAATTCCGTGCTTGGCATTTCACTCGGCACCAGCACGGCAGGCGGCTGGGTCAATGCGGAAGGCAACATCACCTCGTGGATCAACGAACTGGCATTCGTGCCGGTGGATTATCATCCGGACGCCCCGCGTGACGAATGGTCCGGCGACCGGGGCTGCGGCGTGCAGTATTTCTCACAGCAATGCGTTGGGCGACTGCTCGCGCCAGCAGGTATTGAAGCGCCGAAGGAAATGCCGTTTCCCGAAAAACTAAAGCTCGTGCAATCGCTGATGAAGCAAGGCGACGAACGGGCGCGAAAAATCTACCAGACCATTGGCGTCTATCTGGGTCACGGGATTGCGCACTTCGCCACATTTTACGATCTGCGTCACGTGCTGATTCTGGGACGCGTCACCTCCGGCGAAGGCGGCGACATCATTCTCGACGTCGCCAAGCAGGTTTTGAAACTGGAATTCCCGGAACTCGCGGCGCGCATCGCGTTTCATATTCCTGACGAGAAGGACAAACGCCACGGCCAGGCAATCGCAGCGGCAAGCCTGCCGGAAGTTCCTTGAAGAACATGAACCCCTACACCCAATTCATTGTTGGATACGAGAAACTCGTCCGGGATGCAAAGTCGCTGCCGCTCGGAGGATTCGCATCATCGCCCCGCCCCGCCCTCAAAGCCGACGCGCCGCGTGTACTGATTTTCTCGCCACACCCGGATGACGAATGTGTCATAGGCGCACTCGCATTGCGACTGATGCAGGAGACTGGAATGCGTGTCGTCAATGTTGCCGTCACACAAGGCAGCAACAAAGCCCGCCAACCCGAACGCTGGAATGAATTGAAGGCGGCGTGCGACTTTCTCGGCTTCGATCTTGTGGCCACCGCACCAGGCGGACTGGAGAAAATCACACCCAAAACGCGCGAACAGGATCGCGAGCTTTGGTCGAATCACGTGAAGGTGGTCGCAGATATTCTTTCAGAGCACAAACCTAAGGCGATCCTTTTCCCACACGAACGCGACTGGAACGGGACTCACATCGGCACTCATCACCTCGTCATGGACGCTTTGAAATCGCTTCCTCGCGCGTTTGAATGTTACGCTTTCGAGACTGAATACTGGGGACAAATGAGCGACCCAAATCTGATGGTGGAAACCAGCACGGAAGATTTGGGCAGGTTGATGGCGGCACTTTCATTTCACGTGGGCGAGGTGAAACGCAATCCCTACCACGTGACCGTCCCGGCGTGGATGATGGACAACGTCCGCAGGGCCGAAGTTGTCGGCGGCCAGGGCGGCGCCCCTCCGGACTTCATGTTCGCCACCAACTACCGGCTACGAAAGTGGGCGCAGGGCGATCTGAACCCCATCTTCTCCGGAGGAAAGTTCTTGTCCAAATCCCAAAACCCGGCTTCGCTCTTGACGTGAACGAGATTTACATGCGCAAAGCAATCCGGCTTTCGCTGGCAAAGATGCGCCGCAACCACGGAGGGCCGTTTGGCGCGGTGGTGGTGTGCAAAGGAAAGATAGTCGGGCGCGGCTGGAACCAAGTCACCTCCACCAATGATCCCACAGCACACGCCGAGATGGTCGCCATCCGCGACGCCTGCCGCCGTCTGAAAACTTTTCAACTCGATGGCTGCGAACTTTACACCAGTTGCGAACCGTGCCCGATGTGTCTGGCGGCGATCTATTGGGCCCGCTTCAGCAAGGTCTATTATGCAAACACACGCAAGGACGCGCAGAAGATCGAGTTCGACGATGACCTGATCTACGACGAAGTCGCCACACCGATTTCAAAACGGAAGATTCCCATGAAACAACTGCTCCGCATCGAAGCGCTCGATGCCTTCAAGGCGTGGCAGAAAAAGACGGACAGGGTTCGCTACTAAGTCACGTCCACAGTTTTTGCGGATACTCTCCTCTGGCAACAAGCGCACGAACGCTTTCCACAACGCGCGGACGATCCTCCCTATACGTCACACCAAACCACGAGTCCGTGGTGCGCAGCACTTGGCATTTTGCCGTGCCAACACCGACGAGGGAATTCACCACAGTCGGGATGTAGAACTCGGCTTTTTCGTTTTGCGCGTTCGCCTTGAGGAACGTGACAAACTCGCGGCGCAACTGACCAAACAAGCCTGGCGTAAAACCCCCCCTGGTCAGGGACACGATTTCGTCGCCCGTGAGCGGGTGTACCTGCCCTGCCCCGTCGGTGTATTTT
>CAYSDO010000117.1:0-10527 GCA_964429665.1 uncultured Bifidobacterium sp.
CGAAGAGTTGATGCGCTTTGCCGAGTCCACCGCGCTGGCTGAACGGCGCGTAATCGAAATCGTCCGGCCAAACGCCGCCTGAGGGCAGGCGGCCTACATGTTGTGATGGTGTGTTCATGTTGTAGGCCGCGTGCCCTCACGCGGCGTCGTTCCACCATCTTCTTCAATCAACATCCCCATCTCCAACAACGGCGGTGTGCCGCGCACCAATCTCGGCCCGCCTGCGTCATCATAAAATATCTCGCCGCCAAACGGCCATTCCTCCGGGCGCTTCACCAATCCGGCGCGGACGGGATTCAAACATACGTATTCCCATTTGCGGGTTTCGCTCTCGGGCGTGCGGAATTTGTGGTCGTGGAAACCGTCTTGCCATCGCCACGCGCGTTTGATGCGGGTGAATTCGTGTTCGACCACGCCGTGTGAGGGCACATGGCCTACACCCGCGCCGGCTGAGGGCAGCCGGCCTACATCGTCGGTCGGTTTGGTGTAGGCCGCGTCCCCTGACGCGGCGTCGGGTGTCGTGCGGCGTTCCAATCCGCCAACCACCGCCTTCAATGCCTTCATCCATTGGCCGAGGCGAATGGCATCGTGTCCCATTTGCGCAATCAAATGAATGTGGTCGGGCATGACGACAAACCGGCGACCGAACCAATGGTAACGTGTCGGGCTGTCGAGGAGGAACGCAACGAACCGTTCAAACGTGGGTTCGTTGTCGAGCACGCGGCCACGACCGTCCACGCAAATCGTCATGAGGTAAGAGATGTTTCCATCACGGTCAGGCCAGACGCGATGCAGGCGTCGGAGACGACGGGGTGGTGGTTCGTCGGGAACAGGGACGCCGTGTGAGGGCACAACACCCGCGCCGTGTGAGGGCACACGGCCTACATCGGCGCGCGGTTTGTTGTAGGCCGCGTCCCCTGACGCGGCGTTTGGTTGGGATGGGGTCGCGCTGCGTGGGGGCACGCGGCCTACATCATCGCGGTTGTCTGGATTTTCATTCATGCCGCGAGCACCTCGTTGAGTTCATCGAGCAGCTTGGGCAGTTGTTCGCCGAAGAGTTGATGCGCTTTGCCGAGTCCACCGCGCTGGCTGAACGGCGCGTAATCTAAATCGTCCGACTCGATGCTCAGGCTGGTAGCGATGTGGTCGCGGACGTTCATTTCCCGCCTTCCGGTTTTCGTCCCGCCAGCCACGCCCGGCCCTTGTCGGTGAGGCGGTATTTCTGAAGCCGGCTCTTGGGCTTGTCCGGGACGGTCATCTCAATGGTTTGGTCGGCCAACATGAGGCGAATCAGTTGATTTAAGTGCCCCGAAATCACCTTTTGCCTGAGCCCGCTAGAGATTTCTGCTTTGGCCAATGGTTTGGATGCAATCAGGCGAAGGACGCGCATTTCCTGTGACTCTGGCTGTGACTCTGGCTGTGACTCTGGCTGTGACTCTGGCTGTGACTCTGGCTGTCCGGTGACTTCCCCGGTGATTTGCGTGGCAGGCCGCCAAATGGTCTGAACGAAACCGTCGCGGACGGCGTATTCCGGCTCGCGGAGGAGGCCAGCTTCACGGCAGAGGCGGATCATGTCGCGCGTGCCCGTACCCATGCGTTCGATGTATTTGGCGAGGTAGAGCGGTTCGGCCAGCAGCGGGTTGGCTGGGAACGAGCCGTGGGGTTCGCGCAATTTCGCCAGCGTGAGCACGGACGGCAGGCTGCCGGGATTCCAGACTTCGAGCCGGTCGGCAAAGAGCATGACCTGCACGCTGCCGGTGCTGGTGTAATCGCGGTGGGCGACAGCGTTGACGATGGCTTCGCGGACGGCATCGGGCGGCAACTCGTATTTGACCGGGACTTGCACACTCGCCGCGCGCGTGCCGACGGCGAGGTTGATCTTGGAAAGCACGAAGTCCAATGCTTGGTCCACGAGCTGGAAGACGTTGCCCTTGTAAACCTGGTAGGACGGAATGGGCTTGGCGACGTCCGTGCCGTGGAAGTGGGCGCACTTGACCTCGGAGGAAATCAGGAAGCGTTGCGGCTGGCGACCGAACAGGAGCACAGCGGCGTGGGTCGGGCGGCCGGCGTTCAGCAGGTTCAGGTGAGTGAGCAATTCGGTCGGGCTGGCGTTCTCGGACAGAGGAAAGCCGCGCGCGTGCCGGGCTTCGCGCAGAAACCACGCCATGCGTTCCGGGTCGAGGTCCGCAAGCGTCGCGTCCGGGCAGGCGGTGGCGTCGAACGGGCCGAAGCGGATGAGTTCGCGCTCCTCCAGATAGCGAACGAGCGAGGCATAGACGCCGCCGATCAATTCCGCCCCGGAGACGAAGCGGCGACGGATGAGTTCATTGCCGGCCTGCCGGATGAGGGTGCGCATCTTGGCGTGTTTGCCAGCATCGTCAGCGCCTCTGACGAAGATGAGGCGCGGTTTGCCGAGTCGGCTGGCGTGGGTGAATTCGTGGTGAGTAGGCGAAACGCCGCCCACATCCTCAAAGCCGTATTCATCGCCGAACAAGCCGAGGTAAATGTCGCACCGGGCGACTTCGTCGAGATACACGGCGTCGGCGCGCCGGTCGGACGCGGGCAAGTCCTCGAACAGGAACACTTCAAAGAACCGGCGCAGCAACGGGTCGCCGCGGATGTAATCCTTCAGCGCCCGCCGTTCGCCGGCGAGTTCCTTCTGCACGCTGCTGATGAAGATCCGATGCATGGTGACGCGTCAGGCTACGAGTATGAGGTTTAACTCGTCGAGAATCGAGGGCAGTTGCTCGCCGAAAAGTTGATGGGCTTTGCCGAGTCCGCCGCGCTGGCTGAACGGCGCGTAATCGAAATCGTCCGGCTCGATGCTCTTCTTGAGCTCGTCAATCAAATCCACGAAGAACGGATTGTTCATCGTCTGAAACGAAACGCCGAAGAGCCGGCCGCCGCCGCCGGGAGGTTTAGGAGAATCAGACTTCTGACCGCAGCCAGCCAGCAGGAAACCGAGGCCGTAACAGGCGATCAAACTGAACGAGCGAATGGTTGTTTTCATATTTGATGGCGCAAGTGTAACCAAGGCTTGGAGCAATGTCCTGCAAATCGTTTGATCAAGTTATCCGAGGTGGACGCCTTACGCAGAGGCGCGGAAGACGCAGCACGGCGAAGCCGTAATCCAAACGGAGCGCGACCGGTCTCCGGCCGCAGCGGCCTCGCAGTAACGCGATCCCCCCGTTCAACTCGACGCCCCACGACAAGGGTCAACGCTGCGGGCGGGGACCGCCCGCGCTCCGAAGCCTTAGTGCGCCGACCAGCCTGAGTTGCTTAAAGGGTTCGCTCCTTGCTATTCACACCAATTCAGGATGGGAGTGGAACCAAGCGATGCATCACGCGTTGCGTAACGACAAATCCCGACGAGAAGTACCAATTCGTGAACCGTGGCGACCACTGTGAGCGTATATTAAGGTGATTGGCAGAATATCTGTCGGAGCGAAGTCATCACTTACTGCATCAGAACGACGCGGTAAAAGCCTTGCGCACCCGCCTCGAAGTTGACAGACGCGGATGTCTTTCCACTGTTTGCAACAACGACATTCCCAAAGTTGTTCCAGTTTGTAACGCTTAGATCGGATGTAAACTGTAACTGGTAGCTTTGGCCAGCCACGCTATTCCAAGTCAACGCCAGAGTGTCATTGGTTTGTACCGCAACTTGAATCCGAGGCACCAGTGGAACAGTAAGTCGGAAGACGGTGCCGGCGTTATAAGAGCCACCTGCCGACGTAGTGCCGTAAAAGTGACCGTCGCTACCCTGCAGCAGGCTGGCTTCGGGTTTCGCGCCAGCAAACGCTCCGTTAGTTCCGGTAAAGGAGACCAGTGTCTTGAGTGCGCCATTGGGCGTCATTTGAAATACTGTACCCGGGGCATTCCAACCTGACGATCCACCCTGAAACGTAGTGCCGTAATAATTACCGTCACTGGCTAGTATCAACCCAGCGTGAGGAAAAGAGCCATTAGTTCCACCAAACCAAACCAACGGAGTCACGACTCCGTTCGTCGTCATGGCAAAAACTGTTCCGAAGCTCGTACCGCCAGCAGATGCGGTCCCGTACAGACGACCGTCTATGCCTTCCACCAGCTGTGACCTTGGAATGGTGCCATTGTTGGGACTCGTATTGCTTTTGAATGTTGCAAGATTCGTGAATGTGCCGTTTGCAGTCACCCTAAACGCAGTGCCCGCGTTGCCTTGGGTGGTTGTGCCATAAAAACTGCCATCTTTTGCTTTCACCAAGGACGCCAACGGATAGTAGCCAATATACGAGCCATTATTGCCTGAAAACTGCACGATGGTTGTCAGCACACCATTGGGCAGAATTTTGAATATCGTGCCGCTGCTGGAGTTACCTCCACTATACGTGGTGCCGTACAGGTTCCCGTCGTCACCTTCAATCAAAGCGGCTTGGGGCGACATACCGTTGGTGGTGATATTACCGCCTGGGAAAGAAAATAGATTGGAAACGATTCCATCGGCCGTCACTCTGAAAACGGTGCCATGGGTAAATTGTCCGCCTTGCCGTGCCGTGCCGTAAAGGTTTCCGTCGTTGCCAAGAACTAGACCGGCCCAAGGAACTTCTCCGTTGCTACCGTTGACAGGGGTTGTCTTCAGCAACGTACCGTTTGTAGCAATCTGAAAAACAGCACCACTGCCAAATTCGCCTCCATTGCGTGTCGTCCCCCAAAGACTGCCATCTGAAGCCTGGATCAAGCTTCCCAAAGGAATGTTTCCGTTAGTTCCGTCGAATGAAATCAAGTTGGTAAACATGATTCCACCATAGCCACTGGCCATTGCCATTGAGTAGATGCAAGCGACTAAGAGAAGTAATGCGTTGCCTCGATCCAGGCCGGAGGCTAATGATCCACACATGAACATTCCCGCACCTTGGAGTAATGCGTTGCCTCGATCCAGGCCGGAGGCTAATGGGGTGGTTCGAAGTGGCTTCATGCCACGACGCTAGATCGGGATAATCAGTTCGTCAATTTCAGAATTAGCGATTAACCGAGGAAACGTAAACGGTGGCACAGGGGCAACCGCCAGCGCTCTGAACCTTTACTGCGCCGGCCAATCCGGGTGCTTGGACCAATACAGCGTTTTCAGTTTGTCCACCACTACGCTGCGTCCGGAGCCGTCCAGGAAAGTCAGGTTGATGGATTTGTTGTGACGGTTGAGGGAGAAGTTGCCGATGCCGCCGCCGCCGCCCTTGATGCGGTCCTCCGGGATGCCATCCGTGGGCCCGGGCCAGGAATCCATCCACATCGCGTCACCGATTAGGGGTGATTCGCTGGCGTGAGGGACGGAGTCGAGACTTCCAAAATAGTATGCGCCCACGGTGGTCGCCATGGGTTTGTCCGAATAAACCCAGGAGTTGAGCGCAAACGCCCCGTACGAGCCTGCGCTCGCGCCGAAGTAACTGGAGAGCGGACCCCAATAACCCGTAGATGTGCCGTAGAAATCCACTCCGTTGACGGTGTAGCCGCGCCGGTTGGCTGTCGGACAGACACGAAGCGCGGCGTTGGTGCTGCGGCGGGAGCCGGCGTAGATGATCAGGCGGTCAATCCACAGGCCCTGTGTGGAATCGTAATCCACGCTCCTGCCCCGGTGGTCCGAGGTGTACATCTGGTTGGCAAGGCTGAACTGACGGAGGTTGTTGAGGCAGGCGATGCGCTGCCCTTTTGCTTTCGCCGCGGCCAGTGCCGGCAACAACATGGCGGCGAGAATGGCGATGATGGCAATGACCACGAGCAGTTCGATGAGTGTGAACGCGGACGGCCGGACGGAACCAGGATTCGCTTCACTCACGTTTCGTCTCATATCAGTAAGGGTTTGCAGGCATCATCTCCCAGACTTTAATCGAGCTGAACGCCGCATTGCCGCCGTTGACATACAGCGCCACGCCAAGGCTGTCGGCACGGGTTGGGTAAACCCGCCGCCCAATGGCCTGACGATCGTTGGCATAAACTTCCACCACGGATTTGTCCACAAAGACCCGCAGCTTGAGCGGCTCGCCCGGCTTCAAGGCAAAAGGCGCACGCTCGATGACTTTGCGGCCGTCCTTGCCGCTGCGCGTGGAATCAAAGACCAGTTCCTTCCTGGCGACGTCGTAATAAAGCAGTGTTTCCTCCTCCCCATTTTTGGAAGCGCGGACCTTCACGCCGCATTGTTGGGCGGAATTCATGTTGACGTTGATCTCAAGTTCGCAGGCATCACCTGTCACTCCTTCGAGCAATCTGGTTTCGCCAGCGGCAAGCGGAATACTGTTCCAGGACTTCTCATGACTCCGGAGCATTTCAAGTTCCTTCACCGGACTCATGCGCAGAGTGCCATCCTCCCCCAGCCAGAGTGAACGTGGCAGACCATAGACACCTGACCAACCCCGTTCCTTTTCGCCAGAGGGATTGTCGAGCAGCCACGACCACATGATCTGGCGGCCTTGACCGTCCATCAACGCCTCGGGAGCAAAGTAGGTGTTGTCAATCCAGGTCATGCGACCGTGATTGTTGGGCTGGAAACGGTCATCGCGGTAGTCGCCCACGTAATACTGGCAGCCTTTGTTGTGGCTGATGAACAGCAGCAGATGTTTTCCGCTCGGCGGCCCGCCTGCCGGCCCTGATGGCAGGGGCAGAAAACTCGGGCACATGTTGTCTTCGCTGCGGTCGGTCCACTCCGGATTCCGTTCGTAGAAACTGTGGAGGTATTTCCAATCCTTCAGATTGTCCGAGGTGAAAAGATACAGCCTGTCGCCCTGCTCGGAGGTCGGGGCATTGGTGGCGCGGCCAATTTTATTCAACACAAGAAGATTGCCGGTGAGAATGTAGTAGCGACCGTCCTTCTTCCAGATGTTGGATGGATCGGCGGAGCCGTAGAAGAAGGCTTTGCCGCTGGCGTCCTTTACTTCCGTCACCCCCCATTCGGTGGACTTGATGACGGGATTGGATGGGAGCTTCTGCCAGGACTCAAAATCGGGCCCGGAACTCTTCGCCAGTCCAATGCCTTTTGCGCCCCAGAGCATCCAGTAGGAGAGATAGGCGCTGCCGTCATCATCCACAAATGCGCCACCGCTGAAAACCCCTTCGTCTCCATTCCCCGGCCCGATGGCGTCAGGATGATGCCGCCAGTGGACGAGGTCGCTGCTGGAAATGTGTCCCCAACAAAAACCGGAGCCGCTGCGGTTGTAGAGATACATCAGGTGATAGCGTCCGTTGTGATAGAACGCACCATTGGGATCGCCCGGCATGCCCATATCCTCCGGCACGCAGAAGTGGTAGGTCGGCCGATAAGGATCTGCGAGAAACTTTTCGCGAAGCGTGCGCGACGAGCGAACCGCCGCCTCCGGCACCGGGCTGACGGCCGACCACGTTCGTGGCACGGGAATCTGGTTCGTTTCATCACTGCTCAGCGAACTCGTGATGACCGTTGCTCCCTTGCCCGGCAGCACCAGGCAGCCATCTTCAAGCCGGACATCACCCAACAGGCTGATCTGGTTGAACCGGCCGGTCTTTTCCCGCAGGCCTTCGTCGGCGAACGACCACCAGGCCCAGGGCTTCAAGGGGCCATCCGCTTTTCCCGGAATCAAGGCAGCGATGGCTTCGCGGTCCAGCGCCCTGTCGTAGATTCGAGCATCCTTGATTCGCCCGGCAAAGGAATGCCCGGGATCTGTCGCTTCGATGTGTCGCCGGCCAAAGAGGACAATCGCCGTCCTGCCAAACTCCTGTGGCGGATTTGGCATGGTGTAATGGACGTAATCGTGACCATCGCGATAAACGTTCACCTCGTTCCCCCGATACACGATGGCCATCTGAACGAACGTCTTCGCGTCAGCAGTTTCCTCCGGCCAGCTCCCCTGCTCCCTCAGCGTACGTCGAAAACCGTCGCTGCCCGGCATCCATCGTCTGGCTGAGATCTCGCCAAAGATGATTCCATCAAAATGCGACTGCCCGTCATCAATGGTCAGCGCACTGCCGGCTTTCTGAGTGAGGTCGGAGGGAGCGGCCCAGACAACGAGGGTTTTGTCCTTGAGCGGCGTTTGTTCGACGGCATGGCCGGAAAGCGTCATGGCGAGGACGAGCAGGCTTGGGATGCGTAGCTTCATTGTGAGTGATTCGATTGCGGATGTTTGAAATATCACGTTTGTGGGACCTGCGATTTGTCCCGATAAAACTTCTCAAAGCTCGCCTTGCCACTCGGAAGGTTCGGCGACATCAGGACGTTGGACTTGAGTGATTCCACATGCCCGTCGCAAAACGGGATGGTCTCCTTCTTCAGGTGGCGATACTGGAGAATGGACAAGTCATCGTAGGCGAAAAGCATGGAACCCCAGCCCTCGCCGGGATTGGAAACGCCGCCGAAAGCATAGGTTGCATTTTGATCGCGGATTTCTGTAAACGCAACCGTCCCGCTGGGTTGTTTGATGGTTTCCTGCCTGACCGAAAAACCCAGGGCCATCACCCCGGTTTGCTTTGAATTGCCGTATTGCATGACGCTGTTGTTGATGTTGGCGTTCACCCAATAGTGGCGTCGCCCGAGCCTGTGGCTCGGACAGGCGATTATGTTGGTGGGCGCGCCATACGGCAGAACCAATTCGTCCCACGTCATGTAACCCTTGGCGTTGCGACCGGGAGTATCCATCGAGCCGCAAGGCAACCGGCCATTTTGGCCGTCCGCGTAGAGCAGGCAGGCCATAATGATCTGACGATTGTTGTTAAAGCATGCCGTCTTGCGCGCCTGCTCCTTGGCGTTTCCGAGCGTGGGCAACAACATCGCTGCAAGAATGGCGATGATCGCAATGACCACCAGCAATTCGATCAAGGTGAAGGCACGCCTTAACCGAAAAGAATGTTTGCGCAATCTGGTTCTCATCCAGCTTGGTCGTTCAGTTCATGGCTCGATCCTCAGAGCAGTCGGAATGCAATTTGGCGATGCGGCCTGCCCTACGGGTTCATTTCCAGATGCTGCGGAGATTGTGGAGTTCCAGCAAGCTGAACTTCACAGGATCGCCAGTAACATGGATCTGGCATTTAAGATTCTTGGGATCCGGGAACACGGGCATGGGCACGTAGGTCAGCCCGTCACTGGCAAAAACCTCGATTGCGGTACGGTCCAGATAAAGGATCAATCTCTGCCTCCCGTTTCTGAGCGGGGCGGACGTCGGATGCCCGTTCACAATGATCTCCTGTTTGGCGGCGTCGAAACCAACCGCAATACCGCGCAGGCTCAGATGAACAACGCTCGTGGGTCCGGGCTCGAACTCGGCGCGCACTTCGAGCAATTCCGCGTCGGCTTTCTCAAATGGATTCGCATCGCCCTCGCGCAACGTGAGCTTCCCCGCCGATTGAGAACCCGAACGCAAGGCAAGAAGCTCCTTTACCGGATTCATGCCCAGCCGTGGTCCGCCAGTTGTACTCAGGAGTTTGAGTTCCAACGGAATCGTCATGGACTGGTTGAAGGGCATGCCCTTTGTCTCTGTCTGAAGCCAGCCGATCTGAATGCGGCGACCATCCTTCGCCGGCAGGTCGCTGAACGTCTGCGCCGCATAAAATCCCCTGCCACGATGCCCTGGCTGCTTGGGCGTTTCCGGAGTGAACGCATTTCCATCAAACGACCCGATCATGTATTCGCTGCTGGCCGCAGTGAGCACCCACTTCTTGTGGGTGGCATCGCCGTCCACAGGCAGCTCAAAAAAGTCCGGACATTCAAAGAACCCTTCGGTTCGGCTCATGTAGGTCCAATCCTTGAGATTGGGCGAACTCAAAAAGTGGATCGTGTGTACTTTGTTGAGTTCAACGTAGAATGTCATCACCCATTTCTTGGTGGGTTCGTGCCAGAATACCTTCGGATCGCGATTGCCTCCCGTGATCTCTTTCACCACCGGATTGCCGCTGAACTTGGTGAATGTACGGCCGTCAATGCTCGAGGCGATACATTGCACAGTGGGATTGCCGGCGGCGGTGTAGATCAACACGAGGGGCGGCCTGCCGTCCTTGCCAAAGCCGCTGGTGTTGTTCCAATCCACGACCGCACTGCCGCTGAACATCGGCCCGAACTCGTCCGGCGCGAGTGCGTCCCCGATTTCCTCCCAATGCACGAGGTCGCGGCTGACCGCGTGCCCCCAATGCATGTTGCCCCACGGCCAGCCATAGGGGTTATGCTGGTAAAAGAGGTGATACTCGCCGTTGTAGAAAACCAGGCCGTTGGGGTCGTTGTTCCAGCCACGCTTCGAGGAAAAATGGAATTGTCCCCGCAGCGGTTCACGATACAGATTTTCCGAACCTTGGATGGAATCGCTCTGCTCGATCGCACTCAACGCGAGGGAATCCTCCGGCAGCCTGTCCACCTGCAGCGTGAGTGTCCTTCCACGCCAGGCACTCACATCCACAAAAGCCCACCAATCAGGCGCGGCATTGGCCAGTTCAATGTCGTTCCTGACCTCGGGTTGCCCATCCACCAACAAGGTGACCTTGCGCTTCGGCGCTCCATTCTTTATGGGGAGATTCAAGTAGCGCTTCTCAACCTTGAACTCG
>CAYSDO010000118.1:0-10527 GCA_964429665.1 uncultured Bifidobacterium sp.
AAGGCAGGCTGATGGACGCCCGGCTGCGCCAATCCGTCCGGCAGCGCGCAAAAAATTCCTGCGAATATTGCGGGCTACATCAGGATTACGAGCCGCTGCGTTTTCACATCGAACACGTCATCCCGCGACAACACGGCGGCAAAGATTCCTCGGAAAACCTTGCGCTCGCCTGTCATCACTGCAATCTGCACAAAGGCACAAACCTTTCCGGCCTTGCCCCTAAAACCAAAAAGCTCACGCGCCTGTTTCATCCACGGCTCGACGATTGGGCGGAACACTTTGCAAATCGCGACGGGGAAATCATTGGCCTGACTGCGGTCGGAAGGACGACGGTGCATCTGTTGCGGATGAACGAGGACGGGCGGCTGCAATTGCGCGAGAACGCCGGGTAAAATCTAAACACCGAGCGAGATGGCGTCCTTCATCTTGGCGACGATGTCAAAGAAATCGCGGATGCCCGACTTGGTCAGATTGACGACGTGCTTGGCGATGTAACGGGATTGATCCATGGGAAAATGCTTTCAGTTCTTCCAAAACTGCCACCAGGGGCGGTGTTTTGTTGCAGAGTAAGAATATTTTTTCGCTAACTTTGGATAAAGCTCGTTCACTTTGTCTTCATCCCATGATTTGCCAGAGGGTTCAGCGGGATGCGCTTGGTAGCGAGGCGATGATTTGCCTCCACCAAACTCTTCTTCCACTTTTGTTGGCACATACTGATAGCCTTCGTAGTGGGCGTTTTCAGCATCGTAATTGATTTCGGCAAGCCATTGTGGGTCGGCAATGACTTTTTCAAAAGTCTCGCGTCCCATTGATATGAGCGTAGAGCGAAAATCGGAAAAGGCATCATCAGAACAACCGCCACCAATGATGTAGGCTGCTGCCCAAAGCTCCCAAGTGTAAGCGCGATCAATACATTTATCGAAATATCTGTGAAAATCTTGGACTTCCTCTGAAGTTAGCTTTCGCAATTCGACCTCAAGCAGTTCGCACTTCTTATCCATATCACCACGTGAATCGCTATGGACTTTTTCAACGATTGTCCAGAATTGGTCTAGCGTCATATAGATTTTAGATTATTGAGTTGCGTGGCATTGCTGCTGACAGCACTGATGATTGAGCTGACTAACTACCACCGCTAAATGTCACGGCGCGACCTTGAGCCGTTCGTTTTCCTCCGCTTTGCCGCCGAGCAGGAAGCCGTGTTCCTTGTAGGAGCGCAGCATGAAATGCGTGGCCGTGGAGAGCACGCCCTCGATGGTGGACAGTTTTTCGGAGACGAACGCCGCGACCTTTTGCAGGCTTGCGCCGTTGACGAACACCAGCAGGTCGTAGCCGCCGGACATGAGGTAGCAGGATTCCACCTCGTCGAACTTGCTGATGCGCTCGGCCAGGCGATTGAAGCCGCCCCCGCGTTCGGGCGTGATGCGCACTTCGATGACGGCGCGGACGACGCCGGTGTCCTCGTGCGAGAGATTCAGCACAGGCCGGAAGCCGAGCAGGACGCCCTCGGCCTTGAGCGCGGCGAGTTGCTGATTCACGTCGGCTTCGGAGAGGTTGAGCAACTGCGCCATCTGGGCGGAGGTGAGGTTGCCGCCTTCGAGTAAAAGTTTGAGGACTGAATTCATGCGATGCGCAGTTTCCCAAAATTCTCCATAGAATCCATCACAAATCTCACGAGCTGCGACAGGCCTGGCAATCACCGGTCACAGTCGCGGACTGGATTCAGGCTGCGGAGTTCGGAGAGTTTCCCCGATACTCGATGACGCGCACTTTCTCCACCGTCACCAAGCCACCGCCGATCATTGAATCCAGAACCGGTAGAAAGGCGTTGATCTTTTCCTCGCTGTCCACGATTTCGATGACGATGGGCAGGTCCGCGGAAAGCCGGAGGATTTTTGCCGTATGCAGGCGGCTCGATTTGCCGAAGCCCATCGGCCCGCGCAGAACCGTTGCGCCAGCCAGATGTGTCTCCCGGGCCTTGAGAACGATGGCTTCGTAGAGAGGCTTGTGCTCCCAACGATCGCTCTCGCCGATATAAATCCGCAGCAGGACGGCTTCGTGTGGGATTTGCATATCAATGTCCTTTCATGGAATTAAACGCAGAGCCAAGCAGGTAGCCCAGCCACGTTGCTACCAGACACAGAACCACCGAGGCCAGCACATTGCCGCCCGCATAAAGCCACTCGCGTTCGCGGACGAGATTCAAGGTCTGAAGACTGAACGAGGAAAACGTGGTGAACCCGCCGCAGACGCCGATCATCAGGAACTGGGTCGCGAACCCTCGAGCCTCCGCGCCCAGCCGGCCTTCGGGAATCGTCAACGCCCCGAGTACGCCGATGACAAACGAACCAGCCACGTTGACAGCGAGCGTGCCCATCGGGAAAGTTTCACCAAAACGCGCGGAGACAACGCCGTTGAGCCAGTAACGACCCACGCTGCCCAGCGCACCGCCGATTGCGATCCAGAAATAAGTGAGCATGAACCTGGCGGAAACTTTAGGCGAGCGACGCGAAGGCGCAATTCAATTCAATGCGCGTTCGTTTGGGAGTCACAGGCCACCCGCCACCAATCCGCTCACTTCGCCGCCGGCTGTGTTATCGGCTGGAGCGTCATTGGATCGCGCAAGGGAAGTTCCGTGAATTTTCCTCCAACGAGATCGGCAAGGTTCGCCGGATGATTCGGATGGCCCTTGAGAATTTCATCCTTCTGCCCGACCACAAGGATCACAAGCTTGTCGAGCGTGAGATATTTTTTTGCGACGCGTTGAACATCTTCAATCGTGACGGCGTTCATGCGCGGTACGACGGTCTGCCAGAAATCGGGGTTTGTGGCGTAGCGGCCGGTGAACTCCTCATTCGCAAGCATGTTGGCAATCTGCGCCTTGGACGCGAATGCTCGCGGCAGGCGTTCGATGAAACCGCGTTTTGCATTTTCGAGTTCGTCCGCCTTCACCGGTTCAGCAGCGATGCGTTTCATCTCGTCCACCACGATGGAGGCAGCATAGGAAACTGTGCGCGACTTGGACTGATAACTCGCCGAGAAGACGTAGGGGAAATAAATGCCGCCGGGAAAGCTCGATCCGGCGGAGTAGGCCAGACCCTCGTCCGAGCGGACGCGGTTGACGATGCGGGATGTGAAGCCGCCGCCGCCGAGGATGTCGTTCATCAGGATGAGCGGGTAGTAATCCGCATTGGTTCGCATGATGCCAGGTAACATCATGGAAACGCGGCCCTGATTTACATCCTTGTTGACGAGGTAAACGCCGGACTGCGCCATGGAAATGTTTTGGGGAATCGGCGGAGGAGGAGTGCCAGCCCAAGGCCAGTCGCCGAACAGCTTCTCGATTTTTTTCACCATGGTGTCGCGGTCAAAGTCCCCGCTCACGGCAACGATGAAGTTTGACGGGAAGAACCATTTCTTGTGAAACGCAATCAGATCGTCGCGCGTGATGGACTCCACGGATGCCTTGGTTACATGGCGGTTGTCCCAGAACTTTTCACCGTAGGCGAGAAAACCTGACTCGATTCCTTCAATGCTCGCAGAACTGTCGTTGCGCTGCTGCATTCCCTGGAGCGCCTGCTGCTTCTGAAGATCAATTCGATCCTGTTGGAAGCGCGGCGCGGTGAGAACTTCACGAAGAATTCCGAGCCCTTCGTCCAGGTCCTTGGAAAGCAGATTCAACTGCACGGTGCCTTCCGCACCGCGAATGCTGGAACTTAGCTGGGCGGCCAGAAAGGCCAGGCGCTCCTCCAGTTCCTGCGCCGTGCGTGTCGCCGTCCCCGCGTGCGTAAGCAACCCGCCACAGATGCCAGTCAACCCTTCCTTTCCCTCCGGCTCCAGCCAGTCGCCAGTGCGGACGTAAATGGCAATGTTGACGAGCGGCAGTTCGTGATCGGTCACCACGTAAGCAACAGGACCGCTCTGTAGCGGCACCCGGTACGGCGCTACCTTGGGCGGATGAAACTCAAAGGGTGGAAAGGGGATTTTTTCAGGTCGATCCGGGATGCCGGCCACGAACGCCGTTTTCGAAGACATGGCACTGTGTCCGCTTTTGCTCGACGAACAGGCGGAAAGAATTGTTGCAGTGAGCACGAAAACGAGGAACGCGCGGAGGGAAGGTTGCTTCATGGCTTGTCAGATTTTGGAGTTGCGGCCTTGCGCGTGTAGATGCCGACCGCGCGATTTTCCTTTGTAAAATATAGCTTTGCAACACGCTGGATGTCCGCAGCAGTCACCGCCTGGAATTTTTCATTGGCGTCGTTTATCTCCCGCCAGTTTCCGTTGCCGTCGTTATGGATCAGATTCATGAGAATTGCGGAATTGGAGGTAAGTCGGCGGTATTCACCCGCAGCTATGTTGTTTTTCACTTTCTGCAATTCCTCGGACGGCACGGGCTCTCGTTGGAGTTTCTCGATCTCGGCGTAAATCGCCTGCTCGACCTCCTCGGGCTTGTGGCCTTCTCGTGATTCTCCGCCCGCATTGAACAACCCTGCCCATTTCTGCGCGGTTTGATCCGCCCATGTATCGGTGGCGAGTTCATTCGTCAAGACAAGCCCCTTGTGCAGCCGGCCCGTGGCTGTGGCGAGCACCTTGCCGAGAATCTCAAGCGGGTAATGATCCCGATGTCCGAACGGCACCGTGTGCCAGAGAATGTCCACAAGCGGGTTCGTCTCCGCCTCGGCGTACATGCGCTTTTCAGCCACCTGTTTGACTTCAAGAGTGACGACGTCGGGAGCCTTCTTTTTTCCCGCAGGGATGCGAGAGAAGTATTTTGTGATCTGGGCAAAGGCATCGTCCGTCTTGAAATCACCTACAAGAATCAGTGTCAGATTCTGCGGCGCATAGTAGATGCCATAGAACTCGTCAGCCTGCGCCTTGGAGATGGCGGGAATGTCTGAAGGCCAGCCCACCGTGGGCCAGCCGTAAGGGTGCGACTCCCAGAAGAGCGCATTGAATGATTCGGTGAACTTGCCCAACGGCGTGGACTCCGTGCGCATCCGGCGTTCTTCAAACACCACATCTCGTTCCGAATAAAACTCGCGGAACACCGGTCGCAAAATCCGCTCCGATTCCATCCACATCCAGAGTTCCAGCTTGTTCGCAGGGACGCTGATGAAATACGCCGTCATGTCGTCGGACGTGTAGGCGTTCATTCCGGAGCCACCACCGGAGCGGTAAATTTTGTCGAACTCATTCTTCACAAGAATCTGCCGCTGCGCCGTAATAAGCGCGTTGAACTGTTTCTCGAGTTCCTTGTAACGTTCCGACCGGTTTTCCGGTTTCAGCAGGTCGTCAATCTCTCCGCGCCGGTAGGCCGCGCGCTGCTTCTCGTCCTCCTCGCGCATCTGGTCGCGGATTTTTTCCTGTTCGGCAATGATCTCCAGATCGCGTGGATAATTCGTGGTGCCGATGGTCGGCGTGCCCTTGAACATCATGTGCTCGAACAGGTGCGCGATGCCCGTGATGCCGGGGCGCTCATTGGAACTGCCAACATGGGCCACCCATCCACCTGCGACCGACGGCTCATCGTGCCGCTCCACCAGCAGGACTTTGAGGCCGTTGGGCAGAAACTTTTCTGTGACGGGAACTTTCTGGGCCAGAAGCGCGGATGTCACCCCGCAGAGCGCGAGTGAAAGCGCGAGACATTTTGCTCCCAAGATTTTTGTATTCAGCATAGGCGGCCCGGATAAAAACGGATTCATGCCAGGCCGGACAACGTTAGTGAAGCACCGTCCAAGCGCCAGAAAAAAGAGGAATTACGTGCAGATGTCGTTGAAGGCTGTTCCAGCAATAAAGTACGGTTCAGGAGGCATGCCTGAACCGCACTTGATATCCCTTTGGCCGCAGGATTTGTCTTCGTTCAATACTTCGGCTCGCTGCCGTCGAGCATCTTCACCTTGTTGTGGACGAAGTATTCCTTCGTCAACGCTTTCATCATCTTGGGCAATTGATCGTAGAGGCGTTTCAACTTGCGCGGCTTGCGTTTGGCGAGGGCGTAGTGCGTGAGCAACGGCATCGCGATGGTCGTGTCAGTATAGCAGACGATGGCGTCCGGGAGCTTGGTCGGGTCAACCTTGCCCCAGCTTACGGCTTCACCGGGCGTTGCGCCGGAGAGACCGCCGGTGTCAGGACGCGCGTCCGTGACCTGGATGAAGAAATCCTGCCCGACTTCCTTCATGCGTAGCACTTCTTGAATCTGCGGCTCGGTTTGCAGGGTGAAGTTCTTCGGACTGCCGCCGCCCCAGAGGACGACGCCGCTCTTGCCACCGCTACGTTTGGCGGCAAGGACGATGGCGGTGGATTCATTCACATCAATGGACGGGTTCACGCGCAGTTTGCTGCCGCGCAATTCCACGCCCGCGACGTTCATGCCGATGGTCGAGTCGCCAGGGGAACTGGTGAAGCATGGCACGCCTGCGCGATACGCGGCGGCCATCACGGAAACATCCTTGAGCTTATGTTTGCGTTCCCATTCAGCGGCGTATTTGCCGATGAGATAATGTAGCTCGGTCGTGCCCATTTCTTTTTGGAACTCGGGGCGGCAGAGGATTTCGCGGAGCAATTCATCCGTGGCCATCAAGCCGTCGGAATAAGGAATCACGACGTCGTAGATGCGGACGAGGTCGTTGTCGCGCAGATCGGTGTCGTCGAACTTGAAGCTCCCGGAGTGAACCGGGTAATTCAGCGCGAAGTGCAGATCGTGATAAAGATTCGCGCCGGTGGAAACGATCCAGTCCACGAAGCCCGCCTTGATGAGCGGGATGATGCTGGAGCAGCCGAGACCCGCCGGCGTCAACGCGCCACTGACGCTCATGCCGATGGTCACGTCTTTCTCCAACATGCGCTCGGTGAAGAGTTGGCAGGCTTCCTTGAGGCGCGCGGAGTTGTAGGCGAGGAAGCACTCGTCAATAATGTAGGTGAGCTTTTCCTTGCCGGTCAGATTCTTCGGCTGGATGCGTTTGCCCGCCATGTATTTCTTTTTGTGCGGGCAGTTTTTTTCCTTCATCCATTCGGGCATGTCGGCAATCGCTTCGCGGTTATGAATTCTGTGTCGTTCGGTTCTGGCCATAAGTTTTGTCGGTTAAAAAATCGCGGCGCACACGATACAAAGCCCCGCGCGGCTGCCAATATCTAATTTCAACCATGCCAGCCGCGCCTTCGCGCTTTGCGCATGAAGCCTCACCAAAATCTGGGAAACAACCTTCCTGTCTTCGCCATGAACTCGCGATAAGCGTCGCCATGAACGCCGAGCAGATAGGTTTCCTCGTCCCTGGCTTTTATTGTTGCGCAGATCAGATGCAGCAACAGCACTGCGATGGAACAGATCGTCGGCAGCAACAGCACCGCGCCCGCGAGCATGAGGGATTGAAACGCATAAATCGGATGCCGTATGCGGCGGTAAGGTCCGGCGGTGATGAGTTCGTTCTTCTCCTTCCGGTTGATGCCGATGCGCCACGAGTTGCCCATGATGACGTAGCACCAGATCGTGGACGCGTAGCCCGCCACCGTGAACACGATGCCTCCAATCAAACCGGCAGGATGCAAACATTGCGGATGTATGCGCAGCCCGGGCCATTCCGCCTTGTTGCCGAGCAGCAGCGGTTGAACAATCCACGCCAGAATGACGAGCATCCAGCCGGCCCAGAGCAATCGCTCTCGTGTGTCGCGCGGTTTCAGATTGGGCGAGCGCCCGATGCGTTTGCGGATGCGGCGTCCCTGGACATAAACACCGCCCCAATAGATCAGCGCACCGGCGCAGACGACGACGCGTCGCCAGAATAGTTCGTCAGTGGGCATTTTGTTGAGTATGTCGGGCGCGAACGAGGTGTTGCAGTTCCAGCACCCAATGTTTCTTGATGCTGAACCACACGTCAGCGGCCCAAAGAATGTGCCGTGAATCACCCTCAAATGTCGTGTCAAGCCTGAGCGTCTCACGCGCACTGTTCTCAGGTTTGAAGTTGTTGATCCATTCCCGCATTGCCGGACTTTCAAGCAGATGTTTCGTGTCCGGTATTTTGCCGTGCCGGTATTCTTCGGGAAGCCAGACGTTGCGGACTTCCGCTTTGCCGGTGGCTCTGTATTCGTTGATCGAGCCGTAGCCGAGCATGTCGCCCCCGAGCAGATCGCGGCCCTTGCAAAAGCCAGTGAACTCGTCCACCGAATCCGGAATGTCGCGCAGGCGGAAACTCATGTCCCATTGATTCGGCAGAAACCTCGTCATCCCGCCTGCGCCTACTGCGGTCGCATAGGAAAGATGGAGTCCAACGACGGGCCGGGGCTGTCCGGTGAACGGGTCGGCGATGTCGCACCGCTCCTCGCGCTCCCACGTCAGCGGATTCCAAACATGCATTTTCGGTCCCGACCCGCCTGCCAGTTTGTGCAGCACTTTCACCACCTGCATCCCTCCCTGGCTGTGACCCACGAGCATCGGCCGCATGGCCTCACGCTCGTAGAACCAGGCTGCGCAACCGGTGATTTTTTCCGCGTCCTCGTAGCAACTGAAGGAATACGTGCCGTCGCCGGGATTCGTGATGCTCGATCCGGGATAACCCATGCCGATAAGGAATTCCGAAAATGATACCATGTGCAACTGCACGGGATGAATCCCGCCGTGGATGTTGATGACGCGGGGCGCGGGGCACAAAGAAAGGACATTGCTCACGTCCGCTGCGCTTACGTGATTGGGATCGAGCGAAAGAATTTTCCCGGCCAGCTCAGGCGGCGGTGCAAACTTGCGCTGCATCATCGCTTCCTCGATCTGCCGCGCGCTTTCAGGTGAAAGGCCGTGCCGCTCCACGTTCGCACAACCGGTCAGCAGCAACATCGCGCCGCCGACACACCACAGCGCCACTCCGGACATCCAGGAATTGACCGTGCTCCTTTTCACTCTGGCATCTCCATTTCCGAAATGCACGTGAGCAGGCTGCCTTGGATCCGGTCCACATCCGTTGCGGAAAAAACTGTTGAACGATAAGACACACCCACGTTCGCGTGATCGCCCGCCGTGGTAATGGACAAAACGAGCGGTGTGACGGGGCCGGTGGAGACCGCGCGGAAATAATCCCACGCGCCATCAGTCTGCGGCCAGAGCGGATTCAGGTTCATGTTTGTCACGCCACCCCACAACGGGTAATTCTTCTGGTACAACTTCCGTCGGCGTTCCGTCGAGTAGAAAGACAGGATGCGCCGCGCAAACGCCATTTCCATGGACGCGCCCAGGTAGAGCTTGTGCCGCTTGATGTGCGCCGTTTGCGTCCGGATGTCCACCGCCAGTTCGCGCAAACCGGTTCCCTCCGGCGCAGCATGGGTGACAACAAACGAGCCGAGGAACAATCCAAAAACATTCTCGCCGGACAGGCCGGCATCGGCGCGCGCATTCACAATGCAACCGACGGAAAGCGCCGACCGCTTTAAACCCGGCTTGCGAAAGCTCGCAAATGGCATCAACGCCTTGAACAACAGCGCGAGCAGGAGATCGTTGACCGTGACCTCCCAGCGTTTCGCTGTCTGAACGAGCGTGTCGAGTTCTTGCCGGGGCAATGTGAACATTGCGAAACCAATTTGTGTGTCATTGGGATCGGCGTAACGCAGGCGCGCGGTGCGGCGCAGATTTCGAATGTGGCCTGGCAGGGCGACCAGCTTGCGGAAAAACAATCCGGGCCTGCGCAGCAGCAGGTTGTCCCGGCACGGCGGATGGAGATCAAGAGCTGCACTTGAGACCGGAAGATTGGTACCGGATGTTTTGCCCGCGTAGCTTTCTGTCAGCCGCTTCAACAGAAAAACAATCGGCTCGGCATCCGCCGCGGCGTGAAAATAAACCAGCCCTAGGAAGAACCCTCCCAACTCCGGCACAACAAAAAATCGAAATGGACAAAATGGTTTCTCCCAGTCGAACCGCAGGTTTAGTTGGGAGGCTGTTTCCTCCGCAAGCGCCAGCCGACAGTCAGCGCCTGCTGGAACGATTTTTATTTCAACAGGCGGCACTGTGCGTTCGTAGCTGAAACACCCGCCCTCACGGTCAATTCTAAGTTGAGCAAGCCCGAGCGCGTCGAGGGTTTGATTCACCACGGTCGCAAGCCGGTCCTTGTCCGGCACGCCGGGGATGCGGACCACATGAACTGCATTGTAAGGATGCAGATCATTCCAGTGAAGCATCGTTTCCTGGAAAATGTTGAGTCGGCCCTGCATGAGTTTATCGGTGCGCGCGCACGAAAATGTCAGCCTGAAATTCGTATGCGTTCCTGCGGTGACAAGCAAATGGTTTTTCGCACGGGCCGGAACGATGAGACAACCGCACAACGAATGATGATCCCGCACTCTCATTTGCACTGTTGAAGTTGTCATTCCGATTCGATAACCTGTTTGAGTATGACGTTGACTGAAAAACTGCTCGCTCGCGCGGCTGGCAAACCTTCCGTGCAGGCAGGCGACAATGTTTGGGTGAAGGCGGATGTCCTCATGACGCACGATGTTTGCGGACCGGGGACCATCGGCGTGTTCAAGCGCGAATTCGGCAAGGAAGCCAAG